>CADBNT010000064.1 GCA_902796125.1 uncultured Erysipelotrichaceae bacterium | reverse complement strand
CAATGTTTTCATCCCTCCAAAAGATGCAGTGGACGTTGCTTTTAGTATTGGTACATTTAACATCTATTGGGATTCCATTTTCCAAAGTTTGAAGATTATCTTAAGACTCGTTCTTATGATTTCACTAACGATGGTTTTAACGTCTACTACAAAGCCGCTTGATTTAACTTACGCTCTTGAATGGTATATGACTCCACTTAAGTTATTTAGATTTCCTGCTCATGAAGTAGCGATGACTATTTCTATTGCCCTTAGATTTATTCCAACTCTTCTTGATGAGACAGATAGAATCATGAAAGCTCAATCATCTCGTGGAGTAGATTTTAAACATGGAAAACTATCTTCTCGCTTCAAAGCGATTATTAGTTTAATCATTCCATTATTTATTTCTGCTTTCCAAAGAAGCGAAGAACTAGCGGATTCAATGGAAGCAAGAGGCTATGATCCAAAAGGAAAACGAACAAGATATCATAAAATGATATGGAAATTTTCTGATTGTACGACTTTCCTTCTTTCCGGAGCAATTATGTCCGCGACAATTATCATTGCTCATTTTGGATTTACACTTGAGACTCCAACCTTCTTAGCGTGGATATTTCTATCAATCGCCTTTTTAATTACATTCTTTATCGTCACTGGTATTGGTGATTCTATGAGGAGAAAAGCATGAGATATCTTTGTGTAGTGGAATACGATGGCACTAATTACGCTGGTTGGCAAATTCAACCAAATGCTTTATCTATCCAAGAAGTTATAGAAGAAACACTTTCTAAGATTTTAAATAATCCAACTAAGATTTATGGCTCAGGAAGAACTGACGCCAAAGTTCACGCTTATGGTCAAACATTCCATTTTGACGCTAAAGAAATTACTGATTTAGATCGATTCAAATATTCACTAAACAAAGTCCTTCCAGAAGATATTGTTATTAAATCAATTGAACGCGTTAGTGATGATTTTAATGCGCGCATTTCTGCTATTAGCAAAACATATTTATATGTTTTAAATATAGGAGAATACGACCCATTTAATCGTAACTACGTCACACAATGCTATAAAGAAATAGATTTAGACGCTATTAAAGAAGCTAGCAAATTATTTGTTGGAAAACATAACTTCCAGAACTTCACTTCCAAAGATGAAGATGATGATAATTTTGTAAGAGAAATCTTTAATATCGATATCAAAGAAGAAGACAAGATTGTTTCCTTTGTTTTTGAAGGAAATGGTTTTATGAGATATATGATTCGCTTTATTGTTGGAACGCTTCTCCAAGTTGGCTTAGGAAAGCTTTCTGTTAATGAAGTTAAAGCTATGATTGATTCTAAAGAAAGAAATATATCTAGCTATAAAGCCGAACCACAAGGCTTATATTTATTACGCGTCAATTATAAGAAAAAATGAAAATTCATTTTAACTTACTAATTATAGGTTTATAATTGAAAAGTCCTAAAGGAGATAATTACTATGGGTAGACATCATGAAGTCCGTGCTGCCGCTATGGCAAAAACCGGTAAAATGAAATCAGCATTATATGGTCGTGCTTCTAAAGAAGCATATATGGCTGCGAAACAAGGTTCCCCAGATCCAAATACTAACCTTGCATTAAGAGCAGTCTTCGAAAAATATCGTGGAAAATCAGTTCCTAAAGATGTTTTTGAAAGAGCTATTAAGAAAGCTCAAGGCGGAGACGTCGTCGCATACGCCGAAGGTAGATATGAAGCATATGGTCCAGCTGGATCTTATCTCATTATTGACACATTAACCGATAATCCAAATCGTGCTCTCACACTCGTGAGAACTGAGATTATCCGTAAAGGTGGTCACTTAGGAAGCGTTATTTATAACTTCTCTCAAAAAGGTGTCCTTGCATTTAAGGGCAATAACCGTGATGAAGTTGAAGAAGCTCTTATTATAGGTGATGTTGACGTTCAATCAGTCGAACAAGAAGACGATGAAATCGTCGTCTATGTCGCTCCAGAAGCATTTGCTAAAGCAAAAGAAGTCTTAGCAGGTCTTGGAGTAAGTGAATACGAAGAAGCTGAAGTTCGTATGGAACCAAACGAATACATTACAATCGATAATCCAGAAGACAAAGCTCGCTTCGAAGAATTACTTGATAATTTAGACGAACTTGAAGACGTTCAAAACGTCTATCATAACGTCGAGTTATAATTTAAGGAGAAACAAAAATGGAAAGAGCTTCACGTGTAATGTACACAATCGCGAACATCTTCAACTGGGTTGACCTTGTTCTTCACGCATTATTGATTGTGTTTGCAGTTCTCACATTATGTCATGTTGACGGATTCACCGTTAGTGAACCAATTATCTCAATCGTAATTTCTGGTATTGGTTTACTTGTCTGCTTAGTCCTCATTAGCATGGTTAGAATTGCTAAAGCTAAGAATTCCTCCAAAGGCTGGGATGTGTTATTCATTGTCTTAGGCGTTATTGCCTGGAACCCATTCTTTGTCTTAGGTGGTATCTTCGGTGTTATTGCTAGAAGATAATTAAAAAAAGCTAAACAAAAAAGGCGTCCTTAATGGACGTCTTTTGTTTTGTCTATTAATCAACTATTTGTTTTCTTTTTTAACGACAACGACAACATCTGGAGTCTTAACGAAAGTTGAGATAACCATGAAGACTGCTTCTAAGCAGATGACAATGCCGAAGACGATGAGTTGGACGTTTTGAGCGATGACTGGATCATCACCAACACAAAGAGCACCTAAGACGATAGCGACAACTCCAATAACGATTGAAGCAATTGGAGAGACTAAACCGCCCTTTGCTTTAATAGCTCTTACAAGACCATAAACTCCATCACAGGCAAATAAAGCACCTAAGACGAGTAATAAGTATGGAAGAACTCCAACAACAATGAAGATGACATTGGCAGCATATTTAAGGACGACTAAGCTAATACCTAAAGCGATAATAACACCAGCACCTAATGATGCAGCTAAGAATGACTTTTTAGCAACGATGTTAACGCAAACAGCAAGGATTAGTGAAAGTCCACCAACAACCAATAAGACAATTCCTAAAACAAGTGAAATTGCATTAAGAGTATCTTGGACGTCTCCGTTTAAGATATCACCAAGATCAGCATTGCCCATAAGAACACCACTGACAATGATAAGAATACCAACGGTGAGTAAAATAGCAGCATTAATCCATTTGCTTAAAGATCTTTTTACTAATTCCATTTTCTTTCTCCTTTCCTTTTGACCTTATGATAATAAACCATTCATTTTAAAATAAAAATAAAAAGTTTATGTTATTATCTTATTATGCTCGATAAGTTTAACCGTGAAATTGACTATCTAAGAATATCGATTACTGACCTTTGTAATCTTAGATGTATATACTGCATGCCTAAAGATGGAGTAAAGAAACTTTCTCATGAAAATATCATCTCCATTGAACGAATTGAAGAGATAGTTAAAGAGGCAGTTAAGCTAGGAATTAATAAGGTTAGACTTACAGGAGGAGAACCTCTTGTTAGACATGGTTTAGCCGAGATTTGTAGGAAAATTTCAGCAATTCCAGAGATTAAAGAACTTTGTATTACTACGAATGGAGTGCTTCTAAGTCAGTATGCAAAAGAGCTTAAAGAATCAGGTGTAACTAGAATTAATATTTCATTAGATACATTAGATAAAGATAAATATAAAAGGATCACTCGAGGCGGGAATATCGAGGATGTTTTCGAAGGTATTAACGCTATTAAAAAAGAAGGCTTTAAAAACACCAAAATTAACTGTGTCTTAATAGGTGGATTTAATGATGATGAGATCCCTTCATTTTTAAAGTTCGCGCATGATAACGATTTATCATTTAGATTTATTGAACTAATGCCAATCGGAGAAGGAGAGAAGATGGACAGAAGTAGCTTCATCTCCAACTCCAAGGTAATTGAATCGTTATCTGATTTAGTTAAGGTTGAAGACGATGGAGTCTCATCATTATATAAATTTAAAGACGGTAGAGGTTCAATTGGACTTATATCTCCATTATCACATTCATTCTGTGAGAAATGTTCAAGACTAAGACTTACGAGTGATGGAAAACTTAAACCATGTCTACATTCTTCTCTTGAAATTGATTTAAAAGATAAACATGGCGAAGAACTAAAAGAAGAAATAAAAAAAGCGATACTCCTTAAACCTAAAGAGCATCACTTAAATCAAGACAAGAAATCGTCTTCCAAACGCTTAATGAGCGAAATTGGAGGTTAATAACTTACTTTAATGATTTGGCACGGCCTTTGGCTGCGCCTTTTGAATTATGGATAACAGCTTTACGTCCGCTATTAGCACTAAGCTTAGCAACGTATTCTTCAGCTTCTGGTTTTGTTTTTAATTTTGCAATAACCTTACCGGCTGCACCTTTAGTTTGGGCGAGTTTAACTTCCCATTTACCAGATTCAGCGTTTTTAGAAACACTATAGAATTTACCATCGCTTTTTGGAGCGGCTTTCTTAACCGGTGCTTTTTTAGCAGGAGCTTTCTTTGCTGGTTTCTTTTCAACTTTCTTTGCCATAAGTTTTACCTCTTTATTTACCTTATTTTAGAACAAAATTAAGGAAAATATATATTTTTAAAAATATTTTCGCACGTGGGTGCGCTATTCAAGGTAAATAGCCGCGCGGGTGCGCGCACAGCGAACAAAGTTCGCCAAGACGTTAATTTGACAAGATTTTTTAATTTATTAAAATAAAGCCTGTTATGAAAGTTATTAAAGTAGAAGATGCTGTGGGCCAAGTCCTTGCCCACGATATAACCCAAATTATTCCTGGAAAATTTAAAGGACCAGTTTTTAAAAAAGGTCATATTATCCAAAAAGAAGATATTCCTGTCTTACTTAGTGTAGGTAAAGAACATATTTATATCTTTGAGAAAGATGAATCTATGCTTCATGAAAATGACGCGGCAGCTATTCTTAGAGATTTATGTGGAAATGATAATATGCTTGCTAGTGAACCTAGTGAAGGAAAGATAGAATTAACTGCCGCTATAGATGGCTTATTTCTCGTTGATAATGATTTATTGAATAAAGTTAATTCGTTTGGAGAGATGATGATTGCTACTAGAGCAAGTGGCTTTATTGTTAAAAAAGGTGACAAATTAGCTGCAACTCGCATCATTCCTTTAGTAATCAAAAAAGAGAAAATGGAAAAGGTGAAAGATTTAGTAGGTAATAAACCTATTATGAAAGTAGTACCTTTAAAAAAGAAAACCTATGGTTTAGTTACAACGGGAAGCGAAGTATTCTCGGGAAGAATTAAAGATGCTTTCACCCCTGTTATTGAAGCTAAATTAAAAGCTTTTGGTTGTGAACTTAAAGAACATGTCATCTTAGGTGATGACCACACAAAAATTACAGAAGCCATATTAAATATGCTTTCTAAAGGTGTTGATATGGTTTTATGCACAGGTGGAATGAGTGTTGATCCAGATGATAAAACTCCTTTAGCTATTAAAAATGTTGGAGTGGATATCATCACTTATGGAGCGCCTGTTCTTCCTGGAGCAATGTTTTTAGTTAGTTATACTAAAGATGGCCGACCAGTGCTTGGTTTACCAGGATGCGTGATGTATGCGAAAAGAACTATCTTTGATATCGCTCTTCCTAGAATACTTGCAGATATCAAAATAACAAAAGAATATATGTCTTCACTTGGAAATGGTGGACTTTGTCTTAACTGTGAAGTCTGTACCTTCCCTAACTGTGGATTTGCTAAAGGAGGTCACTAATATGGCAGAGTTTTCTCATATTGATAATAACGGGAATGCTTTTATGGTCGATGTTGGAGATAAAGATATAACTTCTAGAGTCGCTATTGCTGAAGGAAGTATTTTCATGTCTAAAGAATGCTTTGATATGGTCATTGAAAAAAAGCATAAAAAAGGTGATGTCTTAAGCGTCGCGCAAGTCGCTGGTATTATGGGGGCAAAACGCACATCTGATTTAATCCCAATGTGTCATAACATTGCCCTTAATAACGCAAAAGTAACATTTGAAGTTCTTGATAATGGCTTTAAAGCCATCGCTAATGTTAAATGTGATGGCAAAACAGGCGTAGAGATGGAAGCGTTAACTGCGGTAAGTGTCGCCTTACTTACTATCTACGATATGTGCAAAGCTGTTGATAAAAGAATGGTCATGAAAGATATCCATCTAGTTGAGAAGCATGGCGGAAAATCAGGAGACTTTAAATTTTAATATGGGAAAGATAATTGCAATTTGTACATCTTCTAAAAAAGGCGAACAAAAAGAAGCAGTTAATAAAGCTTTCTTTAAAGTAAATCACGGTATTGTTGGTGATGCACATGCCGGTAATTGGCATCGTCAAGTATCCTTTTTAGCCAAAGAAGATATTGATGAATTTAATAAAAAAGGCGCGAATGTCTCCTTTGGAGCGTTTGGTGAAAACATAATTACTGAAGGTATTGATTTAAAAAATATCAAAGTAGGGGAACAGCTAAAAGCTGGTTCTGTTTTATTTGAAGTAACTCAGATTGGTAAATCTTGTCATGATCATTGCGCAATCTTTTACAAGATGGGCGAATGCATCATGCCTCGCTTAGGAGTATTTGCTCGTGTGCTTAAGGAAGGAGAACTTAAACCGGATATGGAAATAAATAAGATTGAAAGAGAATCACCTTTCCCATTTCAAGCAGCAGTTATCACTTTAAGCGATGCTGGCTTTAAAGGAGAAAGAGAAGATGTAAGTGGACCTACTATCGCTAAACGTCTAAAAGACGAAGGCTATGAAGTAGTGGAACAAATTCTTCTTCCTGATGAACCTAATCTACTTAAGAAAGAGTTAATGAGACTCGCTGATCAAAGACAAATTGATTTAGTGCTTACTACTGGAGGAACAGGATTCTCTATGAGAGATCAAACTCCAGAAGCCACTTTAGCGGTTAAAGATAGAGACGCTCCTGGAATAGCTGAAGCTATAAGAGCGGAATCTATGAAATATACAAAACATGCGATGCTCTCTAGAGGAGTGTCTGTTATAAGAAAGAAAACATTAATTATTAATCTTCCAGGTTCTCCAAAAGCATGTATGGAGTCGATGGATGTATTTATGGATGCTATGCCTCATGCGATTGGACTTCTTAGAGGAGAAGTATCAAACTGCGCAAGAAAGGATAAATAAATGAAAAAAAGTGTCACTTTAATTTCATTATTACCATTACTTATTTCTTGTGGCGGTGCAAAAGAATTCACCTGTTTAGCGATGGGTGGAGAGGGTGTTCCAGTTGGGCAATATACCCAAAAGATTCTCAAGTACTTTGAACTTGATGAAGCTAAGTTAGCAAATGCTGGTCTAATTACCTATGGTAAAGACGTTAAAGAAGTCACTTCCCAAGTCAAAGAATCACTTGTCTCAGCAGGTATTATTTATCAAACTGATGCATTTTCTGCAAAGCTTGAAGTCGTGGATACTGCCACCAAAGAAATGTGTGGGCAAGTTATCTATCCTGCTGCAGTAACAAAGTTATCTTCAAATTATGATGCTTCAGTTTCATTTCTTTCATATTTACAAAGTGAAGCAGCTTTAAGTGTATTTGAAAGTGTTGGCTTCTCTAGAGTAAGTGAAGCTAAAAGTGAAACTGCTCAAGTTGAAAGAAATGTTGAATTAAAAATATATGCAGCAGCATCTTTAACTGAAACACTTAATTCTATTAAGTCTACTTATGAAGCAAGTCATAGCAATATAACATTAACTATGAATTATGGCTCTTCCGGTGCTCTTCAAACTCAAATTGAAAATGGCGCGGTAGGAGATTGTGATTTATTTATATCTGCTGGTCAAAAGCAAATGAATGCTTTAGATAATGAAGATAAGAATCTTATCTATCACGAAACTAGAATCGATCTACTTGAAAATAAAGTAGCTTTAGCAGTACCTGATGGTAATCCATGTGCGATTACTTCATTTAGCATTTTAAAAGATAAATTAGTAGAGGCTTTAAACAAGAAATAATGACTGATTTTAACTTATTCCCTTTATGGAACTCGCTTAGAATTGCGCTAATCGCAACGATAATCATTTTCTTTACGGGTTTATTTCTTGCGTATTTTGTTAGAAAACTGCCAAAAGTAGCAAAGGGAATATGTGATGTTATATTAACTCTACCTTTGGTACTTCCTCCAACAGTGTGTGGTTATATTCTCATTTTGATATTTGGTCCAAAACATCCTCTTGGAGCGCTTCTTCTTGAAATGGGTATTAGATTCTTCATGGACTGGAAAGGTGGGGTCTTAGCAGCCGCTTTTGTAGCATTCCCACTTATGTACCGCACTACCCGTGGAGCGTTTGAATCTTTTGATGAGAATTTAGCCTATGCTGGAAAGACACTTGGTTTATCTAATCATTATGTCTTTTGGAGAATAAGAGTTCCTAATTGTAAGAACGGAATTATTGCTGGAACAGTTCTAGCATTTGCTAGAGCCTTAGGTGAATATGGAGCGACTTCCATGTTAATTGGTTATTCCCCATACACAACCGCGACTATTTCTACAACTGTCGCGAATGCTTGGAATAACGGTAATGAAACTGTCGCTTTAATTTGGGTTGGCATCAATATTGCAATTTCTGCAGTCGTACTTATCGCCATCAACATCTTTGAAGGTAAAGAGAAAGGAGTGAAGTTATGAGTTTAATCGTACGTATTAAAAAAGACTTTGGCTCCTTTAAACTAGATGTGAATTTTTCTAATGAAGGTGGAGTGCGTTCCCTTTTAGGCGCATCCGGAGCAGGCAAGTCGCTTACACTTAAGTGTATTGCAGGCATTATTAAACCAGATGAAGGATATATTGAACTAAATGGAAGAGTCTTATTTGACTCAGAAAATAAGATCAACCTATCTCCCCAAAAAAGACATATTGGATATATGTTCCAAAACTATGCCTTATTTCCAAATATGAATGTTTATCAAAACATCATGACTGGACTTCATTCTAGTAAAGAATTATCTAAAGAAGAAAAGATTAATAGAGTTAATGAAATTATTAAGTCTTTCCAACTCGAAGGACTTGAGAAACATAAGATAGATGAGATAAGTGGTGGACAATCTCAAAGAGTTGCTTTAGCAAGAATCATGGTTGCTGATCCAGAGATCATCCTTTTAGATGAACCTTTCTCAGCACTTGATGAACATCTTAGAACTAAACTAGAAATGGATATGAAAGAATTCTTATCTAAGTTCGCGAAAGATGTCATCTTAGTAACTCATAATAGAGATGAAGCATATGTTCTCTCTAATGAGACATCTATTATAGATAAAGGTTCAGTTGTTGTTTCTAAACCAACAAAAGAATTATTTAAGAATCCAGAATACTTATCCGCGGCTATCTTAACCGGTTGTAAGAATAATGTTAGATGTGAAGTGAAAGACTCTCATCACATCTATATTCCTGAATGGGGTTTAGAACTTAAAACCAAACAAGAAATATCAAAAGATATATCCTATATTGGAATAAGAGCTCATAACTTCTCTTTAACCAGAGGAGACTTCTCTAGTGAAGTCAAAGATGTTGAAGTGGTGGAACAACCATTTGAATATCTAGTTCGCTTTAGATTTAAAAATCAAAAAGAAGACACTCCAAAAGTTCTTTGGTTAGTGACTAAAGATACTAAATTAGATGAATCAAAAATTAAATCGATTAGTTTTAATGAAGATTCAATTCTATTATTGAAATAATTATTTAATATCAATATAAGCCTTACTATTAAGGCCTTTGGCAATGCGGGAAATCATCTTGAGCGATGGATTCGCGTTGCCTTTTTCTATCTTTGATAGATCTGATTGATCGATGCCAACTTTCTCTGCAAGTTCTTCTTGAGATAGTCTTTTTTCAAGTCGTTTAAGTTTGATTTTATAACCAAGTACAGCATTGCTAATGTCATCATATTCACTAGTTACATCAATTCCTTCTTCGTAAACAGTATCACTAGAGATATCTAATTCATCGTTCCAAATAACTCCACCCCAACCAGGAAGTTTACCTTGTTCAAATAGTGTTCTATCTTTTAGTGCATTAAGTTGAGGAAACTTGTTGGCAAGCCAAAGGATGTCATATCTTTTAACTTTTCCATTTAAAAAATAAAGGTCGAAAGTTGTTCCTTCTTTTAATACTAATTTGATTGCCATTTCCATAGTTATTCTAGTGGTGGAAGTTTTTTAAATATTTGAGTATTCCACATCTCCAATAATTCTTCTTTGTGAAGCAAAATGAATTGTTTTACAAGTTTGGCTCCTGATTGAGGAAATATACCAAGCAAGATTTCTCCAGTATCTATAGAGAATGTTGCTTCAACACCGCTATAACGAGCGTGGATGTGAGGTGGTTCATGTTCCTTACCACGCAAATGCATAATGATAAGGATTCCATAAAATGAAGATATAGTGGGCATGGTGCCCTCCTTTCTAACATATCCCCATCTCACCCAATTAAATTATAGGGTAAATAATCCATAAAATCAACAGTTAGTAGTTGGCGAATTTTTATACAACAAATTGCGATTAAAAATGAATTTGATGTACAATTGAATAGTATGAGTATTGTTGAAAGTGTTTTAAGAGAAGAAAAAGAAAGACTAGCTAATAACATTGAAAGTTATAAGCAGCTTTTATCTTCCTTACCACGAGGAACAATTTTTATTAGTAAAGTTGGTTCATCATCCTATGTATATCGTAAACGAAGAGAACAAGACAAAATCATATCTGAATATCTCGGTATGCTTGGAAGCGATGAAGCAAAAGCACAAATAAAATTAAGTGAAGACTATAAAAGAATTAAGAGCGATTTAAAGCTTGCAAAACAAGAATATAAGAAACTATGTAAAGCTTTAAAAGCATACGATTAGTTAATCTATGATTAAATCATAATAATATAATTTTTGGTTTATCTATTTTCAAAGATAGATAACAAAAACCATTTGACTTGCTTTTATATAAAATATATAATCTCACTCGGCACAATTAAAACAATAGTCCCGGTAAGATTATTGCTTGAATTAGGAGGAAATTAAATGCAACGTCAAACAACGATCGCAAAACCAGCAGAAATCGTCCGCAAATGGTATGTTATCGATGCAACAAACATTCCACTCGGTCGTCTTGCTTCCTTCGTCGCCGTTAAATTAATGGGTAAAGACAAACCAATCTACACTCCACATGTCGATTGCGGTGATTACATCATTATCGTTAACGCTGAAAAGGTTGCTCTCTCTGGTAATAATAAACTCAAAAACAAAAAATATTACAACGTCTCCGGATACAATGGTGGCCTCCGTACCCGTACAGCGGGTGAGATGCTTGAAAAGTATCCAGAAGAAATGGTTGAAAGATCAGTTTGGGGCATGATTCCAAAAGGCCCACTTGGTCGCCAAATTGCCAAAAAGCTCTTTGTTTACAAAGGCCCAGATCATAAGCATGAAGCTCAGAAACCTGAAGTTCTTGCTTGGAAGAAATAGGAGGAAATAAAGATGGCTAATAAAAATGCTCAATATTACGGCACTGGTCGTCGTAAATCCTCAGTAGCGAGAGTCTACGTAACTGCTGGTAAAGGTAAAATCACAGTCAACGGACGCGATGTCAGTGACTATATGCCATATGCCACACTTGTTATGGACCTCTCTCAACCACTTGAAGTTACCGGTAACGCTGGTAAGTTCGATGTTGAAGCCTTTGTCGAGGGCGGTGGATTTACAGGACAAGCAGGTGCAATTCGTCTTGGTTTAACCCGTGCTTTACTTGAAGCCGGTGTTGATAGAAAGACATTAAAAGTTGCTGGCCTTGTCACTCGTGACGCTCGTGCTAAAGAACGTAAAAAATACGGTCTTAAAGCTGCACGTCGTGCTCCACAATTCTCCAAACGTTAATCTATTTGGAAGTCTAAAGAGTCTCTTCTTGGGACTCTTTTTTCTTGCTTACTTTTCTTTGTTGCAAATAATTTTTTACTATTGTATAGTATTTAAGCGTTTATAAGCGCATATATGGATCTTTAGCTCAGCTGGTTAGAGCGCACCCCTGATAAGGGTGAGGTCGATAGTTCAAGTCTATTAAGATCCACCATTTAATTAATAATCTGCCTTCGGGCAGTTTTATTAGAGGGAAACTATTCCTCTTAGAAGGGCACTTAGCTCAGTTGGGAGAGCGTTTCCTTCACACGGAAGAGGTCACAGGTTCGATCCCTGTAGCGCCCACCAGAGAGAAATGCCTTCTTAGCTCAGTTGGTAGAGCAACCGCCTTGTAAGCGGTAGGTCATTGGTTCAAGTCCGATAGAAGGCACCATTATCTCTCAGATGATACTCGTAAGAGTGTCTTTTTTGTTTTATAGATAGTTTTAACGTATTTTGTTATCCTTTATATAGTTATGTCTTTACGTGCACGTATGTACGTAAATATATAAATGATATATAGGAGAAGGTTATGTATCTAGAATATTTAAAAGAAGGAAAGAAGTTCGTTACATGCAAAGATAACGAAGATATTTCTTTTATCTCTAAAGAAAATGGATCTCATAAAGAAGTATCTATTTTAGCTAAATCTAATATTACTTTATTAAACGCTAAAGAAGAGATTCCTTTTAAATTAAATAAAGAAGATGTTTATTTTTTAAATGGATATCAATCTTGGACAGACACCAAAGAATTTCATTTAAAAGAAAGACTTCGTAATATCAAAAAATCTCCTCATTTAATCGTTAAGAAATTTGGAATGGATAAATATGGAGATTCTACCTTTTATAAATATTCAATTAATAGATCACATGGATATGATGTTTTTTATTCAAAAGGTAAATATGAATCATTCATATATAACCTTAACTATAAAAATGCCTATTTATTAATCGAACTTATTAAAAATAAAAAAGATAAGATCTATCTAACTTCTATGTTAGAAGGGATAACTCTTAAAAAAGATGAAGAAATCAAAATCTTTGATTATCATTTCTTCTCTTCTTTTAAAGAAGGATTATCTTCCTTCTATAAAGACTTCCCATTATTAGCAAAGAAAGAAAAGATATTTGGATATACATCTTGGTATAACTATTATCAAAATATCAATGAAGAAATTATTCTTAGAGATTTAGATGCTTTAGATTCCAGGTTTAATGTTTTCCAAATTGATGATGGATTTGAAACATTTGTAGGGGATTGGCTTGATGTAGATAAAAATAAATTCCCAAATGGATTAGAACCAATTGTAAAAAAGATTCACGAGAAAGGATATAAAGCCGGTATATGGCTCGCGCCTTTTGCTTCAGAAAGAAATTCAAAGACTTTAAAAGAACATCCAGAATGGGTTAAAAAAGATAAAAAAGGAAAACCAGTATTCGCGGGTGGAAACTGGTCAGGTTTCTATGCTTTAGATTTTTATAACAAAGACGCAATGAATTATGTAAGAAAAGTAATTACCCATTATATGGATATGGGTTTTGATTTCTTTAAATTAGATTTCTTATATGCGATTGCTCTACCTACTTATGAAGGTAAATCTAGAGCTATGATTCAAAATGAAGCATATGCTTTCCTTAGAGAAATCCTTAAAGATAAACTTGTCCTTGGTTGTGGAGCGAACATCATCTCTTCACTTAATAACTTTGATTATCTTAGAGTTGGACCAGATGTATCACTTTCATTTAATGATTCTTGGGTGATGCAATTATTTCATAGAGAAAGACCATCTACTAAAGTAACTCTACAAAACACTATCTTTAGATCTATCTTTAATGAACATCTATTCTATAATGACCCAGATGTATTCCTTCTTAGAGATGAAAATATATCTTTATCTCTAGAACAAAGAATAGCATTAACAAAGTTAAATGCCTTATTTGGTTCTGTCCTTATGACTAGCGATGATATCGCGACTTATGATGAATCTAAGAATGAAATCTTAGATGAAGCTTTAGATATATTTAAAAATGGAAAAGTATTATCATATTCCACATCTAATAAGATAATTAATATCAAATATTCTCTTCATGATAAAGAATATGATATTAACTATGACGTTACTCGTGGAGTAATTAATTAATATGAAGATAAGTGACTCCGCAAAAGAGAATTTAAATTTACTATTTAAAAAGCTAAATAAAGATGTTCTTTCTTTTGCTTTTATTAAAAGAGGACATTGCCCACACGATGGTGAACTATCAATGGCAATTCTTTCTGGAGTACCTTATGAAGTTATCGATGGTATCAAAGTCCACATCAATGATGATATTAAAGATAACTTCGATGATGTTGTTATCGACTATAAAGACGGGCAATATAGTCTAACTGGATATAGGCATTGTCATCATAATCATGGGGATGAAAACTGCGATTGTGGTGGAGAATGTGATGGGGATTGTGACTATGAAGAACATGATGGCTCTCATAAGTGTCACAATAAATAGTTGAAAAAATAAATTATTTTTATAAAATATTTTTGCCCCTGGAGATATGGCGAAACTGGCAGACGCGCTAGACTTAGGATCTAGTGGGGCGACCCGTGCAGGTTCAAGTCCTGTTATCTCCACCAAATTTAATAAATTTCCATAAAAAAGTTGTTAATACATTGTCGTTAAAATGGAAGAAGTTGTTGTTGCAAATAATACTCCTAACAGCAAAGTTAGGTTTTCTGGAATTGATCTATTACGAATAATTGCGATTTTATTAATCTGCATTTTCCATGCCAATCAAACACTGAGGTGGATGGTTGATTTTTCTGGAATTAATATCTCAAATATCGTTTCAGTTGGAGTCGTTCCTTTTGGCACTATTGGGAATATCCTTTTTGTCATCTGCTCTAGTTATTTCCTTGTTGATTCAAGGAAGAGTAGAGGAGAGAAAGCAATCAATATTTTGATTGACTCATCGATTATATCGATAGGTATCTTGATTGGCTTTTTAATTGGCGGTCAAGAGCTTGATCCAGAAACAATCGTTCATCAAATCTTTCCAGATGTGTTTCGCATGAACTGGTTTATTCCATGCTATGTTGTCTTCTATTTGCTTGCTCCAGTGGTGGTGGCAGGTCTAAAACATCTTTCCAAGAAAGCTCATTTCCTCTTAATCGTATTAGCTGTTCTAACTTATGGTCTTTTATCACTAGTTTATTTAATGCCTTTAGGTTCAGAATTATTACATTTCTTCTACATTTTAGCGATAGTGGCATTCATCAAATGGCACACACCAAATATCTATGAGAAAAAGAAATTAAACTTAATTCTTTTTATCGGAGGTATTATTTTTGCTTATCTTCTTTATTTCCTCTTTTTCTACCTCGCTAGAAGAAACCCATATCTTGAACAAGTTTGGATTATGAATTTACTTAGTCCAGTTCTTTTATTGCCATTAATCTGCTTATTCAATATATTTGCAAAAATGAACTTTCAAAACAAGTTTATATCTTATTTGAGTACTTGCTCACTATTTGTCTATGTGATTCATGAGAACTATTTATTAAGAACAATAACTAGAGTCAACTTCTACAATTACTGTCTATCAACTTATGGAGAACAGCTAGCAATTGTTTATATGCTGATATGTGGCTCATTTATGTTCATATGCGGTTTCCTTTTAGCGGTTATTTATAAAGAATCAATACATCGATTAACATCAAAATTCTCTATACTTATGGCAAATCTATATGCTATAGCATATAATTTTATTTATAACAAAATTTTCAAAGAGTCATCACCTTCTGATAATTAAGCATTATTCTTAGATGTTTTATCACCACCAATAATGGAAGTCTTAACTTATTAAGTTGAGACTTTTTTGTATTTAATATTTGTTAAACAAAAAATAATAAGATAAGATATAAAAACTGATAAATATATAAATCAAAAAATGATTTAGTATTTATCTTATGCTTATATTATGAGAAAAGAGCAATTAATCTATTTGCCATTTAAAAGGTTAATCGGAATCATTGGTTCCATCGTTGGAATCATTGTTTGTTTTTCTTTGCTCTGGTGGTGGATCATTCCTGTTAATGCAATAGTCACAAAAGGACATCCATTCTTCGCACAGGAAAGATATGGAAAGCATAAAAAAGTTTTTAAGATGTTGAAGTTTAGATCTATGAAGATGGACGCAAATCCAAATCTTGCTCCATCGGACATGGATGAGAAAACTCAACGTGGCATGGATACAAAATTTGGTAGATTCCTTAGAAAAACTTCAATTGACGAATCTCCACAATTATTCAATATCTTATTTGGCCAAATGGCATTCATAGGTCCAAGACCAGGATCCGCTCATAACGAAGAATTCCTTAGAGAATGCAGAGAAAAATACAAACCAAATGCATATGATGTAAAACCAGGAATTTCTGGTTGGGCTCAAATCAAAATGAAAAGAGAACATGACCCAGAGTTTAAAGCTTATTGGGATTCTGAATATGCGAAAAGAATGAATTTTCTTTTTGATGTTGGCATTTTTGGATACACCATTTTGAAAATGTTTGGAGCAGTAAAAGGCAGATAGTATGAAAATTTATGTTACTGGTACTGGATACGTTGTGTTAAGCAATTCTATTATTGCAGCCCAAGGCAATAAAGTCTATGCCGTAGGCGATGTATCAATTACATACACAGATACAAGTACACTAGAAAAAAGACTTCGGATATAAAACATCAACAAGTTCAAGAGAAGGTCTTAAACAATTTGCAGAATGGTATGCGGATTTTAAGAAGTAGAATAAATAATGAAAGGTAGCGATAGTACAAAAACCAACAAAGAATTGAAACTAGGAATTTTTCTTAGTTATTTTTTAATTGCCTTAAATATTATTTCTGGTTTCCTTTTAGTTCCTTTCATCATAAAAAGCATTGGGCAATCCAATTATGGTCTTTATACTGCCGCATCTTCATTGATAACGATGTTTATTGTTGATTTGGGTCTTGGAACAGCTGTTACTAAGTTTATTTCAAAATACAGAGTTACCTCTTCACAGGAAGAAATTAACAAACTTATTTCAGTTGTGTTTGTTTGTTTTTTGATATTATCAGTTATTATTTTAATTGCTTTTTCAATAACCTTTATATTTTTAGATAAAATATATACTTCGTTTACTGAATCGGAAATTCAATCTTTTAAAATAGTGTTTCTTATTGTTGCTGGATATAGCGTTTTGACTTTTCCATTCTCTATTGTGAATGGGATGCTTGTTGCATACGATAAGATATTCTTAACAAAAATAGCTGATATTATTTCAAAACTTATATTTATAATCACAACTATTATTGTCTTAGCAAACAATCTTGGATTATATTTCCTCACGTCCTGTTATGCATTGCATGGCATTATAAGCGTTTTTCTAAAATTGTTGTTTGTTAAAATTAAAACGCCATGTCATTTTTTCACAAGATTGAAAGCTGAAGAATTCAAAAAGATTTTCAAAGAAGTAATATCTTTCTCATTATGGGCAGCAATTAACTCTTTCGGTAGAGTTGTTCTTGTTTCTTTCACACCAACTATTTTGGGCTTTACTTCGCAGCAAGCTCATGGATCTGCAGAGATAGCTATTCTTTCAATTGCCATTCAAATAGAATCTTATGTTTCTCTTTTCGCAACAGCATTTGGTTCAATTTTTTATCCATCTATTTCTAGAATCCTATTCTCAAATGGCGATAATTATACAAATTCATTAGAAGATTTTAAAAAGTTCCATATAAAAATTGCCAGAATTCAAGTTCTAATCCTTTCCTTGATTCTTGTTGGTTTGTTTGTTTGTGGAAAAGAGTTTATCTATTTGTGGGTTGGAGATGGGTATAGTCGTTCTTATTATTGCATTTTAGCAATATGCTTACCTGCTTTATTCTTCTACCCCTTGCAAACTGCCGAAAATGCTATGGCAGCAATTGGAAAGATTCGTTCTTGTGCTTTGTCAACATTAGCTTCTCTTGTGGTTGGAATCGCATCTTCAATTAGTCTTGCTTATGTTTGGGGGGCTGTTGGAGTTTCTTTGGGAATTTGCATCGGTTTTGTCACGAGAACAATATTGTTTGATATATGCTTTTATAAATATTTGAAAATCAATCCATTTTCATTTTTTGGAAGTGCATACCTATCGTTTATAATCCCGATTATTTTTACGATAGTGATAGGTGTTGTTATTTATAAGTTATTCCCAGATTCTTCTTGGATTATGTTTTTGTTAAAAGCATTAATAGTTGCGATTTCATACGTTCTTTTCGTTTGCTTTATTGGCTTAAACGCTTCTGAAAGATTATCTATTGATAAATTAATTACGAAAATTTTTGGTACTATACAAAAACGCATTGAAAGGATGGAACGAGAAAATGAATAAAAAAACGGTTTTTAAGTTTCTAATTCCTTTAATTGAAATTATTGTTTTTGTTCCATGTGGATTTGTGTTTTCAAATCTAAATTATGTTCAAAAAAGCTCCGAATTATCTTTTTTTGCAAATGAATGTAAACAAAATGGTGCACAATACTGTTATGCCAATATAGACATTACTGGCGAAAAGAAAAATAATATTCCAGAAACTATTTTTTCTGATACATATTCAGAGAATTTTTCTGGAACTTCGACCAAATTAATGACAATTTCCGACAATTCTGATGTTGCCTCTTTCGATACTCTTTTTAATGGCGAAAAAATGCCTTTTTCAACATGTGTGGTAAGTGGGCGAAACTATTCAAATGATGCAGAATTATTAAGACTAGAAACCGTTTGCATAAATATTTTTAAATATAGACCCCGTCAAGAAGAGCTTTACTATGACAGCAGTAATTTCGATGGTTTTATATATATTCCTGATTATTATGCTGATTACATAATTGATAATTTTTATCCAGAATATACTTACGATGATTTTTTGACTAACGATTCTTTAAATAGCATTTCGTTAGGCAACGAAACGAAATCATTTAAATATAAAATTGCTAACATTTTCCATGTTAATGGCTTTAATGAAAGACATATGGTTGAAAAACAATTTAAATACAATGATTTAAATACTGGTAAAATACTCGACCTTTTCTTTAAGGGCTTTTGTTTTGTCTCTAATTATGGGCATTTTTCTGATTTGAATAAGGAATTACACACTACAGTGTTTTGTGAATTTCAACCAAAACGATATATGCTCGATGAAACATTGACAATGGCAACTAATTATAAGACTGTTTTTAAAGCTGACGATGTCAAAGCGACAATCTATTATTCATCTAAAAGCGGCACACAAAAAGTTCCTAATTCAAATAATATTACTAATGTGTTTTTTAATGCTAAAGAAAACTATGGATTAGCCATTCTTGGTATTGTTTTTTGTTCTATCGATTATTTAATTTTTGCAGTTTACGCTTACTTTAGTAAACGGAATTTGACTGAGGTGTCGTCATTCATTCCGTTAACAACCACACCTATTATGCTTTTAATCATCTCTTTCGTTGTAAGATCCATATGGCACACTAAAAACATTTATGCATTTTTCAATCCATTAGTCATGATTGCTACCACCGTTTATTTGGTGATGGTTCTCATCGTTTTTACAGTTTTGTTTATCAAGAAAAAAGGAGATGTTGTTGAATGAAAAAAATTAACCATTTACTGAAAAAGTATTTTTCGGTGTCTTTTTCTAGTCATCTGCTTGCCATTATTAATTTCATCTCTTTTGTGATGGTGTGCTTTATTTCACTAACACTTGATGCCATTTCTCCATTTAACTACATCAATATTATCTTGGTTGCCGTTTTTATTGGCAGCTCATTAGTTTATATGATTCTTAACAAAATAGTACCTCAAATTGGCATTTTTGCAATTTGTGCTTCGCTTATTTTGCTTTGCATGCTTACAAGCTTTCTTGTTAATGGGTTTAATGACTTTCCAAGAACTCCTATTTTGATGGGTTTGTTATCAATATTTTCATATGTTTGGTTCTCTGCTAATAAACGATATATTAAAATATATCTAATGGGTTTTCTTGTTGCTTCCTGGCTATTTTTGTTATTCTTTACAGCCATTGAATTTATGGCGATTGTACGCCCAAATTTATCCAATCGTATTGGAGCGTACTTTGGAAATCAAAACGATGTTGCTAGACATATAATGTTCGCTTTTTTAATTAATTGCTACTACATATATGCTTTCAAAAGAAAAACGCTTATAACCATTGTGGCGGTAATCTCTGTTTTAAGTTCATATTATTTAATTTTGACTGGTTCAATTTCTAACATTTTGCTTCTTTTTGTAATTGTAATTTGTTTTTTAATTGCCATTTCTAAGAAGAAAGTTAAACCACTTATTATTGTGGGCTTTAGTATCATTGCTATTGTTATTTTTGTATTATTATCCTCAGTCTCTGCTTTAAGCCCAATAAAAAATAGAATTTTATCAATTATTTCATCTCTTTTCGGGGCTGGCGATTATAGAATTGATTCCTCAACAATCGGAAGATTTAGCGCTGCGATGTATGGATTTAGACTTTTTGCTGAATCACCATTATTTGGAAATGGATATAACAGTGTGGTTAGTAACTACAAAATTATGGCTCATAATAATATTGCTGAAATCGGTGCTGATTATGGAATCTTTGCTTTGATAGCTGAAGAAATACTAATTTTATTCCCATTCATTCAATTGAAGAGCTCTTCAAAAAAGACGAAGGCTTTCATTGTATTGTTTGGCAGTTATCTATTTTTGATACAATTTTTCTTAGTAATTTTTAATTCGAAAATCGAATCAATTCTTATTCCTTTGATTATTGTCTTATCTGGAGAAAATGATTTTGTTTTCTCTGCATTCAACAAAGCAAAAAAGATTGTTAATAAACCTAAGGATATTTTTTATGAGGTGGTTTGCTAATGAGAATATGTGAAGTGATTCCTTGTTTATATCCTTTAGGTGGTGCTGAAAGATTTTTGATTGATCTTTCTAATTCTTTTGTAACCGAAGGCGATGAAGTATTCATAATTTCTCTTTATACAAAACAAGACAATCCTATCGTCAAAACTTTAATGGAACAAAGCAAAATCAAAATGTTCTTTTTAGAAAAGAAAAAAGGAATAGATTTAAAATGTGCTAAAAAACTTAAAAAACTTATTGAATCTATTAAACCTGATATTATCCATTCTCACTTAGATTCTATTCTCACAATTTGGCTTTCTGGAATATTCAAAAAAATAAAAACGTTTTATACGTTCCATACTTTGATCAACACCTCTGTTGTTGGCAAAAAGAGCGCACCAAAAAATATTCTTTACAAAATGCTCTTTAAGCGGAAAAATATCTTTCCTGTTGCTATATCTCAAACAATCAAGAAATCCATTTGTGATTATTATCGTTTGGATCCTTCCTATGTAGAAGTTGTCTATAATGGTGTTCCAACAAATCACTTTTCCGTATCAACATCATTAGGGGAAAGAAACATAGATTTCATTTTTATTGGAAGATTTATTGAGCTGAAAAATACCAAAATAATTCTTTCCTGTTTCAAAAAAGTATTGGATGTTCATCCTTCGTCTACATTGGTGATGATAGGGGAAGGTCCATTGCTTTCTTGGTGCAAGCAATATGTGTCAGATAACAACATTCCTGGCGTTGAGTTTAAAGGGTTTATTGAAGATGTCTCCCCATTTATTACTAATGCTAAATGTCTTCTTTTGCCATCAACTTATGAAGGAAATCCGATTGTTATTAACGAAGCCATTGCTTCAAGAAGTTTTGTTATTGCCACTTCTGTTGGTGGAATACCCGATGTGGTAAATAGTAAAAATGGACAATTAATTGCCTATGATTCAAAATTGGAAGATAGCCTGTATACAAGTATGGTGTCATTTCTTAATAGAATAGATACGATTAATGATCTTTTAGAAGAGAATTATGTAGAAAACTTAAAAATGGTTTCTATTGATAGGGCGTCATCGGAATACATAAAAGTATTTAAGGGAAGAAATAAATGAAAACTTTAATGATTGTTACTGGATCTTTGGGTACTGGTGGCTTGGAAAGAATAACCTGTTTTATTGCTAACCATTTTGCCGACAAACAATGGAATGTTGTTATTTTAACCTTGTTGCAAAAAGAGCAAGGCAATAATACTTTCCAATATTTAAATGAAAAGGTGAATGTAGTTCCTTTTTATGGCAAAAACAATCCATCGAAACAAAAAATTAAATCAATTGGAATTTGGAAAAAAATGATCAAAGAGAATACTAAAAAATATAGGCCAGATTCAATTCTTTGTATGACATTTAAGATAGGATCTATGGTTTCCTTTTTTGCTCCGAAATATTCAAAAAGAATTACCATCCGAGAAATTAGCGACCCTAAATCTAAAGTAAGAAACAGGTTTGTGAATTTCATAACCGAAGTATTATGTAGAAACGTCAAAAGTATTATTTTCCAAACTCAACACGAGAAAAAATGCTTTCACAAAAGAATCAGAAACAAAGGAGTTGTTATTCCAAACCCTTTATCAATAACAATTATCAAACATGGTAATTTTTGCGAGAAAAAGATATTTACATTATCAAGACTCTTAATTAATCAAAAGAGGCAAGATATTTTAATTAAAGGATTCGAGTTATTCCATGAAACCCATCCTGAATATTTTTTGGAGATCTACGGAAGAGGAGAAGATAAAGGTGCTATCCAAGCCCTTATATCGAAAACCAAATGTCCTTCAAATATTATTATTAAAGACCCATTGCCAAATATCCATAACACAATAATTGATTACCGCTGTTTTGTGATGACTAGCGATTTCGAAGGAATGTCTAATGCTTTGTTAGAATGTTATTCTTTAGGAATCCCATGCTTGTCTAGTGATTGGCCTGGTGTTGAAGATATTATTACTGATGAAACTGATGGATTATTATATAAAAGACAAGACTATGAAAGTTTTGCGTCCCAACTTGCTCGTTTATCTGATGATGATGAACTCTGCGAACGCCTAACAACAGCCGCAATCGCAAATTCGAATAGATTCGATCAAAAAGCAATTATTTCAAAATACTGTGAGGTGATTGAAAATGAATAGAATCTATATTTTTGGTATTGATAGCGTTAGAGGTGGAATTGAGCTGATGATGAATTATCTCATTAATGATTTATCTGCTGAAAAAAGAAGATCAATTACCATTGTAACCTGCTATGAGAGAATAGCCTTCCAAGAAGAATATCTAAAAAAAGGGGTTGAAATTAGAACAATTCAACCAAAAAAACAAATATTTAAATACAAAGAATCTTTAAAAAAAATAATTAATAATTTGGACCGCGACGATATTCTTTATGTGAATTTATCTTCTTATTGCAATTGGCCTCTTCTTAATGAATTAAAAAAAGCAAAGTGCAAAGTGTTGATACACGGTCACAATGCCCATACAGCAAATATTTTTAAAAAAGTAATACACAATATTGGTAGAAAAGTATTTAAAAAAATAGGTTTCAAAATAGCCGTTTCAGAGCAATGCAATAAATTTATGTTTATGGGAAGGGCTGATTTGACACTTTACAATGGCATAGATTCTATCAAATTTTTATTTAGTAAAACAAATAGAGAAGAATTGAGAAAAAATTTAGGTTATTCCAACGAACAATTAATTGTTGGCTGCGTTGGACGAATTTCTAAAGAAAAAAATCAATTATTTTTAGTTAAAAAAGCCAATCAATATCCGCAAATAACATTTTTATTTATTGGTGGATTTGTTGATTCGAAATATGAAAAACGCATAAAAGCGGTAGCGCCTAGCAATTGCGTTTTCGTGGGCCAAAAAGAAAATGTGCACGAATTACTTTCTGTGCTAGATGCAATAATTATTCCATCTTTGCACGAAGCATTTCCTCTTGTTGCTATTGAATCATTTACGAATGGTCTTTCTGTCTTTTTAAACCCGGCTTTGTTTAAACAACACATTTCTCTATTTTTGAACGACAACTGTTTTTCCCTAGTTGAGTCAAATTTCAATGTTAATAAAATCGAATCTTTGCACAACACAAGAAATAATAGTCTTAATGAACCGTTTGGTGATTTTGATATTAAAAATTGGCTTAGTTCAATAAAAGAAATAATAGAAAAAAGTAATTGAGGTGCGGCATTATTATGAAGATATGTTTATCTTTTGATGACGGAAGAATTGATTCGTTTTTCGCTGCATATAAAATACTAAAAAACGCAAATTTGAATGCATCATTTCATATTGCGACTGGTTTTATCGATGGCACGTACATTTCAAATGATTTCGGCAATGATAGAAAGTCTCTTTCTAAAGAGCATCTTTTAGAAATGCATGACAATAATATGGATATTTCATCTCATGGTGATAAACATGTTATGGAAGTCGATGATTTTTTGACTTCTATTAAGAAACTATCATCATGGGGAATCAAAAAACCGAAGTATGGTTTTTCAATTCCCAATTCCAAATATTCTTCAGATGAATTAAAACTATTTTTAAACAAAAACGAAAAAGATATTTTATATATTAGAGGCGGAAGAAATCCGTCATGCTACTCGTTTAAGAACAAAGTCAATTATGTTTTTTACAAACTATTTCACCTCTATCATTGCTACAAGAAATTCAATGAACCTAATTTGTTGGCTTTAATTGATAAACATTTATTATTCTCATTAGTAGTGAAAAAGCACACCAAAGTGTCGGATCTAATTCGTTTTATTAATGATTATAAAGAAACTAACAAAACACTTATCATTATGTTTCATTCGATTGTCGAGAATCCTGCTGACGATTGGGAGTGGGGAGAAGATTCATTTATGAAATTGTGTTCCTTCTTGGTAAACAACAAAAATGTAATTGAGACATTATCAATAGAGGAATTAATTAAAGATGAAAAAAAATAATTACGAAATGGCTATAGAAGAAATAAATTTTGATTGTTTTTACAAACTAACCCAAAACGTTTTAAATCCAACAATTTTTATTGCAGAACCTTGGATAAACTTTCTAACTAAAAATGTTCCTGGAACTCCATTAGCTTTTAAGATTTCTTTCAATGGTGAATTGGTGTATACATATGGTTTTATCACTAAAAAACTAGGCATAAAAATGTTTTGCTCACCATTTGAAGGGTGGAACACACCTTATATTGGTTTTTATTCAGAAAAACCGATTAAAGATTATTCGATTATAATTCGCGGTCTTTTTAAGTATCTTAAAAAAGAGTATAAAATCAAGTATTTCGAAATTACCGACAAAAACATTTCTTTGGAAGAATTAAAAAATAATAAAATCACTTATGAAGTTATAAAAAATATGAACTACGATCTCAGGGAAGACGAGGAAACGTTGTTTAATAAACTTCCGAAGCAACTTAGAAAAAAAATACGAAATTATAAGCATCATGATTTAGATGTTGTCAAAGCAGCTCCAAACAATGAATTTGTTAAATTATACTATGATGAATTAATTGAAGTTTTTGCTCTGCAAAAATTAAAGCCATTTTACAGTCTTGAAAAGGTAGTGTCTCTTTTCGAATCTTTTAATCAATATCAGGATAATATTGTCTGTTATAAATCCATTAACACCTCTACAGGCGAAGAGATAGGAACAGCTATATATTTTGTGTATAGAGATTATGCGTTATCTTTTGGAAGCGCTTCTTTTACATCTCAAAAGAAAACCAATATGAACCACGTTATTCGCTGGGAAGCAATTAAACAATTTAAAAGTATGGGAGTAACTTTCTTTGATTTTGGCGGATTTAATCCATACAAAAGTATTTTTGCTCCTAACATTTTTTTAATACCTAGAGTACACATTTCTTCTATTCCTTTATTGTTTTTCTTCAAACAAATTGCAAAACACTTGGTGTCACTTAGAAGAAAGATTTTTAAAAAATAACAACACAAATTATATTTACTTGTTCGTTTTTGGCTTATAATCCAAAACATTGTTTCAATATTGCACCCTTTTTAACTCAAAGGAATCAAGTCAGCAAACGTTTGCAAGCGTTGTTTTTCAAACATATTCTGAACGGGAATGGATAATAGTGGATGATCAATCTACTGATGGTTCTTTTGAATTTGTGAAAAAATTGACTGCTAATGAACCAAGAATTAAAGCACTACAAACTCTAAAAAAAGTGGTGCCTTTTCCATATGCGATATAAATCTATCAAGAGATTAAATAATTTAAGTAATAATTTTGCAAATAGCTGTCTATAAAATAGACATTAGAAAGTTAATAAATTATTATATTAAAAGAAAAATTAGCGA
Source organism: uncultured Erysipelotrichaceae bacterium (assembly GCA_902796125.1). Lineage (GTDB taxonomy): Bacteria > Bacillota_I > Bacilli_A > RFN20 > CAG-826 > Fiminaster. The sequence continues at coordinate 42,349 of CADBNT010000064.1, read as the reverse complement.
ATCATATGACACTAGTTAGTATTATTACACCTGCATTCAATTGCAAAAAGACAATAAAAGAAACGTACGAGAGTGTACTTTCCCAGACCTTTTCAGATTGGGAATGGATCGTTGTTGACGATAATTCGTTTGATGGTTCTTTTAAACTAATTGAAGAGCTTTCAAAAAAAGATAATAGGATTATCATTTTAAGAACCGATAAAAATAGTGGAACTTCTGTTGCAAGAAACCTAGGTTTAAAACATGCGAGTGGCAGATACATTACTTTTTTAGATTCTGACGACGAACTAGATCCTAATTATTTAGAATGTCAATTGGAGTTTATAAAAGAACATGGACCTCTTATTTCTGCTGGATATAGAAGAAAGGCCAAACGTACATGTACCGATTTTTTTGTGCCTGATGAAGTTGATTATAAAAAAGCATTAAAAGGAAATCCTCTTTCTTGTTTAACCACTATGTATGATAGAAGTGTTATTGGAGAAGTATTCTTTCCTGAAGATATTGATAGACCAGAAGATTATGTATTTTGGCTCAATATATTAAGGAAAGGATATGTTGCTAAAGGAAATCCGAAAGTTCTTGCTACATATAACATTCTTCCTGGAAGCAAATCATCTAATAAATTTAAGCTCATCGGAAAAATGCATCGTGTCTACCATAAAACCCAAGGAATTAATTGGTTTAAGAGTTGGTTCTATGTTGTTAGATGGGCGTTTTACGGCAAGAAAAAATATAAGAATGTGAAGTGAGTTGAACTTAAAATATAATTCGTTGCTCACATACTTTTAAAAGGCATCCTTGTAAAAATCAGAGAATAACTTGTTGATCGATGATAAAATCAAAATAGTACATTGAAAAGGAGAAATTATATGGAAATGATTGATGAAAACTTCGATGAGGAAATTAAGATTTCTAGGTATTCATTCAATTCCTTTAAAATTGAAAGAAGTATTCGTGATTTATTGTCTCTTGAAGAAAGGAACAAAATCGTAATTCCTGAATTCCAAAGGAATTTTGTTTGGGATTATAAACAATGTTGCAAATTTATTGAATCCCTCCTTTTAGGCTTACCAGTTCCAGATTTATTTTTATTTAGAGATAGAGAAAACAATAATGAGCGATTTGTATTGATTGACGGTTTGCAGAGATTTACTTGTATTAAACAATTTGTAAAAGGTCATTATGATAACGGAACAATTCATAAACTTTTTAAGATAAATTTGCCGGGTAGTGAATGGAATGGTTTTACGTACAATTCTTTATCGCCAGAAGACAGAGATATTTTTGATGATTATTCATTAAAGTTTAATGTTTTTGATTCTGTCGAAAATAACGAAGCAACAAAAAAACTTTATATGACAGAAATTTTTGAAAGAATAAATACAGGCTCTGCAAAATTAACTGATCAAGAAATAAGAAATGCAGTCTATAATGGCGATTTAAGTAGATGCTTAAAGGATGTTTTTTTGACAGAAAAAAAGCTTGGCAGTATATTTGCGAAAAGAAAATATAGTGAACGAGGATTGGGCGAGGAATTTATTTTAAGATGTTTGACATATTATCAAATCACACAACAATTGCTTCACAACACAGATATGTTGGCAGATAAAACAAATATTAGAATTACAGGGTCTAAAAAAACAATGCTTTCACAGTACATGTATTTATCTAATATTCAAAGAATCAATTATTGTGAACACATCAAAATTATCAAAGATGTGTTCGACTTTTTGAGAAAATATGATTCATCTATTTTTCTCGGGGTATCGGAAGAAAGAAAAGGATTAAACAACTCTTTCCACGAGGTTACTGCAGAAGCAATAATAGTATATTTTATGATAAATGGTTGCAGGAATTTTGATTTAGAGTATTTTAATAAGAAAAAAATTGAATTTTGGTGTCAAACAGAAAAAATAGATAATCCGTTTTATTGGTCAACGACCAATAAAAAAACAATCATTGATAGGTTTGAAACGGTCGGGACTTTTATTGAATAAGATGGCAGTTGTACAGATTTTCTCTCCAAGTGAGATAATTCTTCTTTTGAAGAACCGACTAACTATTACTGATAATTTGTGGGAAAAACATGATAGCGAAGATACCGATCAAGAAAACGCCCTGTTTTTTAAATACTATTTTGACATTTATGTAGCTATTGAAGCAACTTTGCGAGGAATTGTTTCTGTATACTCAAGGCGAAATAGGGTTGGAAGAACAATTCGCGCCTTTGTGATTCCTGACGACACTAAAATGCCATATTTTTTTGATGCGGATAAAATGGCTGAAATAGTCAATGAATGTGATGTTCTAATTGGGACCACTCAAATAGAATTTAATAAATACAGGAAACACAGTATCGTTTTAAGTGGACTTGTTACTATCTATAATTTTACTGATTTTTCAATTTTTAAAGAGTTGTATAAGGCTTGTAGAAAGTCGCGTAATACCCTTGCCCATGGATTGAACGCTTATAACAGTAACATTGACTTTTCAATTTCGAATTTAGACGAGCATATGTTTGTTTTCTACATGCTACATCATTATTATCGTCGAATCTATAGATAAAAGACTCTAATCGCTCTTCTGCGTCAGTAGATACACAAACACAAGCACAGAATCATAATTTATAATCTGGACTCGTTTTTGATAGTTCTTTTCCTAATTTCTTAGTTTGCTGGAATTATTGTCTTTTTTACCATAGATATTTTTAGGTATTTTGTATTTCTTTCTCAGAAGAATTATGGCTTCAGTCATTTCAAAAGACATCAATAACCCCCCTTATCGTATAATTCTTCTAAGATATAAAGACAGATGTTATATTCGCATGAAGGTTTCTTGTCTATGATAACATTGTCTTTACTATCCATAGTGGCGCCTGTTCCTTTTGTGTCTATAAATCCATCAAAAAAGAGAGAAGCGAAAGTAGATTGTTTCGTTTGTTTTTGTGGTATGCCTTCTTTAGTTCTTTTATAATATAAAAAACGGAGATTACATGACTTTAGAAACGGGATTATTTATTTTTAAAAAGATTTGGGCATGTATAACTGCCATTTTTTGGAAAAACAAAAGCATAGTTTATCTTAATTCAAACAAAAAGTCTTTTAACTTGGAAGAAGCGTGCCGTAGCAAATGTATTAATGTTAAAGATTCAAAAGTCATTGTTTTAGGCAAGAATTTACCCACAAGTTATAAAATGTATCGAACACATTTTAAGAAGATGCAGTATAGGTTATTTCAAATAAAAAGAAATCTTAAAGAAAACATTGATTTTACTTATGGCGGATTTGTTTCACCAATGTTTGCTGTTTTTGATGGAATGGAAATTGGTAATACAACTAAATTAGATTTAATTTGCTATGACAATAATAAAAACTCATATTATTCAATTCTTTATTCAAAAAAATCAAGCAATAGTCCCGCTGAAATCGAATGTGGCGATGTTTTAGTTGGAAATGAAATCAATATAGTTATTTCAAGTACATATAAGATTTCGCCTTCAAAATATAATGCATCTTTAAAAACGTTCGAATTCGAAGAATTAACAAATAATAAAATTGATAATAAATATTTGCAAAAGGTATATCAATTTGTAGAATCTGTGTTAGTGTGGTCACAAACAAGAAATATTAAAAGAATAAATATGTATATTTCTGCAAAACAACCTGTCTCTTTTGTTGTTGGAACAGCCATTGAAGAAAGACATCCAGAAATTATTGTTTATGAGTATTTAAACAATGAGTATGCTTTCTCTTTGAATTTGAAAACGTTTAAGATTGCGAAGACTATTTAATATGCTGACTGATGCAATATTTAAAGAATTATTATCAAAACACCAAATTAAAGATGGCCTTTGGGAACATTTTAAAAACGTCATCCGTGATCCTATCGAATCGGCAATAAATGAAGGGTTTGATGCCAAGCCAAATTATCGCTATGGTGGTTCTCTAGCTAAAGGAACCGCTAATAAAGATAGTTGCGATATAGATTTGCTTGTTTATTTTGAAAGCGACACCCAATTATCAGTTCGCGATATTTATAATGGTATCGCATCTGCGTTAACTAAAGCCGGGTATTTAATTCAAAAGAAAAATAGTGCGATTCTAGTTTATGGTAAAGACTACAGAATTTGGGAAGACATTTCCGTTGATGTTGTTCCTGGTAAATATTCAAGTGGTGGTGACGAAAAAGATGTTTATTTATATTGCAATAAAGATGATTCGAGATTGAAGAGTAATCCAGAAAAACAAATAAAAAAGATACAGTCTTCAAAAATGAAAGATGTAGTTAGAATAATAAAAATTTTAAGAAAAACTCATAACTTTGCTTTTAAATCATTCTTTTTAGAGATTTTTGCAGTTGATGTTGTGGAACCTTGCTTGGATGACAATTCATCATTAGTGGAAAAATTAATCGAATTCTCTAAACATTATTTTGAAATAGGTATCACAAAAATATATGATCCGGCGAATCCAAATGGAAACAATATCATGGACATACATAGTAATAGTGAATTCTTTACAATCCGAGAGTTTATAAAAAATTTATATGAAGTTTTACTAACCGATGATGAACATCTTGTTATTAATTATTTGATTTCAAATTCTTCAATTAATGATTTAGAAACAAGAATCGCTGAGGCATATCAAAAAAATGCCAAACAACACTCAAATCTACTTAATTATCAAATTCAGTCACCTTTACTATCATTATCTTGTCACATAAAAGGAACTTCTACGACTGTTCAAAGCGGTGATACAGTAGATAAAGAAACGTATTTAAGATTTGAAATAAATAAAAGTTCATTCTATTCAGGCTATGATTTTAAATTTGTTATTTCTAACGCCGGATACGAAGCTAGAATTGCAAACCAATTGAGGGGCGGCTGCGAAGAATCAAATGTTGAAATAAGTCCTTCTTCTAGATTAATTAGAGAAGAACACACATCATATAATGGAAATCATTATGTACAAGTTGTTGGATTTAAAACGGGCAGCCCAACTTTGTATAGTTCGTTATTCGTTGTTAAGGTGCGCGATTTCAAAAGCTGCTAGCACATTATTATCACCTAGTAGTATTACACAGAATTTTGTAGAATAATTGCGATATTGGACTGAGTCCATCGGAACTATTTGAAATAGCTAAAAAAGTTGGGATTATTACAGTACGTTAAAAATACCGTGACAAAAATGCAAAAATATTAAAAGTGTTATGGCAAAAAGATTAACTAAAATAATACAAACCATAATAAAAGTTGAAATTTTGTAAAAAAATAATATAATAGAACTATGAAAAGATTAACGCTCAATATTTTAGATAATCTCGGTAATGGCAAAGCCAAGGTCATAACTTGCAACAGGGAAACCGAAGCAGGTAATTATTTACTTGGTGAAGTTAAAGAAGCAATTAAAGGTAAAATTAATAATTGCTTGTTCTTTGAATTTTATCCAGAGAAATATTCTGACAGAAATATTTTAGGAAGACTTGCTGATATCATTGATTTTTGTAAAGACAATAGAGCAGTGGTGCTTATTCATGATTTATTCTTCTTCTATTATCCAGAGGCAATAATTAATGTTTTCTATGGAAAGAATAATATTGATGGAATTATTACAAGCGATATTGAAGTCTCTTATAAATTAAAAAATAAAGATACGCAGGTTCGTGGAAGATATATTAGATTCTTTTTAGCACCAATGCTTTATGGTGATGATATAAAGAGTGAAGATTATCACATAAAACCTTTAGAGAATTATGGTGCCAAGGATGCCGCCATTGAACTTTATAAGTATCTAGTTAATCATAGTGGTGAAGTTTTATCTTTTAGACATGTTTTAGAGCAAACCAAATCAATTGATAGAAGACTAATGTTCTATGTCGACACTATTAACCTAATGAATAAATTAGGAATGATTTATCTCTTAAAAAGAGTTGATGTTAAAGATATGGATGAACTATCATCAGGTTTTGTTTTCTACCCAACATTCGTTTCCGATATAGATTTAACCGATTTGCCTCACGAAAAGAAATACAAGCTTAAATGTGAAGCCTTCCTGGTAGCGAAAATGTTTTCGGAAAACTATATGGTGAATAGAGCTATTTCTTACCATGCAGATACAGTTGAAGGCAAATATAAATCAAGAGTGGAATTTAATCGCGGATTCTTGATTGAATATTTTGATCGTAAATGCATCATCAAAATAGATTTCGGGGATAATGATGAAATAGTTGAAAGATTTAAAAAAACAAAAACACACATTCCTCAAATGGTTGCTGTTTTGGGTCACATGGAGTTAATTATTGATAAAACTGGCATTGCATATTATGGTTTAGAAAATTTATTAGAGAAAGGATTAAAAGGTTATGGCGGATTTTAAGAGATTAAACGAAATTAATGAACTTGTTTCTTTTCTCGGCAATGGAAAAGTGAATATAGTTGCTGGTCTTAGAAGATCTGGAAAAACATATCTTTTAACCGAACTATTTAAAAAGCATTTAATAGAAAATCATTATGCTTTAGAACAAGAAATCGGCATTTTAAAACTAAACGATGAGAATAGGAATATTGAAACACTAGCTCAATTAACTTCAGCGGTTTTTAAACTTGTAAAAAACGATATAAAAGTTCTGATTGTGGATGAAGCTCAACTCATCAAAGGTTATGTTAAATTTTTTTCTGATTTTGTCAAAGATAACAAAAATATCACACTTTATGTTTCTGGTTCAAACAGCGATATTCTTTCTTGGGATATCGTTGAAAACTTTAAAGAATTAGCAAATCCGCTTTATTTGAGGTCCTTAACTTATAAAGAAATCGTTGAAGACAAGAGTGATTATTCCTTCGAAGAATACATGCTTTATGGTGGATTGCCAGTTATTATCAATGAGGAGCCAGAAAAGCGCGTTTCCGAGTTACGCAAAATTTGCAATGAAATTTATCAACTAGATATTAGAGATAGATTAGAAGGAAAATTAAATTATCTTTCTAAAAACCATATCGATGAGATTCTATCGCTTTTAGCATCTAGTGCATCGCCGTTTAGCCCAAGTCAAGTCGCTTTTAGATTCGCAAAGGGAGTGGATAACACCAAATTTGATATGATGTTACTGATTAAAGATATTGAAGATGTTTTAGAATTCTTTGATAATTCATTTTTGACATCATACATAGAAGTAGATGATTTTAATGAGAAAACTCCTTTAAAAAACATTGGATTGAATAAGAAATATTATTTTAGCGATAACGGTATCCGTTATATAAAATGCGAAAATCAAAATAAAGCCAGATCAAATTGTTTAGAAAATGCAGTATATCTTGAGTTGATTTCTAGAGGAATAAATCCTAGAGGAAAAATCATTTTGAATAAAAAGAATAAAATTGATGGTGAGATTGATTTTAATTATCGATTAAATGGCAATGATTATCACATTCAGGTTGCACACACGATAACGGCAGCAAATTATGATAGAGAAATAGGCAATTTACTTTCATTAAATAATGGTACAATCAAAATCATTGTTTACTGTTACGATTTGACAGGCTCAAATGAAACCGGAATAGATTATTTTTTGAATGATAGTTTTTTTAAAGGCAACAAGGAGATAGCGGTATGAAATTATTAACGTTGCATATTAGCGATTTACACATTGAAGACGTTGTTGAAAGCAAAGAAAAGAAAATTAAAAGCATTTCAAACATATTGAACAGCAAGTATTCAGAATATCGCGATGTTTTAATTTTGTTTTCTGGTGATATATCCAAAACAGGAAAAAGCAGTGAATATGTATATGCAGAAAATTATATTAGAGAATTGGTTAGTAATATTTCTAATGAAAAGAGGGTAAAGGTATCTTTGTGTCCGGGAAATCATGACAGGCTTTTCAATAATGGTGAAAAACGTGATCTTAATTACATTTCTTCCATTACCAAAAGTAATTATGAAACGGAAATGAATAATAATCTTTATCTAAACAAGCATTATTTCGATTTTGAGAAAAGAATATGCCCTAGTTTTGAAAATGTAAATCCTATTTTGAAGCGTTACGATTGTATGGTTGGTGAGGAAAGAGTCCGTATTTATTCTTTAAACAATGCGCTATTGTCATTTTTTGACAAGGACTACAAAGGTATGGATTTGAATAAAGGAAAAATCTATATTAGGAATCAATTTTTGGATATTTCTCGCGAAAATAACGATTATGTTTTTCTTCTTATGCATATGCCTATTAATTATTTAAGAAGTGAATGTCTTAATTACATAAAAACAAATCTATCAAACAGAATAGATGCAATTTTTACTGGTCACGTTCATAAGGAACAGCTTGAAAAAACCATCAACGAAGAATCTGAACTACTTGAATTCACGGCCTCCGCTATAGATTGCAATAACATGTCAGGTTTCTCGATTGTTTTGTTTGATGATGAGAAGATTCAAACAGATTATTATTCTTTTTCTATCGACCAATATATTTTTAAGTTTTCTTCCATTGCAAGTATACATAGAAAGTTTTCAACATCATTTGGCCAAATTGTTGCAAGCGATAGGATAAAAGAATTGCGCAACATGGAAGTGTTTGATGGCGTTAACAATCTAGTTGTTCCTATTGAAAAACTATTTGTTTTTCCAAAGCTAAGCCATAAGAAGTATTCTAACCAAGAATCGATAACAACTTTTGAGCGTTTCGAATCCGCTAGAGCAACTGATGGTGTTACTAAAATATTAGGAGATGTGCGTTCTGGGAAATCACAATTTGTCAAACATCTTTTTGAGGCATATAGAAAGAAAGGATATTTACCATTAATTTGTAAGGGAGACGATTTGGGAACCGATTTAGAATCGAGCATAGCAAGGCAATTAAAACAACTTTATGCCGAAAAGAATGATATCGACTCTTTTTATTGCGTCCCAAAAGAGAAGAGAATCCTGATTATTGATAACCTAATCAAAGGATCACGCATTTTATTCAGAAATGCTTTAAAATTATTTGGCTCTATTATTTATACAACTTTATCATCAAAGGATTTTATATCGAGCGAAGAAGATGATAATGAATATGAATTTGAGGTTTTTGAAATAGAACCATTCTTTTACGATAAACGGGCAAAACTTTATGAAAAAGTCTATTCATATGTTAAAGATACAACGCCATCTTTAGTTGATAATTTAGATTTTAATAATTATGTACAAAATATTGAGAATAAGTTGAAAGAATTGGATGTTGACAATATGATGGATCCTTCAAATATCATATATGTTTCATTATCATATTTAAAAAAAGCAAATTATCAAATATCACCATCAAACTCACTATTTCAAACAAAACTTAAAGTAATGCTTGATCGTGCTTTAAAAGAAGGTGGCTACCAATATTGCGATTGCAACATAGCTGAGGATATTATAGCTTTTGTTGCTATGGATGCTTATTTAAAGCAAACGAGCACGATCGATAAAAATATGTTTATAAAAGCTATAAAAGAAAGGGCCGATGAATATGGTGGTAGAGCTCCAATCAAAAGCATAGATTCTTTTATTGAAATGCTCATACAAATTGAAATTCTTAAAAGAAACGAAAAAGACGAACTTTCTTTCTACAATAGAAAAACTTTTGCTCATTACGTCTCAAAATTTGCAATGTATAAGAAAAATAATTATGAGGATGAAACATATTTGAAGAAAATAATTGAGAACGGAATTTATAAACCAATCAATCTTCAGATTTTATTTTCGATTGCTGCAAATTATGAAATTAGAACTATTCCAGAGTTTTTTATCAAGGAATTATATGATGGAATAATGAAAGAACCTGAGATGAAATTCGATTCTTTCGATTCGTTTTTCAAAGCATTAGATGATAATGATGAAGGATTTAAAGCATTGGAGATAAGTAAAAAGAAAAGAAATGAAATAAGGGAAAAGCAAGGATTAGAAGAAGAAAAAAATCGAAAGATTCATTTGAGTCACAAAGATGATTACTTTTATTACGATATTAGCAGAACAACTTTTTTACGCTTGGATGACTTGTTAAATAAAGCGCTGATAATTTCTTCTATCATGAATAATTTTTCTAGTGTTCTAAGGAAAGATGCGAAGAACCAGCTTGCAGAAATGTTGATTAAGTTACCTTATGCCATTATTAATGTTTATCTAGCTGATACAATTAAAAAACTAGATATTCTTTTTGTGCGGGTTTATGATCAGTTATCTAAAATCCCTCAAACAAAAGTAACTTATCAATATGTGAAACAATCCATAGCGTGGGAGATACATGCTTCGATTCTATCAATTTTCGATATTTGCACTCGATTTGTTCGCAATCCAATAATCATAGAAACTGTTCGCAACCAACTTTCTTTGAACAAAGACAATGTACATTTAGCTCAGAAATTAATGCTTTTATCTTTTTCAACAGATAGGACTGAGTTCGTTAATGAAACGAAGAAATGTTTAAAAACAGAAAAGGATAAGTTTGTTTTAAGAAGCGCAGCCTTAATTGGAAGAAGATTTTGTCTTGATAATTATGAATGGGTTGAAAAGAATTCTGGTGAACTTATTCATTTAATTACAAACGGAAATGCAAATGCTCAAAACTCAATTCGAGCCAAGAGTAAAATAAAAAAATAAAATTTCATATTAAGATGGAACAGTGTCCGAATGATTATTAATTTCAAATAAAAGATTATTTATGAATGTGATAGATTTGATTTGAAATCCAAAAAAAGATGTTTCAAAACGAAAAGAAATATTATTTGGCAATTTATCTTAACTATATTTACAAATCCTGACAGTAGGATCAATTGTGGAACCGCGCTTAAAAATACCGTTTATTTATACGCTAAGTCCAAGAGATATGAAGCATCCGTTGGGAGAATTGGAAAACTAGAATGTGATTTCATCTTAAAAAGACATTAATCTTAACTATTCTTATGTTCATGTATATTATTTAGCATATAGGCTCAACACACCTCTAATTAGGATTGTTACAGTCGGAATAATATGCTACAAAAATTAATAGGGATTATTACAGCACGTTAAAGACATCTAATCAAAATAGTGATTGTTATTGTTTTCTAATACTGGCTTAAGCGAATGCCTTTTCTCAGAAAAGACCACTCTCCTTGGTGGGTGTTATAATAATTTGCCATGAAAGTTTTCAAGTACAGGTCAGCAAATAGATATAACATTGATTATTTTATAAAGAACCAAATCAATGGTACTTTGTTTAAATATTTTGACGATCAAGGAGAACTGGATTGGTTTGTTGATAAGAACAGGCTAAAGAAAAATAAAATCATTTTGATTGCCAATCAAGTAGTGCATCATCTAATCGATAATTGTCGCAGTCATTATTATCTTTCTTGCTTTTCTTCTGTTCCACCCGCCAGTTCTCAATCTCTTTCACTTTGGGATAAATTTACTTCTAATTGTGGTTTTTGCCTTGAATATGATGAAAGGGAAATAATGCGGATTATTAACCATCAATTATGGTTGGATATACCATATAGATTGCACTATGGAGCAATTCAATATATAGATGATCCTTATGATTTTTCTGAATTTATAAATGAATATTTTGACTTGGTTGGCGATGATTTATTAAATAAAGAGAGGCATAAATTTGCTTCAGATAATCTGCTATTGACGTTAAGCAGAAAAAACAAAGTACATATTGTTACAAACTCTCTTTTGCGTAAGAAAAAGAAATATGATTTCGAATGTGAATATAGAATCTATGGGCATGATGATAGTAAACACTTTGGTGATTATGTTAGTTTATTTACATTAAAGCCTAAAAAAGTATATATTCCTTCATCTATGAACGTTTTTGATAAAAACACCATTATCAACCATTGCTTAGAAAATGAAATCTTATTTGAAATTGTTAATCTTCAATCTCTTAATAGCAAATAAAATGCTATTATGATATTATTTTTTAGAGGTTTTAATATGAAAATTGCAGTAGCGGGAACAGGATATGTTGGATTAAGTAACGCCATTATCCTTGCTCAAAATAATAAAGTATATGCTGTTGATGTAGTCGCAGCAAAAGTTGAATTAATAAATAATAAAAAGTCTCCAATTGTCGATAAAGAAATTGAAGATTATTTAGCAAATAAAAAACTTGATTTAGAAGCAACGCTAGACGGTGAAAAAGCTTATAAGGAATCAGAATTAGTGGTTATTGCAACTCCAACAAATTATGATTCTGTAACAAACAAGTTTGATACATCTTCTGTTGAATCTGTGATTCAACAAGTGAAAAAGGTAAATCCAAACGCTTGGATTATTGTTAAGTCCACTGTTGGTGTTGGTTTTACTAAATATGTTAGAGAAAAATATGGCTACGAAAAGCTCTTATTCTCACCTGAATTTTTAAGAGAAGGAAAAGCTCTTTATGATAACCTCTATCCATCAAGAATAGTGGTGGGTGTTCCAGAGAAAAAAGAGCCATATTTATCCAAAGCAAAAGAGTTCGCGGATTTACTTAAAGAAGGGGCTATTAAAAAAGATATTGATATTCATATTTTAGGCTGTACAGAAGCTGAAGCAGTGAAGCTTTTTGCGAACACTTATTTGGCCCTTCGCGTTGCCTATTTTAATGAGTTAGATACTTTTGCCCAAACCAAAGGTTTGGATACACTCGATATTATTAATGGAGTATGTGCTGATCCACGCATCGGAAATTTCTATAACAACCCATCATTTGGCTATGGTGGATATTGTCTTCCAAAAGATACAAAAGAGCTACGTGCAAACTTCGAAGATGTACCTGAAAATTTGATCTCTGCAATTGTTGAATCAAATAGAACTAGAAAACAATTTATTTGTGATGAAGTTTTACGTCTTGCTGGATACAAAAATGATGGTAAAGATAACATCACTGTTGGTATCTATCGTCTTACCATGAAATCTGGCTCCGATAACTTCAGAGCCTCATCAATCCAAGGTGTTATGAAAAGATTACATGCTAAAGGTGTGAAGATTGTCATCTATGAACCAACCCTTAAAGATGAAGAATTCTTCAACTGTAAAGTGATTAAAAACTTTGATGAATTTAAGAAGATTTCTAAGGTCATTATTGCTAATAGATATGATGCATCTTTGGATGATGTAAAGAGCAAAGTATATACAAGAGATCTTCTTAGAAGAGACTAATATATAAATAATGCATTTAACTCACGAATTAGAGATCTTTATTTTCGATAGTTCTGAGACACTTATTCTTGGATCATTTCCAAGTGTTAAAAGTAGAGAATATGGCTTTTACTATTCCCATAAACAGAATAGGTTCTTTCCAGTACTTGCGAAGGTATTCAATGAAGAAACACCATCTTCAATTGAAGAGAGAAAAGAATTTCTAAAAAGACACCATATTGCTTTATATGATGTGATTGAAGAGTGTGATATTTCAGGAAGTGATGATTCTTCAATTAGAAATGCTATTCCTAGTGATATACCATCTATTCTTAAGAAATATCCAAATATAAAAAGAATAGGTATTACTGGAAAGAAAGCTGGAATCCTATTTGATAGGTATCTAAAAGATAAAGTTAATGTTGAAGTTATATATTTACCATCTACATCACCTGCTAATGCAAAGATGAAGATGGATGAACTTGTTACAGAATACAAAGTGCTGTTTAGATAAAATAATGGCGCTTTTTTATTTTACGTGACGTGCCTGCGCTTGATATTTTTCGTGTGTAACGTATAATCTATGTGCTATGCGCGAAAGTTTTCGCTCGTGCAATAATTCGAAAAGAAGGTCTTAATTATGTATAAAAAGAACCCTGATATTAAACCATTTGAAAAGAAAGTTTATTTAGCATCACCAACAATGCATGGTGATGAAATTAAATTCGTTGAAGAAGCTTATGAAACCAACTGGATGTCAACAGTTGGAGAAAATATAAATGAAGTAGAAAAGATTGCTGCTAAGAAATCCGGCATGAAACATGCAGTGGGCCTTTGCAATTGTACATCCGCGTTACACTTATGCGTTAAACTTGCAGGTGAACGCTTATATGGCCGTCCAGCCATTTCTCACGGTGCGCTTGAAGGCAAAAGAGTTTTCTGCTCAGATATGACTTTTGATGCGACACTTAATCCAGTTGTCTATGAAGGTGGTATTCCAGTATTTATTGATACAGAAGCTGATTCATGGAATATGGATCCAGTTGCATTAGAAAAAGCTTTTGAATTATATCCAGATGTTAAGTTAGTTATTTCTGCTGAACTATATGGTTTCCCAGGAAGAATGGACTTAATTAAAAAGATTTGTGAAAAGCATGGCGCGCTTCTTATCGAAGATGCTGCAGAAGCTCTTGGAGCATCTATCAATGGTCACCAATGCGGCTCATTTGGTGATTACTCCGCTATTTCATTTAACGGAAATAAGATTATCACTGGATCTGCGGGTGGATGTCTTTTAACAAATAATATTGAAGACGCTAATCACGCTCGTAAGTGGTCAACCCAATCTCGCGAGAATGCCCCTTGGTATCAACACGAAGAAGTTGGCTATAACTATAGAATGTCTAACGTCATTGCAGGTGTTATCCGTGGACAATATAGCCATCTTGAAGAACATATCGCTCAAAAGAAGGCTGTATATGAAAGATATGAAAAAGGACTTAATGGTTTACCTGTTAAGATGAATCCTATCACCGAAGGCACAAAACCAAATTATTGGTTATCTGCTCTTATCATTGATAAAGATGCAATGTGCAAACAAGTTAGAGATGATTCTAAAGCAGTATACGTTCCTGAAAAAGGCAAATCATGTCCAACTGAAATATTAGAAGCTATTGCTAGTATCAATGCTGAAGGTAGACCAATTTGGAAACCTATGCACATGCAACCTATGTATCGCATGCATGAGTGTATTGGAAGAGATGGTTCTATTAGATGTAGAACTAATGCCTATATTGCTGGTGGAGTAGAAGATGTTGGAGCAGATATCTTCGAAAGAGGATGCTGCTTACCATCTGATAACAAGATGACACCTGAACAACAAGATAAGATTATCGAAGTTATTAGGAGATGCTTTGAATAAATGGAATGGTATTGGATATTAGCAATATCTTTAGGAAGCGTTTTTCTTTTCTTCCTGCTATCAATCCTTTTATATCGTCCGATCTTTAAAAGATTATGGGATATTCTTTTATCATTTATGGCGATAGTTATTCTTTCACCATTCTTGATTATTTTTTCTATCGCGGGTGCGTGTGTTATGAAAGGCAATCCTTTCTTCACCCAAGATAGACCGGGAAAGAATGAAAAGATCTTTAAACTAATAAAGTTTCGATCAATGTCTAACAAAAAAGACAAAGATGGAAATCTTCTTCCAGATGCTGAAAGACTTACTGGTTATGGAAAGTTTATTCGTAAGACGAGTATTGATGAGCTTCCAGAATTATTTAATATCTTCATTGGAACAATGAGTATCATCGGTCCTAGACCATTACTTGTAAAGTATCTTCCTTTATATAACGAAGAACAAAGACATAGACACGATGTTAGACCAGGACTTACTGGCTATGCTCAAAGTCATGGAAGAAATAGAGTGACCTGGCAAGAGAAATTTGAAATGGATGTCTGGTATACAAGACACGTCTCTTTCTTTACTGATTTAAAGATATTCTTTGGAACAATCATCGTCGTTTTAAAACGAGAGGGCATAAATAGCAACACTTCTTCCACTATGGAAGAATTCAAAGGGAATTAGCATGGAAAAGATTGTTATATTAGGCGCTGGTGGCCACGCGCATGTAATCGCGGATATAGTTGAAGCAGAGGGCAATACCTTTGTGGGATTTTTGGATGATGATCCATCCCAAAAGGATGCGATTGGAAAAATCGATGATTATAAAAAATATAAAGACTGCAAGTTCATCATTGGCATTGGTAGTGCTGATGTTAGAGAAAAACTTTCCAAGTTAGATGTCTCTTGGGGAAAAGCTATTCATCCTAGTGCTATTGTCTCAAAGAGCGTTTCTATTGGCGAAGGCAGTGTAGTTATGCCTAAAGTTGTAATCAATGCAAGAACCGTTATTGGAAAACACTGCATTATTAATACAGGTGCTATCGTGGAACACGATAACAAGATTGGCGACTATGCGCATGTATCCGTAGGCGCTAAACTTGGCGGAACAGTTACCTTAGGTAAAAAAGCTTGGGTTGGCATTGGAGCATCAATTATCAACAATGTTTCCATATGCGATAAAGCTTTTATTGGAGCAGGTGCGACAGTTGTTAATGACATTAAAGAAGAAGGAACTTATGTTGGAGTTCCAGCAAGGAAGTTAGTGAAATAATGAAAGTCCTTATTTTAGCGAACTACGATGTTGGACTCTACAAGTTCAGAAAAGAACTTTTAGAAAAACTGTTAGAGGAAAATGAAGTATACATTTCTCTACCTAATGGTGTTTTCGTTGAGAAGATGAAGGAGATGGGTTGTCACTTTATTGAGACTAATGTCTCTCGTCATGGAGTGAATCCATTCCAAGATTTGAAACTTCTTTCTTTCTACAAAAAGACAATGAAGTCAGTTAAGCCTGATATTGTTTTTACCTATACCATTAAACCAAATGTCTATGGTGGAATGGCCGCGTCCAAACTTAAAGTTCCATATGTTGAAAACATAACTGGGTTAGGCACAGCTGTTGAAAAACCAGGTTTACTTCAGAAGATCACCTTGTTCTTATATAAGAAAGGGACCAAGAAAGCTCAAAAACTTTTCTTCCAGAATAATGAGAATATGGAATTCTTCAAGAAACATAGAGTTTCTAAAGCTCCGTTTGATTTACTTCCTGGTTCAGGCGTGAATCTTACTCAATATGTTCCAAGCAAATATCCAAACGATGATGAAATTAATTTTGCCTTTGTTGCAAGAGTTATGAAAGAAAAAGGCATTGATCAATACCTTGATGCTGCAAAAGCAATTACTGAAAAGCACAATAATGTTAAATTTAACATCTATGGTCCATATGAGGATAGTTATGAAGCTACTCTGAAAGAGTACCAAGAAAAAGGGCTTGTTATTTATCATGGTTTAACCAAAGATATGAAACCTGTCTATCAAGCTTCTTCATGTGTCATTCATCCTACTTATTATCCAGAAGGACTTTCTAATGTTCTGTTAGAAGCTTGTGCCTCTGCTAGACCAATCATCACCACGAATAGAAGCGGCTGTAGAGAAGTCGTAGAAGATGGGGTAAATGGTTTTGTAGTGGAAGAAAAGAACTCCACTGATTTAATCGAGAAGATTGAAAAGTTCCTTGCTTTATCTAATGAAGAGAAAGCCAAGATGGGACTTGCTGGTAGAAGAAAAGTCGAGAAAGAATTCGATAGAAATATCGTTATTGATAAATATGTCGCTGAGTTAAACAAAGTAAAGGAGAACAAAGTTGAAAACTAAAGTATTACATGTTTTTGAATATTTCTCCCAAGGTGGCATTGAAAACTTTGTCATGAATGTTTTCCGTAACATTGATAGAGATAAATATGAATTTCACTTTGCCTTTATAAATAAAGACAAGGGCTATTTTGATGATGAAGCCATATCTTTAGGTGGTCAAATTCATTATTTTGATTCAACTGAAAAGACATTTAAAAACTATAAGACATCTCTAACAAGAATTATCAAAGAGTATGGTCCATTTGATGTAATCCATTCTCATATGTATTACTTTTCCGGCTATATCTTAAAGATAGCGAAGAAATGTGGAGTACCAATTAGAATCGCTCATTCTCATGAAACATCTAAAGGAAGAAAGAACACTCTTCTTAGAAGAATGTATGAGAGCCATATGAGATCTTTAATTATGAAAAACTCTAACTGCTTACTCGCTTGTTCGAAACTTGCTGGAGAATTTGTGTTCCATAATAAAAAGAAAGTCACCGTTTTATATAATGGTATTGATGTAAATAGATTTGCCTTTGACTTAGAAGCCAGAAACAAAATCAGAAAAGAATTATGGATCAAAGATGACGTTAAGTTATTACTTAATGTTGGAAGATTCTCAGATCAAAAGAATCAATTATTCTTGGCAGATGTTTTCAATGAGTATTACAAGTTAAATAACAATTCAAAACTGGTTTTAGTTGGCTATGGTGATTTAGAAAACGTTATTAAAGAAAAAGTTAGAGAATATGGTTTAGAAGATAGCGTTATCTTTACCGGTAGTGTTTTTAATACTGAAGATTATTATTCAGCCTCAGACATTTATGTCATGCCTTCTAAATATGAAGGACTTGGTATTGTAGCAGTGGAGGCTCAGGTTAGTGGACTAATTTCATTAGCATCTTTAGAAGTTCCTGAAGAAGTTAATGAAACTGGCCTATTATCTTTTATGTCTTTAGATAAATCTCCTATGGAGTGGGCGAGTAAAATAGATGAACTTCTTAAGAGTAAAGTTAATAGAAGTGAATACGTTAACAAAGTTAAAGACACTCCGTTTGATATTAATAAAACAGTCGCTTTACTATGCGAAGTATATGATGGGAAGCATTTAGATGAGTAAGATTGGACGCGCGACAAGATGGAATATAGCGGCTGAGATTATCGCAAAGTTAATTGCGCCAATCACAACCATCGTTTTAGCAAGGCTTTTAACTCCTGAAGTTTTCGGTATTGTTGCTTCCATCACAGCTATTACTTCATTAGCAGATCTTTTAACCGATGCTGGTTTTAATGCTTATATTGTCCAGCATCAATTCGATAACGAGGATGAACAGAAGAAGGCTATTAATGTTTGCTTCTGGTCTAATTTATCTATATCGCTTGTTTTATATGCTCTTATTGTTATCTTTAGATATCAATTTGCTGGTTTAGTTGATGCATCTGGATATGAGAACGCTCTTGTTGTTGCAGCATTAGTTATTCCGTTAACATCTGTATCTTCTATTTCCATGGCAGTTATGCAGAAGAACCTTAACTTTAAAAAGTTAGGTATTATCAAAATCATTTGTAAGGTTCTTCCATTTGCTACTACCGTTCCACTTGCTATTCTTGGCTTTGGATGCTGGTCACTTATTATAGGTACACTTGCGGGTGAAGTCGCTAGCTTTATCCTTTGCTTTATCTTTGGTGATTACATCCCAAGATTCTTCTACAGCTTCAAGGTATTTAAGGGTATATTCTCTTTCTCATCTTGGGCATATTTAGAATCCATTCTTGAATGGCTACTTAAAAACGGAGTTATATTATTCCTTGCAGCTCTCTATGGTTCATATTGCTTAGGCTTATTTAAAAACGGTACAACTCTTATCCTACAGATAACAACAGCCGTATACGCTTTATATGGTAACGTGTATAAGTCTGCAATTGCGAAGTATCAAAACGATGATGAAGAGTTTAAGAGAATTTTCTTAATCTTCCAAAAGTACTCAACACTTATCTCTATTCCTTTAGCGATAGGAGTGTTCCTCTTTAGAGACTTTGTAACATTCATCCTTTTAGGTGCAGATTATCTTGAAGTCAGTATGCTTATCGGTCTTTGGGGATTAACCGGAACACTTTCAATTGCTTTTGGTAATTTCTATAGCGATGGCATACGTGCGAAAGGTAAACCAGCTATATTGGTTTTAGTCGACTTTATTTATCTATTAGCGATAGGTGCTTTACTTGGCTTCAGTTTTGCTGGATATGTTAACTTTGAACAATTCTGTATTATCTATTGCTTACTTAAGATTATTCAACCAGTCCTTCAAATTATATTTGGTGTCTTTATTTGTAAAGTTAGCATCTGGGCGGTTGTTAAAAATACTTGGATTCAACTTGTCTCAGCAGCCATTATGGCTCTCCCGGTTATAATCTTTAAACTCAATAGTAGTGATTGGGATTCCTTATTCCAATTCTTATGGGTTGCGATGTGTGTTGTCATTTTCTTTACGGCAGTGTTTTTACTTACACCTCATAAGAAGGAATTATTTAGAACCATCAAATCCAAACTATCGAGAAAGAAAAAAGAAGATGTTGAAGAGATTCAAGAAGTAAAAGAGGAGGAAGTCGTCGATGACGGAAATCTATCTAATTAGATTTATCGCTATCATATGGTGCTCTTTCTGTTTGATAAGAGTCTTTAAGAGTATCGCTAGAGACAATAGAAGTGTCTTCTGTTTAGGCTACTTATTGTTCTATATCTTTTTCGTGCTTCCTTTATTTGTTCATACGGTCTATCCATTTGAGTATTATTCGTTTATCAAGGCGAATGCTGCTATAAGCGATTTACGAGCGAACATTATTTATGTCATCTTTGATTTGGCGATTTCAACAGTGCTTATGTTCTTTATAAAAAGAAGCGATCCAAAGTTATCTAAGAAAAAGAAATATAAAATCTATATTGCAGAATCAGGAAAATATGTTTCTAAACAAGTTAGCAACTTCTGCTTCCTGTTTATAGTATTTACATTTGTGCTGATTATTATTAAAAATGGTCCTGGAATTTTATTTGCTGGATATGGGGCCAGACTCGATAATCCTAGCTATGAAATTTTCGAACCTTTAATCACTGTCTCGATTCTTTTCTATACTGTCCTAATGATTTTTTCAAAAGATTATAGACATTCTCATTTATTCTTTAAAAAATTCTTAGCGACAATTTTGATTATTTTGTTCATTTATATGCACGGCAAACGATTCATTGTTGCTCAGTTTGTCATTTTATTTGTTTATCTCTTGTTTGTTTCTAAGAGAATCAATGGCAAGCAACTACTCACTTTGTGTGGAATAAGCGCGGTCATGGTTATTGGGTTCGCCTATTTATATGGAGCTTTATTCAAAAATAATACAAGTTCACTTGGCGAATATATGCTTATCGATTTAAGTAGACACTATACACTTATGTACCAGTTCTATTGTGAAGGTATAGGAAGAGCGATATCGGTTAATAGATTTGATGCGATTATTGCGGATTTGACCGCTATACTTCCAAGATCTATTTGGCCAGATAAGCCATATCCGTTCTCCAATAGCATTACTGGTTCACTTGTCGGACTATCTCCATCTAATGAAAACCTTGGTTGGTCTACAACCATTACTTACTTCTCAGACTTATTTGATTCATTCTCATACTTTGGTCTTATTGTCGGTATAGCAATTATGATCTTTGTCTTTAGACGTATTGATAAGACTGGAAAAGCATCATCTAAAGCTCTTGGCTTCTATGTTGCTATTAATATGTTTACCGTCCAATTCTCCGCATATATTATTCCGTTACTAATATTTGCAGTATTGGTGTTTTTTGTTAATAAATTATTTCGTGAAAAAGGAGGCACTAAACAAGATTTAGTGCAAAATCAAAATGCTACTTGTCAGGGATGAAACATTTGTCGTAGATAATGATGAGCTTTATATTATTGGTTCATCTAACAACAAACTATATGACTGCAACGAATATGCGATGGGTCCTGTAGATATTTTGTCATGGGATGTTTCATACAAAAAACCTGATATCTCCAAACTTGAAAAGTACAAGGAACATAAAGGTATCAACATTATTCTTAATGACGGGAACATTAGTTTCTTCAAGAAATGTAAAGTCATCAAAGAGAACGTAAAGAAAGCTGATATAGTTGTTGCAAAACTTGCAATTATAGATGCAATTGTCGCGTGTCACTATGCTCGCAAATACAAAAAGACTTTGGTCGTGGAATCCGGTTCGGACGCTTATGCTGCCTTTAAATATCATGGTGGACTTAAGTATCGTTTAGCGGCCAGACCACTCAACATGCTTACGAAGCATTATCATAAAAAAGCTGATTACATTATTTATGTATCTCAAAAACTACTCCAAGATAGATACCCAAGCAAAGCAATATCTATCGGTTGTGCAGATGTGGTCTTAGAAAAGACGCCTGAGGAAGTTTTAGACAAGCGTTTAGCACGCATTAAAGCGAACGATGGAAAATCCTGCACAGTCGGGCTTATAGGCGCGACACAAGCAGAATATCGCGGACATGACACCCTTATCACTGCGTCAGGCATACTGAAAAAGCGCGGTTATGATGTGAAGATTAAATTCCTTGGTGGTGGAACAATGAACGATAAGCGAATTGCTCATGCAAAAGCGTGTGGAGTAGAAGATAAGATTGAATTCTGCGGCAGACTTCCACGTGATAAAGTTTTTGGCTGGATTGATGATATTGATATTTTGGCAATGCCAACAATGGTTGAATCTTTAGGAAGAGCAGCGCTAGAAGGTATGAGTAGAGGCTGTCCAGTTATTGGTACTTACGAAACTGCCTTGGCAGAAATTATCGCGGATGATTTATTAATGCATGCGAAAGACGCTAATCGCTTAGCGGATATTATTGAAAAATTAATCACTGACAAAGAATATGCTTTCATGTGTGCAAAACGTAGCTTTGCTAAAGCTTTAGAATTTGAAAAAGACCGTATTATGAATATTCGTAAGGATTTCTATGCAAAAGTTAGGCAAGAAGGAAAAAGAAAATGAGTTTAATAAGAAAGCTTTTTTATGATGGTGAATGGAATATAGCCATTAGGAAATATAAAGATGGTTCTTTGTTTTCATACGAAGGATCATTTAAAGCAATTCCTCATCATAAGAAATACTGGTTTGCAGATCCTCTTGTCTATAACTACAAAGGCGTTAGCTATCTTTTCTGCGAAGCTTTTGATAGACCAAATTACTGTGGAATCATTGGTTACTTTGTAATTGATGAAAATGGTGGTGTTGGTGAGTTTAAAGAACTCATTAAGGAGAATTATCACCTGTCTTTCCCATGCGTATTTGAAAGAAACGGCAAAGTCTATATGCTTCCTGAAAGCGGAGAGAATGAAGAACTCCATTTATACGAAGCAAAAGATTTCCCAAATAAATGGGAAAAGGTCGCGACCTTTAAACCAGAATCCTTCGCAGATCCAACTGTATTTATTCACGATAACAAAGTTATGGTCTTCATCTATAGTGAAAAAGCCCCATATGTAGGAAGAATCTATGAACTTGATATGGATAAGTATTTGCTTAATCTAGTTGAGACAGTTAACTATGAAGAAAATGTGGGAAGACCAGCTGGATATTTCTTTAAAAGAAATGGAGAATTATATCGTCCAACTCAGAACTCTAGAGAGTTATATGGTAAATCCCTTTGCTTTAACAAAATTAATTCTGTGGAACCATTCAAAGAAGAATGTGTTTTAGAATTTGATAACAGCAAAGTTATTGTTAATAACAAAGCTGGCGTTGACCGTATTCACACATATTCCTGTGATGATAAGTTTGAATGCATTGACTATAATAACTTCCACTTTGATTTATTCAAACGTTTCAAAATTATGAAAAGAGCGAAAAGAGTCAAACAAAGAAAAGAAGAGAATAGGAAGGCGAAAGTATGAAAAATCTAATTAAGAAAAGTAAATTTTTGTATTTCATCTACTATCACGTTCTTTCTTTGTTCGTTAACTTTCTAAAGTTATTTGTAAGAACTGATAACAAGCTAATCCTTTTCGTTAGCTATGGTGGAAGACACTATTCAGATAGTCCAAGAGTTATCTATGAAGCCATGCTTAAGGATGAAAGATATAAAGACTACAAACTTGTTTGGGGCTTTGTTGATCCTAAGAAATTTCCTGAGGTTGAAAACAAAATCAGAATCGATACGATTAAATATTATAAGACCGCTTTAAGAGCGAGATGCTGGGTCACAAACGTCATGGTGGAGAGAGCTCTAAATTTTAAGGGAAAACATACCTATTATTTCTTTACCACCCATGGTGTTCTTGTTAAATGTGATGGTCCAGATCTAAAGAAATACAAATTCTCTTCTAAAGCCAAGATGAAATATGATTGTTGTCTTGCTCAAAGTGAATACGAGAAGATGATTTGTGGAAGGCTTTTCCAAATTCCACCAGAGAAGATTAAAATCCTTGGTTTCCCTAAGGATGATATCCTGGTGCATTACACAGAAGAGTATCGTAAAGAACTTAGAAAGAAACTTGGCATTCCTGAAAACAAGAAAGCCGTCTTATATGCGCCTACATACCGTGAAGAAAAATCTCTAAGAGAAACTTTCAACATGGATATTGAGAAGTGGCGTAAATATCTTTCCAAAGACTATGTCTTGCTTTATAGAGCACATCCAATTGTCTCTTATAGCGATAAGAAGGATGATGATTTCTTCATCGATGTCACTAAGTATGAAGTTGTTGAAGATCTTATGATTGCTGCAGACTTACTTGTTTCGGACTATTCAGGAATAATCTTTGATTATTGCATTATGCATAAGCCAATCTATCTTTGGACCTATGACTATGATGCATATCAAGAAAATAGAGGCCTATATTTTGATATTCGTAAAGAACTTCCATCTTCTGGTGATGAAGAGGAAATGCTTAAGATGGTTGCCGCTCACGATTGGAGTAAAACTCCAGAAGTAGTGGTAGAATTCCAAAAGAAATATGAAACTGTTTTTGGTTCAGGAACTGAAAACTCATTAAATGATATATGGGAGAACATTAAATAGTATGAAAACGATTTTAGTTACAGGTGCTGTTGGTTTTATTGGAAGCTTCTTGTGCAAGCGCCTTTTAGAAACTTCTAAAGACAGAATTATTGGTGTTGATAACGTCAATAACTATTACGATGTTTCGCTTAAAGATGCGAGACTTGAAATGCTCAAAGGATATAAGAACTTTGAATTTATCAAAGGTGATATCTCTGACAAACCATTTATCGATAAGTTATTTAAAGAATACAAGTTCGATGTAGTGGTGAATCTCGCTGCTCAAGCAGGGGTTAGATATTCCATTGATCACCCAGATGTTTATATTCAATCCAACATCATTGGTTTTTATAACATCTTAGAGGCTTGCAGATATAATCCAGTTGAACACCTTGTTTATGCTTCTTCCTCGTCTGTCTATGGCGGTAATACAAAGGTTCCGTTCTCTACGAATGACAAAGTTGATAACCCAGTTAGCTTATATGCAGCGACTAAGAAGACTGATGAACTACTCGCGCATGCATATAGCAAGCTCTATAACATTCCTTGCACCGGATTAAGATTCTTCACCGTTTATGGCCCAATGGGTAGACCAGATATGGCCTATTTTGGTTTTACCAACAAACTAATTAAAGGTGAAAGCATTGAAATCTTTAACTTCGGTAATTGTAAGAGAGACTTTACTTACGTAGACGATATCGTGGAAGGTATTGTTCGCGTTATGAACAAAGCTCCTGAAAAGAAAAACGGAGAAGATGGTTTACCAATTCCTCCATATAAAGTCTATAACATTGGCAATAATCATCCAGAAAATCTATTAGATTTCGTTCAAATCCTTTCTGAAGAACTTGTTAGAGCAGGGGTGCTTCCAAAGGACTATGACTTTGAGGCACATAAGAAACTTGTGCCAATGCAAAAAGGCGATGTACCTATTACATATGCTGATACAAGTGATTTGGAAAAAGACTTTGGTTATAAGCCTTCTACATCTTTGAGAGAAGGATTAAGAAAATTTGCGGAGTGGTATTATAGTTTCTACGTCAAATCCCATAAATAAATAATCAGTTTAGAAAATTGTCTCCTCTAGTAAAAAATGAACAATTGAGGAGACTTTTTTCATATTAATTAATTCTATATATAATAAACAAGCAAAGATAATCTAAATATTTTTTCACAAAAGTATTGACGAAATGTTCAAAAAGTTCTAAACTATCACCGTTTTTGAACACATGAGAATTATTCGACTGTAAAATTCTCTTATCAAAAATCCCCATTATTTATAGGAGAAAAAAATGAACAAAATTACAAAAACAATTAGCGCTCTTCTTATTGCAGGCGCTTCAATTGCTGCTGTCGCATGTAGCGGTGGCAAACAAAAGGTTACCATCTATACTTCAACTGAAGACTATAACATGGCTTACCTTCAAGAATGCTTAGACAAAAAATTCCCAGATTATGAAATCGTTATCGAATACATGTCTACAAGCAACATCGGTGCCAAGATTGTTGAAGAAGGCGCAAGCTCTGACTGTGACATCGTCTATATGGAAGAATATGGCTATATGGAAAAGATGATCGCTGCAGGTGCCTTAGATTCAATCAAAGGCGACTATGATCTTTCTAGATACTTAGAGGATACTCTTCCAGACACAACCAAAGACTATGTCTTAGCTGGTTGTAGAACTGGTGGTGGCGTTATCGTTAATAATGCTGTTTTACAAGAAAGAGGCTTAGCAAAACCAACTTCATATGCTGATTTACTTAATCCAGCCTATCATGGTTTAGTTTCTATGGCTTCTCCAAAATCCTCCGGTACTGGCTATATGTTCTTATATTCATTAGTCAAAGCTTGGGGTGAAGATGCTGCATTAGACTATTTTGATGATTTAACACCAAACGTTCTTGCTTACACATCAAGTGGTTCCGGTCCAGTTAACGCTCTTATTAATAAAGAAGTTGCAGTTGGATTCGGCATGATCTCACAAGCAGTTACCAAGATTAATGATGGCAACACCGATCTCGAAGTCTTATTCTTTGAAGAAGGCGCACCATTTAACCTCTACGGTAATGGCATTGTTAAAGGTAAGAAAGCTAACACAGCTGTCAAAGATGTCTTCGATTACTTAGATTCATTCTATACAGATGAATCAAACAAGCTCTATTATCCAGAACCAGTTCTCAAAGATAGAGACTATCAAGTTCCAAACTTCCCAAAAAATATTCACTATGCTGATATGGAAGGCAACAATTTAACAAACAAAGAAGCTTTGCTTGCTAAATGGACTCACTAATCAATTATGAAGTTGGAGATTAAGAACTTATCAAAAACATTCGACACAAAAGAGGCGGTTAAAAACGTCTCTTTTAGTGTTAATGAAGGAGAGTTTCTTTCCATTCTTGGACCGTCCGGTTGTGGCAAGACAACTCTTTTAAGAATGCTTATTGGTTTAGTTAAACCAACATCAGGCCAAATTCTTAAAGATGGTAAGGACATTACAAATGTTGTTCCATCTGCAAGAAAGATGGGCTTTGTCTTCCAAAACTATGCTCTTTTTGAAAATATGACCGTACTTGGCAACGTCGAGTATGCCTTAAAGATTAAAAAAGAGACTAGAGCAACCGCTAGGGAAGTTGCTACTAAACTCATTGAAAAGATGGGCTTAAGTGAACACATTAACAAAAAGCCAAGTGCCTTATCTGGTGGTCAACAACAAAGAGTTGCTATTGCTAGAACTTTAGCGCTTAACCCTGACATTATTCTTTTTGATGAACCAATGTCTGCTCTAGACGTTGCGACTCGTCTTTCTTTAAGAAAAGAGTTAAAGGATATTCAAAAAGAATATGGAACAACGATGATTTACATTACTCATGACCAAGAAGAAGCTTTCGCTATGTCTGATCGCATTCTTGTTATGGATACATCCGTTGCAGTTCAACTTGATACTCCAGAAAACATCATCAAGCATCCTGCAAACGAATACGTTGAAAAATTCGTTGTTGAAAACTTAAAAATCAAAATTGATTCCCTCTCTAAATATATTGGAGTTTCGAAGAAAAAATGAGTTTTGCTTTAAGACTAAAAACATTCTTTAAGATGAGAAACTTAAGCAAAGTTCTCATCGGTATCATTCTTTTCACAATTATCGTTGTGCCTATTATTAGAATGATTTTTTACATGGATTTGGAGTCACTCCAAAATGTTTTTGGCTCGGAACTTTTCTATACTTATCTACTTAACTCATTTACATCCACACTTGTCGCGACTGCGATATCTATTGTGCTTGGCTACGCTTTAGCGTGGGCTATCACAAGGACCAATATTAAAGTTAAGTATTTATTCACAATCTTAATTACTCTTCCAATGCTCATTCCATCCATCTCTCATGGTATGGGTTTAATCATTCTTTTTGGCAATAATGGTATTATCACTAGACTATTTGGATTAACCGAATCAATCTATGGTTTCTGGGGCGTCGTTACAGGTTCTGTTTTATACTCTTTTCCAATTGCTTTTATTATGATTGCGGATATCTTAAAGTATGAAGATCACACTCCGTATGAAGCTGCAGATGTTTTAGGCATTCCTAAATATAGACAATTTACATCTATAACTTTCCCATATATTAGAAAGCCAATGATTTCCGTTATCTTTGCTGTCTTTACGATGATCGTAACTGACTACGGGGTTACCTTGTCTATTGGTGGTAAATTCAAAACTCTTCCAGTCATGCTTTATGAAGATGCAGTTGGACAACTTAACTATTCAACAGGAAGTGTTATTGGTCTAGTTTTACTAGTTCCTGCTTTAGTGGCTTTCTTATTTGACTTATTTAACAAAGACAAAGGCAACAGTGGTTATGTTCAAAAGACAAACACCATGAAGAGTAGAGTTAATGACATTATCGGTTACGTTATTGTTAGCCTTTGCTCAATTGCAGTTCTTCTTGTTATCTCTTCGTTTATTATTCAAGCTTTCGCGACAACTTACCCAACAAATATGGATTTCACATGGAAGCATTTTGAAAATACATTCTCGAAGAATGGTGCGAAGTTCCTGGGTAACTCCATTTTAATTGCCTTCTTAACCTCGTTAGTGGGTGTGACAATTGCTTCAGCGACTGCTTATCTTGCAGCGAGAGTTAAATCCAAGTTCTCTAGCTTCCTTCACCTCATGGCTATTGTTAGCTTAGCGGTTCCTGGACTTGTTCTTGGTTTAGCTTACGTCATCATCTTTAAGAAGACATTTATCTACGGAACGATTGTTATCTTAATTATGGTCAATACCGTTCACTTCTTTGCTTCTCCATATTTGATGATTTATAACGCCTTTGGAAAGCTTAATGAAAACTTAGAAGAAGTTGGTCATATTCTTGGCATTAAAAGAGCGAGAATAGTCTTCAATGTTTTAATCCCACAATGTAAATACACTTTGGTGGAAATGTTTTCATACTTCTTTGTGAACTCAATGATGACCATTTCGGCAGTATCGTTCCTCGCTACTCCATCAAATAAACCAATCTCATTATTAATTAACCAATTTGAAACTTATAACATGATGGAATGTGCAGCGGTTGTTGCCCTTCTCATCTTAGTCATTAATATGTTAATGAAAGGAATAGTTTACTTAATAAGAACTATTGGTAATAAATATGCTAACAAGAAAACAGTTTGATGTCCTTGAATGTCTTATTGACAATAATGATAAATTATCTCAAAGAGATATTTCTGAAAAAACCGGTTTATCTCTAGGTACAATTAATAAGGTTCTAAAAGAATTATCCGAACTTGGCTTTGTTTCTAATAATGCGATTACATCTAAAGGTATCGAAGAGATGCAAAACTACCGCGTTAAAAGAGCCATTATCATTGCCGCTGGTTTCGGCTCAAGAATGGTTCCTATAACTTTGAATACTCCAAAACCGCTTGTTAGAGTTAAAGGGAGTAGGATTATCGATTCAAGTCTAGATGCTTTAAAAGAAATTGGAATTGAAGAGGTATACATTATTAGAGGTTACCTTGGTGAACAATTCGATCAACTTCTCTATAAGTATCCAAATATTAAGTTTATTGAAAACCCAATGTACAACGAGGCTAATAACCTTTCCTCAATTGTCTGCGCTGGTGATTTATTACAAAACGCTTATGTTATTGAGGCTGACCTCCTTGTTTATAACAAGAAGATTATTAAAAAATATCAGTATTCTTCTAATTATTTAGGTATACCTGTTAAAAGAACAGATGATTGGTGCTTTGTCACTGAAGATGGATATGTTAAAAAGATGTCTATTGGTGGTGAGAATTGCTATCAAATGGTTGGCATTTCCTATTGGACAAAGGAAGATGGCAAGAAGTTATTCGTCGATGCGAAGAAAGTCTTCCAATCTCCAGGCGGTAAAGAAAGATATTGGGATCAAGTTCCTCTTGAATACTGTTTAAAGGATTTCAAAGTCAGCGTAAGAGAATGCTCATTCGATGACATCATCGAAATTGATACATTCAACGAGCTTAAACAACTGGATGATACATATCGATAAAGAAAACGAGGATTGGTCAGCAATCCTCTTTTTATATTTGCTTTGTAGCATGAATGCTATTTCTATGATATAGTGAAGACCACTAGTTATGGAATTAACATTCATTAAGAATTACTTCTCTAGAAAAGGGGATGGAACGAACCATATTGCTTGGATTGATTTCGCAAAAGGTCTTGGCATCTTTTTAGTTGTACTTGGTCATCTTTGGTATGTTTGTCCTAATAGAGAAGTGCTTAACGCTATTTATTCATTCCATGTCCCATTCTTTTTTGTTTTATCTGGCTTAGTCTTTAATACTAAAGGAAAACGATTTTTGCCCTTTTTAATAAACAAAATTAAAAGAGTTTTTATTCCTCTTCTATTCTTTATTGTGTTAGCAATTATTGTTGGATATACGTTTTATAAAAACGTCTTTTCTGATCCACAGGTCGCATTAGAGTCATTCACTTTATGGAATGGTGAGATTTATTGCAACAAGCCAGTGTACTTCCTTCTCATCTTATTTGAACTATACCTAGTGATGTATGCCTTGTTTAGAATTGGTGATGGCGTATTTGAAAAAATAATCTGGTTAGTAATGTTTATCATTCTTGGCTTTGTCACCTATCACTATAAAGTCTTTATTCCATTTGGAATGAATAGAATGATTTGCATTGCTCCATTTTTTATTGCTGGTTCTTTAATTAGAGACTTCTTAAAGGCTGGTTTCAAAATTAAGAAAAGATACTACGTCATAACCGCGATTATCTCTGCTGGTTTATGGATTTTATTTGGCGTGTTTCTTAATTCATATGTTTCCGTGTATTCATTTAACTTAGGGAAATATGGTTTGTTCTTAATTTCTGGTTTATTTGGATCGGTATTCTTTATCTTGGCTTCAATGCTTTTATCCAAGATAAACTTTTTATATTTTATTAACCTTTGGGGCAAGAACTCCGTCTTTATTATGGGAACGCATTTCGTTGCTACAATTGGGCCTGTATGGCTATTTAGAAATTATGTTACTGAAATTGGTTTCAATACGAACTTTGCAATATCGTTTGTCGTTCCAGCTTTCGCTCTTGCTTTATTACTAGTTTATATTCCTGTTTGCTTTATAGCAGATTGTCTTATACCTTGGTTTACAGGTAAGAAACAATTCCTTTACTCATATTTGTTTAGCAAAGTTAAACATAAACAAAACTAAACTATTTGCATAAATATAATTTAACCCATACTATATAGGAGAAATGAGGAGACCTAAATGAATAAACAAATTAAATATTTGTTATCGCTATTAGCCTTTTCATTTTTACTTACGGGTTGTGGATCATCTGGAGATAGTAGTACTTCTGGTGATCCTTCTACCTCTGGTTCTACATCAGAGTCAAGTACTTCTGGTGATCCTACTCATACCCATACATATTCCGATGTTTGGAAATCCAACTCTGAAGGGCATTATCATGAATGTACAATTTGTGGTGAACCTTCTGAAGTCGAAGCTCATACATTTAATGATTGGCATTACGTAATAGAGCCAACTCATGAAGAAGCTGGAGTAAAACAAAGAGAATGCACTATCTGTGGATATGAAGAATCTTCTCCAGTAAGTAAATTAACTGGCTTTGTTATTTCTTTATATAACGAAGCAGATGAACTCATTAAGAAATATTATTCCGACGCGGATGGTTATTATTCTTTAGAATTGCCTTCCTTACCTGTTGGAAGCTACTTTAATGGCTTTTATGATGAAGAAGATCACCCATTTTGTATTACTGGTTCAGTAGATAAAAACTACAAAGTTATTTATAGAGTTTCAAATTCAGATAAAGTTGCCGTATCAACTCAAGCTGAACTTAGAAACGCTATTGAAGCATCTGTTCCAGTAATTGATATTACTAATAATATTGAGATTGATAGCACTATTTATATCAATCACTCTGTGACATTTACTACTTCTCAAGAAATTACTATTTCTAGAAAAACCACCTTTGGTGGAGATATGTTTGTTGTTGGTATTGATGAAAATGGGCACAAATCAATTATCGATGGCGTTCAATCTTCATTAACCATTGAAACGTATAGTGGTGGTGAACTTACATTTAACGGTAATGCAGATGTAATCTATGCTGATGAAGCTAATCCTACTGTTGTAGTTAAAGGGTCAGTTTTATTCCTTGCTTCCCTTTCTAATGCCACCATTAAAGAAGGCGTTATTTTTACAAATAATAGAAAGACTGATAACGATAGAGTTTTTAACTATGGAAGTGAAAGCGATGAAGAATATATCTCCACTCCAGAAAGAGTTGGTGGATCTTGCATCATTACCGTTTTCGCAACATTAGTAATTGATGGTGGTTATTTCCACCATAACAGTGTTTGTGACACTATTGATAAATCATCTGTTGGCGGAGCTATTTACACCATTGGTGAAACAAGTATCTTAAGTGGAACATTTAGAAATAATAGCGCCACCTATGGTGGAGTCATTTATACAGTTAGACCACTAAATATTGTTACTGCAACATTTGATGAAAACTTAGCAAACAAATATGGTGGTGCCATTTATTTAGCGGATTCTCAATATTGTGATTGCCACTTTGTTGGTGAAAACGCAAATGATATTGCCTTTATTAACAATTCATCTGAAGCTAGCGGCGGAGCAATATTTATTGCTTTAAATGCAAACTTATATATTGTTAACGCTAGATTCTATGGAAACGAAACAGTTAGCAATGGTGGAGCCATTGCTTGCAAAGGCGTTTTAAATTCCGTTAGTACATCCTATGAGAATAACGTTTGTACCTCTAAAGGTGGCGCTGTCTATGCTTACTATGGTTCTGCTGATGGATCAACACCTTCAAGATACATCGTTTTTTCTAATTGTAGTTTTACAAATAATACAGGTGCTTTAGGTGGCGCAGTTGGTGCTGGTAATGATAATGAAGATGAAACTTATGCAAGACATGTGATTATGAGTATTAGTGGTTCTTCATTCACTAGTAACCATGCTGTTTTAAATCCAAGCAGCAAATATGGTCACGGTGGTTGTTTATATATCACCAAAGGAAGTGAATGCACCTTAACTAACAATACTTACACCAGCAATGATGCTGTTGCATATGGTGGCGTTATCTATGCGAATAATAGTGCAGTTGTTAGCACATCAGGCACAAATACTTTTGCAACTAACTCCGCTAATAATGGTGGTGCTGTTTACGTTACAGATTCAGCAATTGCTAACATTGAGAATGCTACATTTAGTGGTAATACAGCAAGTACCAATGGTGGAGCACTTTATGTCTATGCATCCGTGAATTGCACACTTAATAACGTAACGGGTAGTGGTAATGAGGCTACAAACTTTGGTGGATTCGCTTATCAATCTGGAGCTTCTACATTAACTATGTACAGCATTACTTCAACAAGTAATAGTGCATTAAGTGGTGGCTTTGTTTATATTACAACTACTGGCTCTAGATTAATTATTTATTCAGGTTCTTCAACTGGATGTAGCGCTACAACAGTTGGATCAGAAAACCTATTCTCAAATACAAACAAATGTACCATCTATATAACCGGTAAAGCTGATAAGTCAGCATTCAATTACGATGGCACACTTGTCTATGAGAATGGTAAATACACATTAAAGGACACAAGTGAATTATGAGAAAGTTAACTAAACAAGTCGTTTTATGCTCAACCTTGATGCTTTGTTTAACCGGTTGTTCAAACATCAAGAGTGAATTAAAAATCATTAAAGACTCTCCAGAAGTTTTAGAGATTAAAAATGATGAACAAAAACAAGTTTTTAAAACTGTTTCTGTTAGTAGTGATATCCAAGACTTCTTAA
The DNA here is from genome assembly GCA_902796125.1 of uncultured Erysipelotrichaceae bacterium. Taxonomy (GTDB): domain Bacteria; phylum Bacillota_I; class Bacilli_A; order RFN20; family CAG-826; genus Fiminaster. Next base: position 8,516 of record CADBNT010000064.1, on the reverse strand, counting down.
GATCACTTACCGCGAATGAAACAGAATATGACTACTTCTTAAATAAAGAAGTTGATTTCCCATATTACAGTCAATATTCACACGTTGAATCACCAAACAACTTTGTCTCTCATCATCAAAAGGTTTTCCATAACATTAATGGCAAAGATGTTAAGGCTGATATTTTATACAATTCATCAGATGCAAATATTAATCATCCAAACGTCGCGTTAGGTGTTTTGCTTTATCAAGCAATTCAACATAAAATCGCTCATCCTGAAGTTGAAAATGAAATCTCTGTTGTTTCATTCCGCCTCTCTATTATCGCTGGCGTGAACGTTGTTAGAAGTAGCGAATACTTTGGAACAATGAAATCGATGCCCGATGAACCAATTGATCGTGATGGATTTGTTCGTTTTTCTTATCTATTAACCTTTGCAGCTAAACTAGGTATTAAAGTCAACGTTATCTCTCAATTAGATGGCTACTCTAACTATGGTACAGAAATACCTGCCGCAACATACTTCAACTCAGTTTTAAGCGAAAGCTGTGTTGATATTCCAGCCTTAGCAGGTAAGACTGTTGGAGATTATCTAGACTATCACCCTTGTAAGTGGATTTCATATGATGGCAAGTCTGCTGCCGATATGTACCACTTAAAAATTGGCACGGCTAGATACTATCTCGATTCTGAAGGTAATGAAAATGAATACGGTGTTTTCTCTTCATCTGCAAATTTAGATGGCGTTAATTACAACGGCATTGCTGGTAACGCTGCATCTCAAAGCGGTGTAGTTATCATTAATCATAAATATATTTATTTATGTGCGACAAATATGATTGAGTTTAGTAAAGACTACATGGCTCAAGATGATGTCAGTAAATTTAGATATGATTTTGCTGAAAAGATTAAGAGTCAAAAAGCAACAATCAAATCTTCTGGTTATGGCTCTATTGAAAATGAAATGCTTATCTATCTTGGAACTGAGAATGACAAAGCTTTTAGAATGATGTTTACACCATTTGTAGAAGGCTTTGGTGGTCTTAATAAAGATGATCAATATTTCTATTACTTAGATAAAGTTTACAATAGCACGAAAGCTGTTGAACTTTATTGGAGAGGTAATAAGTATCTTACTAACTACGAATATATTCGTATTATTAAAGATAAGATGGTTAAAGCCTTAAGAAAGGATAAAGGCGAATTAGAAAACTTAAAGAGTAAAGTCTTTATCAAAATCGGAAACATTGATACAAGTTTATTTGACACAGTTGAACTTGGAAAACATGTAGGAAGTAAGATAGTTAGCTCCCTTGATGATATGCATGAAAAAGATATGTTCATGAAGTACGAAGACAATGGACGTATGAATGCAACATTACTCCATGCGACTATGAACAATCATCAAGGCGCATATTGGAGTCAACTTAACTCCTTAATTGTCATTCATGAAGATGGTACAGAAGGTACCGACTTCGTTGATGCATTAATTGCTTCATTATAATCAATAATAGAGTGGTGTACATCCATCACTCTTTTATTTTCTTTTGACATTATTTTTTAAATAAGTTTTAATAGTGATAGACGGTATTTCAAAATGATAGTCGACCTATCAATTGGAGAACATCTATGAACTTATTCCAACACGCTCAAGAAGTTGTTATGGCAGAAGAAACTGCAAAGCTTTTTCTAAATAAGTCTATTAATGAAGTGACGATAAAGGATATCGCAACCCATCTTGGTGTTGGCGAGGCTACCATTTATCGTCATTTTGATACTAAGTACAATATTGTTTTATCTGTTGCTAGATATCTTCAAACTAAGATGCTAAGCGGATATTACAATCTATCTAATTGTAAGACTGGATATGAAAAGATAGAGAAGTTCTATAAATCCTTCTTATCTATTTATAAAGATAATCCAAGATATTATAAGTTCATCAATGAATTTGATGCTTTTATATTAACTAATAGAACAGAGAATATTTCTTCTTACGAAGAAGGTATCGATGTCTTTAAAGATATCTTCTTTGAAGCATATGATCTTGGACTTAAAGATGGCACTATCAAAAAGATGGATAACATCGATAACTTTTATTTTGCTACTACTCACGCCTTACTTGGCTTATGCAAGAAACTAGCAGATAAAGATATTATTACCCAAGATAAATCACTCGATAAAGGTCGAGAAATTGAGGTATTAATTGATACGATATTATATCGTCTCAAATAATATAAATTAGGAGGTTTCATTTAGATGAAAAAACGCTTAACTAAAAAGCAAATGATGATCTTCGCATTAGGCCAATTTGGTTGGTCTCTTCTCGGTGGAATTATTTCCGCTTGGTTGGTTACATTTTTTATGCCAACCGGAACAGACTACCAATTTAGCGGTGTGCAGTTCATTATTCCAGGATTAGCCATTGGTGGATTTATGACTGTTCTTGGTCTTATAACAGCTCTTAGCCGTATTTTTGATGCTGTTACAGATCCACTTATCGCTTCTTTATCTGATAGAAGTAAAAACAAAAGAGGACGCCGCATTCCATTTATGCAAATTGCTGCTGTTCCATTTGCGGTAACAACCGTTTTACTTTTCTGTATTGACTTTGGTGATCAAAGTTCTCAATTTGGCTGGGTTAACATCCTTTGGGTCTCTGTCATGATTGTTTTATTCTACTTATTCATGACAATGTATTGCACCCCTTACAATGCCCTTATTTCTGAATTTGGTCAAAACCAAGAAGATAGAATGTTCATTTCAACTTCTATTTCATTCACATATTTATTTGGTACATTATTTGCATATTTACCATTCGTCCTTGCTGGCGTAAGTTATGATGCAGAGACTGCAACTTATTCTCCAAAATTAGTTACAGGTATTTTGCAGAATCTTGGCTTAAATGATTCATTAGCATTTGCATGGTCTTTCCGTGTTTGCTTTATTCTTTTAGCAGTTATTGCTCTTGTAGCAATGCTTCTTCCAACATTCTTATTAAAGGAAACAGATTTTATTGATCCAAAACCATCAAACGAAAATGTTTTCAAATCTTTAACTTCAACATTCAAGAACAAAGATTTCAGAGTATTTTCCGCTTCTGACATTATGTATTGGGTTGGCTTAACAATGTTCCAAACTGGCTTGCCATACTTTGTACGTATTTCTATGGGATTTGATGCTGGAATGACAATGCTCTTTATGGGTGGCATGTCTGTTTTGGCTGCCGTTTTCTATCCATTCGTTACTAAGTTCGTTAAGAACTGGGGTAAAAAGAAACTCGTTATTGCTGGTTTCTTTGGATTAGCACTTTGCTATGCAATTGCTGCTATTTCATCTATTCCAGGTGTTTGCCCTCAAGAAGGTGGCGCAAATGCTATTAGCTGGGTCTTTGGAATTGCAATCATGGTATTATCTGCACTTCCAATGGCACTTCTTGGAATTATTCCTCAATCTATTATTGCTGACGTTGCCGAAGCTGAAGCAAAGACCACTGGTGAAAATAGAGAAGGTATGTTCTTCGCTGCTCGTACATTTGCTATGAAGTTTGGTCAATCCTTAGCAATGATTTTATTCACATCACTTGCAATCGCTTTAAAGGATGAAAGTTCTTCTTTTGATGAAATTTTCCCTAATAAAGCTGGAATGCTTTTAGTTGCTATAGTTGCTGTTTCATTCTGTGTCTTAGGCGCTGTCATCTTATTCTTCTATAGAGAAAAGAAGATTATGAAGACAATCGCTAAAGAAGAAGACAAAGAATTCTTAAAAGCTATTGAAAACGAAAAAGAACCTGAATAATCACATTGATTATTAGAAAGGATATATAACTATGGATAAAACATCTGTTATTTTTGGTAACGCTCAACTTAAGAAGGTTATCAAAGGTGCAAATAAATCCAAAAAGAAATTCATCAAGAAATATGGTGATGATTCAAACGCTCACTATAAGCTTGGCTTCGAACCAATTAAGACTTTAGATTTCATTGGTGCAGATAATCTTGTATTTAAAGACAAGGTTGAACCACTTGATAAAAAAGCACTCATCGTTGGCAATATCCGTATGGGATTTGGTCATTACCGAATTTCCATCGCTATGGCAAGCTGTGCTAGAGCTCTTGGCTATAAGCCATATTGGTTAGACCTCGCTAGCTTTGATGCAACTGGAAGTAAGGTGATTCGTGAACAAAATGATTTATATTCACTTGCCTCACGCATTTCCCAAAAATCAAAACTCTTTAACAAGATTGTTTGGGAACCACTTAACTCCGAAGGTTTTAAAAAGATTTCCTATAACGCGAAAGATCAAAGAAACAGTGAACTTCTTGTTCCTATCTTTGAATGCTTAGATAAAGATGTTCCATATATCGCCACTCACGTTTGGCCTGCTCAAGGAGCAGTGCATGCTGGACTTACTCACGTTGTAAACGCTATTCCAGATAACTGGCCAATGGGTCTACATCTTGCGGAAGGAAGTATCCATACCGTTCAAACTCCATTCGCTTATCTTGGTTACAAGATGCTCAATGGTTTTGATAAAAAACCTTTAAAGGGTTTAGATGAAAAAGATTTAAAGATGGTTGGCTGCTATGTTGACCATGAACTTCTTGTAAACCTTGAAAAGGATAATGAAGCTCGTAAAGATAGAGCACTCAACAACAAAGCTATCCGTATCCTTCTTACTGTAGGAGGAGCAGGTGCAGGCTTTAAGCAATTCTTAGAGATGGTAAAACATCTTCTTCCATATGTTAATGAAAATAAAGTCGCTTTATTTATTAACTTTGGTGATCATAAGAATGTTTATGAAAAGATGCTTGCTAAACTCGGTAAGCTAGAATGTAATACCTTCTTTGATGAATATGAAAAACTCAAAGAACTTAAAGACAAGATGGCTAAAGAAGATGTTCATGGTGTCTATTGCATCTATAACAAAAACATCTTTGAAGCAGTTTATTCTACAAACTTACTTATGCCTGTATGTGACTTATTAGTCACAAAACCAAGTGAACTCGTCTATTATCCAATTCCAAAATTATTCATGAGACATATTGGTGGTCATGAAGTTTATGGCGCAATCCACGGAAGAGAATTTGGTGATGCGACTTGGGAATGTCCAGATAAGAAATCTGCAAATGAAATGCTTGATAGACTTATCTTGGATAGAGAAATCATCGCCCATATGGCAGATGAAATTACTAGACTTAAAGCCACTGGCTACTATGATGGTGGCTATGAATGCGTTAAACTAGCAGTTAAAGGAAGATAATAATGAACACATTATTTCGTGAAATCTTTAAAAGTGATATTGAGCATACCTATAAGGCTCCAGCCAGAATAAATCTTATTGGAGAACATATCGATTATAACGGTGGAAAAGTTTTTCCATGTGCTATCGACAAATATATAACAGCGTATGTCTCAACTAGAAAAGACAAAGAACTTCATTTATTTTCCAAAGGAAAAGATTTAAAAGTTCATAGTCTAGATAATTTAGATTTTGACGAAAAAATGCGTTGGGAAAAATATCCTCTTGGAGCGTTCTATATTCTCTCTAAGAAAGGATATAAATTCCCATTTGGACTAAACATTTATTATGAAAGTGAAATACCAGTTGGATCTGGTCTTTCCTCTTCTGCAGCCTTACTTGATTTAACGGTCTTTTTAATAAGCGATATTTATAAATTTAATCTAGATCGAAAAGAGATTACATTGATAGCTAAAGCAGTGGAAAATGATTATCTCCACTTAAAAAGTGGAATCATGGATCAAGCTATCATTGCTTTAGGTGAAAAAGACTCAGGAATGCTTCTTGATTGTAATTTGTTCACCTATACCTATCATGATGTTAATTTAGGTAACTATGAATTCGTTGTTTTAAAATCCAATAAACCGCGTAGTTTAGTGGAATCTAAATATAACGAAAGAGTAGAGGAATGTGAGAAAGCATTATCGACATTAAAGAAAGTTTATAAAATCGACAAGCTTGTTGATTTAAGTGTCGATCAATTAAATAATGCGAAAGTAATTCTCTATGATGATGTCTTGTATCGAAGAGTGAAACATGTCGTCACCGAAGTTGATAGAGTTAATCGCTTCTTACTTGCTTTAGATGAAGGAAATATCCTTGAATTAGGTAAGATACTCGATGAATCACATCTTTCTTTAAAAGATGATTATGAAGTTACTGGCTTCCATCTTGATTCATTGTTCCAAGCTTGCAAAGATTCTGGTGCGATTGGTGCGAGAATGACAGGCGCTGGATTCGGTGGCTGCGCGATTGCTTTAATCGAAAAAGAATATTTCCCGAAATTTAAGAAAAGAGTTACTACTAGATATTTAGAATTAACTGGTTTAAAACCAGATGTATTCGAAATAAAAATAGTAAATGGCGTTTCAAAAATAAACTAAAGAAATCACTAGTGGTGTTCAATACGTTCATCACTAGTTTTCTTTATGCGTGTAATAAGAATATATATTTCGTAGTTAATATGTTAGAATTAACTTGTTAACTTTAAGATATGTCTAAAGAAAATAACGAAACTATTGAACTAGAAAGCGTCGATGAGATAGCTGGTAACGCTCCTCAAAACGACGAAACTAAGAGCAAGAAAAAAGGAAAACTTAAATTCCTTGCTTATTTTCTTATCATCATGGTTTTAACGGGCTTAGCCCTCTTCTTTTCTCTTAAAGACGACCTTAATGGAATTATTAAAGCTCTTAGTCATGCGGACTTTAAATGGATTTTAGTCATCGCTGGTTTAGTTATTCTTTCATATATGATTGATGGTTTTACCATCTTCGTATTCTCTAGACTCTATACTCGTAAATATAAATACCATCAAGGCTTCGCTACATCTATTATCGGTGCTTTCTATAGCGGTATTACTCCTGGTGCATCAGGTGGACAAATCATGCAAGTCTACACCATGAAAAAACAAGGTGTTGAACCATCAAGCGCGGCATCGATCATGGTCATGAGTTTCATCGTTTACCAGATTTGTTTAATCATCATTGGTGCGGTTGGTATTATCTTCAATGGCGATCTTATTGCTAGTGTTGGTACATTCAATATCACTATCGGTGAAAACGTCATTAGAATTTCTCCAATTCCACTTACAATCGCGGGCTTTTTACTTAATATCTCCGTAATTCTTCTACTTTTCTTAATGTCTTATTCTCATAAGTTCCATAACTTTATCCTTCACTATGTTATTGGCTTTTTAGGAAAAATTAGGATCTTAAGAAAACCAGATGAAACTAGAGAATCACTTCGTATTCAAGTCGAAAACTTCAAGATTGAACTTCGTCGTCTTTTATCAAATATTCCAATTTTCATTTTGATGATTCTTTGTTTCTCTCTTATCTTAATGATTCGTTTCTCAATTCCATTCTTTGCTGGCCTTGCTCTTAATGGATACGGAAACTGCGTCAACCCAGATGGCTCTTTAGTTATTCAACACGTTATCGTTGATGGAGCAGGGCAATATCAAATCGCTCAAAGCTTAGGCCAACCTGATATCGCTAGTTTCTTCAAAGGCGTCTTCTTATCAAGTTATCACCAAATGATGGCAGGACTTATTCCAATTCCAGGTACTGCTGGTATTTCCGAATACTTCTTTAACATCATTTTTGCTAATTACTTTGTATCTCAACCAGTTACGACTGCTGCTCAAATTATTTGGCGTGTCGCTACATATCACTTCGTGTTACTTCTTTCTGGCATTGTCGCAGCGACATATCGTTCCTCACCGAAGAACGAAATCCATCACGCCAACAGAAAGACATTCGTTACTTTACAATACGAAACCTTCAACGAACGTAAAGCTTCAAGCGATACGATGTTTGAGACATCTTCTTTATCAAGAAAAGAAATTCAAAATCGCTTAAGAGAACTTAAGAGCAAGGAAAAGAAACCTAAACCAGTTAAAGAAAAGCCAGTTAAAGAGGCTAAAGTAGTGAAAGAAAAAGCTCCTAAAGCGAAAGCTAAGAAGAAAAAAGAGCAAGTTATCGATTGGGATGAAATCGAGACAGGAGAAGATTAATGCGTATCGCTTTATTTACTGATACATATCCTCCAGAGATAAATGGTGTTGCTACCTCATCTCAAACTTTAGCGAACGCTCTTATCCAAAATGGTAATCAAGTTTTAGTAGTGACTACTAACCATGAAGGTAATACGATGAGCTATAAAGATGGCATCATTCGTATTCCAGGCGCAGAACTTAAAAAGATGTACGGTTATCGTCTTGCCGGTTTTTATAACAAAGAGGCGATGAAGATTGTTCGTAAGTTCAATCCAGAAGTAATTCACTGTCAAACCGAATTTGGCATTGGTTGGTTTTCGCGTATTGCAGCAAGAAGATTAGATGTTCCTCTTGTTTATACTTACCATACTATGTATGAAGACTATACCTATTACATCACTAAAGGTCATTTAGAGAGAATTGCTAAGAGCTTCATGAGAAATTATGTTCGTATGCTTATTTCCCATGCGACTTGCTTTATTACTCCATCTAGTAAGACCAAAGACTATATGAGACGT
>CADBNT010000063.1 GCA_902796125.1 uncultured Erysipelotrichaceae bacterium | reverse complement strand
GAGCATATAAAAGATCAGTCGTGGTTCTATTCTGATTGGGAAAAGGATCCAACTGTGATGGGGATGCTTACGATGTTGGATGAGATTCATAACCAAATGAGGAAGACGGAGAATGTAAGCTTCAAATCTATTGCCGAGAAACTTACAAGTGGTTGTAATTGTCCAATTACATTTCATTATGTTGATATGGGTGAACATAAATTATCTGACGAAACTTATGTTAAGATGAACGCCCGTGGTAAGCAGTTGACTCCATTTGAAAATTTTAAGGCTAGTTTGGAGCAGTATCTTGAGAATAAGAGTGATATAAGCAGCGACTGGTTGGTTTCAATAGATGGCAAGTGGTTGGATATGTTTTTCAATGTAGAGAACGAGGGTGGGGGGGAAGAGTTGCCAGACTCCCTGATGTTGAGTTTCTTTAACCGTCATTTTATGAATGTTTGGCAATGCTGCTATGCGAAAGGAATCAAGAATGATAAAGATGATGAATTAGAAAAATTCGATAAAAGAATTCAAAAGGAGTTGCTTTTATATCCATCAAAAGATGATTTCATTCCATTTGAGATTTATCGCTATGTGATGGATAACTGTGGGGTGGAGATTTGTCTATCTCCCATATTCAATATTTGGGATGCGTTATGCAAGGAAGGGAATAACATACCAACTGATTGCCAAGCAGTTTGGAATCGTAAAGAAAACAAAGAAAAATGGGATTTATATCAGAAAGAGAAGAATGAATCATATAAGTCTCATGCTGCTTTTTATGCTCTACTGATGTATTATAAAAAAATCAAAGAAATAGAGAAACCAACATTATCGCAATGGATGCGCGTTGCATGGAATATAATTGAGAACTATGTTGAAGGGGAGGATAGTTATATAAATACTTTGGTGCTGATTGATACTATTGCTAATAAAAACTTTAGAATTAATGAATTAAAGCAGGACGAGTATAAGGTTGCCAAAGACCAAGTTACTGAAGAAATTAAAAAAGCCAAACAGATTCTTAACGGTGATCCTCGCAACGATGGAAAGACCTGGGAAGAAGTCATCATTGATGCCGAGAGTTACGCTTTCTTTAAAGGTGCAATTCGATTCTTGTTCCAAAATGGGGAAGGAGGAGTATGTTGGGAAAATTTCGATAAGAAGTGGAAGAACGCAAAGACGTACTTTAAAGAAGAACCAAAAGATTTCAACTTGTTAAAGAAATTGATAAGTTGTGTTTCTGTGTTTAAGGATATGAAAAAGATCTATTATGACAATTACCATTGGAGAAATGGCGTTCTTTTGAATAGTTCTTTGTATGAATGCGTAAACAATTTTTTGCTTGGTAATTTAAACAAAGAACATGAGGGTTGGGATTTTGCACAAAAATTCGTATTTAATGATTTAGTGGAAAAAGATATTCTGGAAGGTATATTGCCTAATTGTCAATTAGAAGAGTATGGTAGAGGATATCGACTATGGATAAAGGGAATTGGCAATGGTCAACAATGGAAAAAATATTTAATAGGATGTGTTCGAAATGAAATTCTTTCCGAACTATATGGTGGAAAGATTTGTGAAAGTAATAAAGATGAATCTAAAATATATACAGGTCAGAAAAATGATAAGGGCTCATTTTTCTGGGGAGAACATGTTGACTTTAAATATAAAGGGCACTTTTTTCAATGGTATGGTAGCCCAAATGAGAAGGAATTGGATGTCTATTTAATGGAAATAATGGAAAATGAACGGACGGATTATAAAAAACGTTCTAATCCTACCAACGGCAAAGGCACAGACGAAGATAACTATTATTGTTTTAGAGTATCATCAGAAATGGTCGAGAACACAACTCTATTTACTGATGAACTTAATAAGCTCATAGAACAAGTAAATTCCGACAATAAGTCTGAACAGGAATAGTGATAAATAGTGTTTTATGAATATGTAACGCGCGCCACTAAGCATAAGTCTAGTGGCGCACGTTTATTTATAGCCTTGTCTACTACTTTCCGAACAAATGTCCCATAATGAGGTCGGTAGCACCGCTGTTGGCAGCAACAAACTGTTTGGCGATAGCCGAGGTTTCGGCTAAGCGTTGTGAGTTTGGCGACAGCAGGCTGTCGAGCACCATGGTCAGTTGTTTGCCGTCTTCAATGTGGAAGGCACCTCCGGCCTTTTC
>CADBNT010000062.1 GCA_902796125.1 uncultured Erysipelotrichaceae bacterium | reverse complement strand
CACCTTGGTTATTACGACCGCCAGTTTTGCTAAGTTTAACTGTTAAACTTTTTTCAGGAGTTGATTTGGTGATTTCGTCATATGTCAAGTTCGTCATTTTTCTTCGAGACGGAGATGTCGGTCTGAATGTTCTAATTGACATTATTTTTCCTCCTATAATGTGTAAACCCTATTTCAGGTTACTCTTTGAAGAGATCGAGTGCTTCGCCATCAGCGATAGTTACGATTGCTTTCTTGAAACCGGAGATTGTACCTTTGTAGCGGCCACCTCTTGTGGTTTCTTTGCTAGGAACATTGATGATGTTAACGTTTAAGGCTTTAACTCCGAAGACAGCTTCGAAGGCTTTCTTAACGTCTGCGCGATTAGCTTTCTTGCTAACTTTGACAGTAACTTTGTTTTGTTCCTGCATGAGGGACATAGTTTTTTCTGTAATCACTGGTTCGATAATGACATCGAAGTCGTGGATTGTAGCTTTGCTAACAACTTTATCGTTTTTCTTAGCCATCTTACTTTGCCTCCTCACTTAATAAGTTTTCGACAACCTTTAAGGTTGCTTTGTCCATGACGATCTTATCGAAGTAAGCTAAGTCATAGACTGAGACGTTTTCAACTGGAGTGACAACGACTCTTGCGATGTTTTGAGCAGAAAGGATTAAGTTTTCATCGAATTCAGAGTAGATGATGAGAACTTTACCAGTTGCCTTGAGATCAGAGAGAGTCTTGACGACGTTTTTAGTTTTCTTTTCAGCGAACTTAAGTTCGTCGACAACGATGAGATCTTTGATCTTAGAAGAATAAGCGCATTTAAGAGCGAGCTTATGTTCTTTTCTATTTTGTTTGATTGTGTGGTTTTGAACACCGGTTGGACCGAAGACTGTGCCACCACCAACCCAGATTGGGGAGCGGGAGCTACCAGCACGAGCGCGACCAGTACCTTTTTGTCTCCAAGGTTTCTTACCACCACCGCTAACTTCATCGCGTTTCTTTGTCTTAGCGGTGTCTTGACGCATGTTGGCTTGATAGACAACAACGGCATCATGCATAACTTGGGCGTTTTCTTCTAAACCGAATACATCGGCTGGAAGGGAAACGGTTGAGACTTTTTCGCCTGCTTGAGAATAGACAGGGACTGAGATTTTCTTTTCGGCCATAACTATTCTCCTTTCTCTTCAGCTACAGGCTCTGCAGCTGGAGCTTCTTCTTTAGCTGGCTCTTGAGCTGGAGCTTCAACTGGAGCTTCTTCAGCTTTTGGAGCTTCAGCAGCTTTTGCAGCTTCTTCGGCAGCTTTAGCCTTGGCTTCTGCTTCTGCTTTAGCAGCTTCTTCAGCAGCCTTCTTAGCAGCTTCTTCAGCAGCTTTCTTAGCAGCCTTTTCTTCGGCGATTCTTGCCTCTTCAGCAGCTCTTGCTTCAGCCTCTGCACGTGCAAGGGCTTCAACGTCTGCTAATTCATGAACAGTTTCAGATTTTCCGAGTTGAACCTTGACGGCCGAACGGATAAGAACGATTGATTTCTTAGCTCCTGGAACTGAACCTCTAATGAGGATGTAATTCTTCTCAGCATTTGCTTCAACCACTAATTGATTGAGAACGGTGCTGGATAAATTACCGTGGTGGCCAGACATCTTCTTGCCTGGAATAACGCGGGCGTTGTTACGACCGTTGTTAGCGAAGGAACCTTGTCCTCTGTGATAGCCAGATCCATGACCTTTTGGTCCGATGTGGTGACCCCATCTTTTAATGACGCCTGCATATCCGCGACCTTTGGATGTTCCGACTACGTCAACGACGTCGCCTGCTTTGAAGATATCCACTGTGACTTTATCACCTGGCTTATAACCAAGCATTTCATCACCTTTAAGTTCAGCAAGAACCTTTTGAGCAGGAACATTAGCTTTCGCGAAGTGCCCTCTTTCAGCCTTGTTGACTTTGGATTCTTTCTTTTCTTCAATACCGACTTGGATGGCATCATAACCATCTTTTTCTGCGGTCTTGACCTGGGTTACAACGTTTGGTAAGACTTCCACAACTGTAACAGCATACATAGTGCCATCTTTAGCGAAGACTTCTGTCATGCCCATTTTGCGACCAATGATTTGTTTCATAGTGCCTTACCTCCTTATAACTTAATGTCGATATCTACTCCACTTGGTAAATCCAATCTACGTAAGGTGTCGATGGTTTCCTTAGTTGGATTTGTGATATCGATCAATCTCTTGTGTGTTCTGATTTCAAACTGTTCACGAGAATCTTTGTATTTGTGGACAGCGCGCAAGATTGTATAAACTTGCTTTTCGGTTGGGAGAGGAACAGGGCCCACAACACCAGCCCCGGTCTTCTTTGCAGCAGAGATGATCTTTTCGACGCTTAAATCAAGAATCTTGTGATCATAAGCTTGCAAACGAACCCGAATCGATTTAACTTTTGCCATGAATTTTCCTCCTTTTTCTTTTTTCTCAGGCTTTTAACGAACTGCTCAATGCGAATTCCCTGACAACCTATCATGACAACGCCTTTTGGTGTGTCAGCAACCTCGCATGTCAACGCAAACGTTAACGTGTAATAATATACGCCTATATAAAATATCGCGCAATAAAAATTTTTAAAAATTAAATGAATATAAATAAAAAATCAGCCTGTTTTTGGCCAATTTTTTAATCATTTTTTTGTGATTTTTTGCTTTTTTTGAGGTACTTTTCACCGACTTTTTGAAGCTCATCAATCTTAGAAGCAATTATATTATTTATTGCCTCGATTGATTCCTTCTTTTTCATCTCTTCTTTGGTGAATAATTTATCAGGATATATTGGTTCAGCAATCATTACATGATTAACATGGAAATATCTATATGGTTTCATCATCCAATAAATGTATATTGGAGCATTCGCGGCAAGAGCAAAATATCCTGCTCCTTGATTGAGTTTTCCAATGCCGTCTGCAGTGATGTGTCCTTCTGGATAAATACCAACTAAGCCATTAGCCTTCAATATATTGATAACTTCCATAAAACATTTTGGGTCAGCAGAATTTGATACTCTACGGTATTCGATGGTTAATAAATGCTTAAAAAACCATGGCATGGTGCTATAAAGTTCTTCAGCAATAATGATCCTGATACGTCTAGAGAAATAATGCATATCAAGAATCGGAGGATCTCTAAAAGAAAAGTGTTTTGATACGACAATTCCACGACCTTTAATGAATCTGGTTTTACGTGATGCGTTACCGACATAATGGAATCTAGTTGGGAACACAAATTTGGTTGGAAGCCATAAAGTTAGCTTTGCTAAATCGAAGAACCAAGCTCCTAAAAAGAACTTGTTATAAGTATGCATTTTGCGATACAAAAACATGAGTCGTTTCAACTCTAAAACTTTCTTTCTTAACATTTCGCACAACTCTCGAACTTTTTCAGGAGATGGATTCTTTTCTTTGCAATAATCAGAAAGATATATGCGCTTACCCACAATTACGCGTGTTCGTTTAAGCGTGTTATGATGCGATTCAATATAAGTAGGAACAATAGGCGCGCCTGTACGGAGTGCTAAATAGACTGCAGACGGTCTAAATTGATCTATTTCGCCATTTTTCATTAAATGACCTTCAGGGAAAATCGTGACGCAGTGTCCTTTTTTAATTGTTTTCTCTGCTTCGGCCATAAACGATAAATCGTTTCTTTCACGATGAACGACAATATCCCCCATAGCTCTGGACATTAAAGCTGGAATGGCATGTTGATATAAAGCTTCAGACACTAATACTCTTTGCTTTCTAAATGGAAAAGTAATCGCCATTGTAAAATAGTCGACAAGAGTCGTGTGATTTGAAATTAATATCATTCCGCCTTTTGAGAAGCGACATTTATCCGTTTTATCTTCATAATAAAATTTTGGTCGAGTATAAATCCAAAACTGAGGAAAACCAGTCACTTTAGCAAAGAAACGAAAAATAGTTCTAAACATTTTCTCTTTCCTCTAATTTCTTAAGACCCTTCTCGTAAGTATATTTACAACCACAATAAAGTTGCTGATATAAGTCATAATGGATTCTCATCTCTCTAGCGATATCGATTCCTTTGTTTTTCTTATAATCGGAATAAAAGAAGCGGACACTTGGATGCTTCTTAAATAATTTCTCCCCTATTTGATTAAGAACTTGAGAATTCTTTTGTCTAGAGATAGTCATTACAGTAGAAAAGAAATCAAATCCGTTTTCTTCTGCGTATTGATAGGCGTCGTCCATTCTTTTTTCATAGCAAATAAAGCAACGAGTCGTGCCTTCTGGTTGATCTTTGTATGGTTCTAGATCCTTATTGTAGTTTTCATTGTCGTAAGGGCGTTCCACTACATTAACTTCAAAACCGTAATCACGTTTCAAGTACTCTAAAAGCTTATAAAGTTCATTAAGACGACGATGGTATTCTTCACTTGGATAAATATTAGAGTTATTGAACATAATAGTGACATCAAAATGAGGACATAAGAAAGTTAACGGATATGTTGAACAAGGACCGCAGCAAGCATGCAAAAGTAGCTTTGGTTTTTTTGGCAAATCCTTGATTTCATCCAGAATTTGTAGAGATTTTAGATAATAATTAACTTTTTTATCCATGAATAAACATCGAGTCTCCAAAGCTGAAAAATCTATATCTTGCTTCAACAGCATGTTTATAAACTTCAAGAGTAAATTCTCTTCCCATAAACGCTGAAACAAGCATAATTAGTGTCGATTTAGGAAGATGAAAATTGGTGATTAAAGCATCAATTGCAAGGAACTTATAGCCAGGCTTAATAAAGATAGCAGTATCTTCTTTGGCTTGGACGAATTTTCCATGTTTTTGCATGATAGCTTCAAGCGTTCTAGTCGCAGTTGTTCCAACCGCAATTATTCTCCTGCCTTCTGCCTTAGCTTTATTAAGAGCATCTGCTACTTCTTGGCTCATTTCGTAATGCTCAGTGTGCATAATGTGATCTTCAACATTGTGTTCTTTTACAGGTTTAAATGTTCCTAGACCAATATGAAGAGTAATATCGAGTATTTCGATTCCTTTAGCTTTAATTTTATCTAATAGTTCATTTGTAAAATGAAATCCTGCTGTTGGTGCAGCAGCACTACCAAGAACTTTAGCGTATACAGTTTGATATCTAGAATTATCTTCACACTGCTTTTTAATATATGGAGGAAGTGGCATATTTCCAACTTCGTTTAGTATCTCAAGAAAGATTCCATCATAGATAAATTCCATGATGCGAATGCCTTCATCTTTAACTTCTAGACACTTCGCTTTAAGAATTCCATCTTTAAAGGAAATAATAGAACCAACTTTAATTGGTTTTGCGTTACCTGCTAAACATTCCCAGATATCACCTTTGATTTGTTTAAGTAAAAGAATCTCGACATGAGCATGAGTTCCTTCTTTTACTCCAAAAAGTCTTGCTGGCAATACCTTAGTATTATTTCTAACTAAAACATCGCCAGGTTTAAGATAATCAATAATGTCATGGAAGACTTTGTCTTCATAAGTCTTTTTTTCTTTATCAATCAAAAGTAAACGAGACTCATCTCTTTTTTCACTTGGCGATTGAGCAATGAGTTCAATAGGTAATTCAAAATCAAATAGTGAAATGTCCATTAGAAACCTTTCTTAGAGCCATATTTTGCTATCATTTCTTTTTTAAAGTCACCAAAACGATCTTCTTGAATAGCTTTTCTCGCTTCTTCCATTAAGTGAATCAAGAAGCGAACATTGTGAATTGATAATAAACGTTTTCCAAAGCTTTCTTCTGCAACATATAAATGTCTTAAGTATGCTTTGGTGTAGTTCTTACATGTATAACAATCACACTCATCATCAAGAGGTGTAAAATCTTCTTTATATTTAGCGTCTCTAATATTTACTCTTCCTTTGGAAGTCATAAGCGCTCCATGACGAGCAATTCTAGTAGGAAGGACGCAATCAAACATATCGACACCCATTGAGATTCCTTCTAAAAGGTAATCAATAGAGCCAACGCCCATTAGATATCTTGGTTTATCACTTGGAAGATGTTTTACAGAATATTCAACCATTTTGGAAAAAACATCTTTTGGTTCACCAATTGAGGTTCCTCCTATGGAGTATCCTGGAAAATCCATCTTTACTAGTTCCTTAGCACATTTCTCACGAAGATCTTCAAATTCTCCGCCTTGAACAATTCCAAATAATGCTTGGTCTTCTCTTTTATGTGCATCCAGACCTCTTTTAGCCCATCTAATAGTTCTATTAACTGACTTTTCAGCATATTTTCTATCAGCAGGATAAGGAATGCATTCATCAAAAGACATAATAATGTCTGCGCCTAGTTTTTCCTCAATATCAATAACAGATTCTGGGGTGAAGAAAAGTTTGTCACCATTAAGATGAGACTTAAACATGACACCTTCTTCAGAAATCTTTCTATTTTCTTGAAGTGAGAAAACTTGGAATCCTCCAGAGTCAGTAAGAATTGGACCTGGATAATTCATGAATTTATGAAGTCCACCAGCTTTAGCAACTATATCTTCGCCTGGCCTAAGATGGAGATGATATGTGTTTGATAAAATAACGCCTGCTCCAAGAGACTTCACTTCTTCAGGAGAAAGAGTCTTAACTGTCGCAAGTGTTCCAACAGGCATGAACATTGGAACTTCTACATCACCATGTGGAGTGTGGAGTATTCCATATCTAGCGCCCGTCTGCTTGTCTATGTGTTTTATTTCAAGATAAAAATTTTTCATACGGGAATAATTATACAATGCAAAAAAATATTTGCATTAAAAGACTATTGCTATTTGAAATATATTATTCAGGGAGAACTTCTTCTAAAGAGAGGAATTCTTTTGATTTATCAACTTTGCTAGAGAGGATTTCAAGGATTACAAAATTATCATTTTCATCAACTAATTTCATGATTTTTTTAACTTTGCAAACCATTTGAACTTTGGCGTTTTGCACGAGAATTGCGGTTTTTTCTTCTAAAACTGGCACTCCTTCGAACTTATCTAATTGATCACTGTGATTTGTGCCAAGTTGAAGGGAAATGTCTTTTTGACCTTTCGCTAAAGCAGAGACACCGACAACATCACCAACTGCCAAATTATTGCCAGTAGCACTTTGCGAACCAAGTAGCATGGCGATGTAATCATAATCAATCATTGTGGCCCAAGCACAGGTCATACCATATTTATTTCCGTTTTTATGATAGGCGATTACGTTATTACCCATTCTAAATGCATGCATATATAACTCTATTCCGTCATAATGTAATTTGCTAATAAATTAGCAACAGTAATGACTTTCACTCCTTCTAATTTAGTTTGAAGAGTATCGGTAACAACAATTTCTTTTACTCTTTTATCTATAACGTTGCCTTTTGAAAAAACAGCATGAGTCGCACAGACAAAAACATCTTTTGCACCCTTCTTAAACATCGCATCAACTGCGTTATTAATTGTTCCGCCAGTATCGATAATATCGTCGATGATAAGACATGTCTTATCTTTAATATCACCAACTACTCCAACAACCTCAGATTGATTTGGAGCTGGTCTTCTTTTTGAAATAACAGCAATATCAGCGTGAGAGAATAATGAACTTAAATCTCTAACTCTAACGTCTGAGCCATGGTCTGGAGAAACTACAACAATTTCGTTTTCTTTAATGCCAAGTTCTTTAAATCGTTTAATGAAATATTCGCCAAACAAGTCATATGTTTCTAAATTTGCGACTGGGCAAGAGAAGAATCCTTGGATTTGTTGAGTGTGTAAATCAATGCAAATAACGCGGTCCGCCCCAGCAGCTTGAAGAGAATGTGCAACTAACTTAGCAGTAATTGGTTCACCTTTTCTAGCAACACGATCCTGTCTAGAAAAGCCATAATATGGAATGACTGCTACCACTTCTTTACAGGCTGAGTTTTTAAAAGCATCGATCGCAATTAAAAGTTCCATTAAGGAATCGCTGGAGTTTTGTCCTGTTGATTGAACAACATAAACAGTTTTTCCTTTAATATCGCTTAAGTTTCGAACGAGAATTTCACCATCTGCAAATCTATCAATCTCGCATTTTCCTAAAGGAATACCTGCTATATTAGCAATCTTTTCAGCAAGATCTTTATTTCTAGAGAGATGAAAAATTATAAAGTTTTTCATAATCAAATTTTACCAATGCATAATTGAGATTAAAACAATCTTTTTATTTGCTTCAGGTTGAGTGAGCTTTCTAGACTTATCAATTTCTAAATTGAGTTCCTTTAAATGCTCAACGCATTGAGGAGAATAAATCCAGTAATATAGGCCATAGTTTTCTAAGTTCCTATCCTCTGAAGCTTTTTCTAAGTCTAAAGCAAGATAATACATTCTTCCTTTCTTCATAGCGAAGTTTTCAGGATGATAATTTAAATCAATCTTTGAGAAACGACAGAAGCGATAAATGTTGAATAGTTCTTTAAAAGATTCATCAGGAATATCTCCTTTTAGGAGAATGTCAAGCATTGTTTCTTCTGAAATAAACTCAATTAATAGACATAAATCCTTTTTGGAAACCTTAATGATTTTAGGAATATTGATGCCATATTTTTTAAGTCTTTTTCTTCGGTCAGTTTCTCTAAGAAGTGAAGATATGGATTCAAAGCGTCTAAGAACAAATTTCTTATCCTTTTTGGAGACAAGAAAAACACCTGAATCTAGTTCTTTAATTACCTCATAAGATTTGTTTTTAATCTTCATGACTTCCATGGCTATATATTATCACAAATAAGTAAATAAAAAAGAAGGGCCATTAATGGCCCCTCATTTTAACGAACTATTTATTCTTATATTCGTCGTATTTTTTGCTTGATCCACGAACTTTATCAGCAGGATATTTTTTCTCGTTTGAATCCATCTTTTTATTGATGATTTCATCTAAGTCGAGATTATATCTATCCGCGAGTAACATGGAGTACATAAGTACGTCTGCAAGTTCCTCTTTGACTTTTTCGACGGATGTTTCTTTATCACTATACTGGAATACTTCTAGAAGTTCCCCTGCTTCAATCATTAAAGATTTCGCAAGGTTTTCACCAGTATGGAATTGTGACCAATCACGGTCATCACGAAACTTCATTAAACGTTTATAAGTTTTTTCGTTAATAGGCATTTCCTTATTTAGCTTTACCTTGGTTAGCAACTGCTTCCATTTCTTTTCTTAATGTTTCTTCATCCATTAAGTAATAATGTTTAACAGCTTTGAGGTTTTCATCGAATTCGTAGACTAATGGGACGCCAGTTGGAATATTGACTCCAACGATTTCTTCATCCTTCATATTGTCAAAGTATTTGACAAGAGCACGAATTGAGTTACCGTGAGCAACGATTAAGCAACGTTTACCAGACTTCATTGCTGGAGCAATAACATCTTCAAAATACGGGACAGCTCTAGCGACAGTCATCTTAAGAGATTCGTGAAGTGGTAAATCCGCTTTAGGAACATCTCTAAATTGATCTTGGTTTGCTGGATTACGTGGGTCTTCTTCACTTAAGGCTGGAGGTGGTACATCATATGAACGTCTCCAAACTTTAACTTGATCTTCACCGTATTTTTGAGCAGTTTCGGCTTTGTTTAAACCTTGAAGAGCACCATAGTGACGTTCGTTAAGTCTCCAGGATTTGTTAACTGGAAGCCATTCACGATCAAGTTCGAAAAGAACATTGTTCATGGTGTGGATAGCTCTTTTTAAAAGAGAAGTATAAACAACATCAAAGTCATAACCTTCTGCTTTTAATGTTTTTCCGGCGCGGTGAGCTTCTTGAACGCCTTTTTCACTTAATTCGACGTCAGTCCAACCAGTGAAAAGGTTAAGCTTATTCCATTCGGATTCGCCGTGTCTAATTAAAACTAATTTATACATAAATTTCCTACTTTCCGAATTAACTATACAATATTTTTTCTTTGTTCTCAAAAAGAAAAATATAATCTATGATATTGTTATGGAAAAAATACGTATTAATATGCTCTCTCAAGCCACCTCTGTTGATGGCCAGGGTGTTGGTTCTGCTTTCTTAGAGCAAGTCGCATTAGTAAAAGAATGCGAAGATTTATTTGAAGTTGCCATTAACTCTAAAAGTTCAAAGTTTGATATTTATCATATGCACACCGTGAATCCTTCTTATAGGATGCGCTTTAACAAGCATCACGTGAACGTCGCATATGTTCATTTCATTCCATCTACACTTGATGGTTCTATTAAAATGCCAAGACCAATTTTCTGGATCTTCAAAAAATATGTCATTAACACATATCGAAAAGCTGATGAAATCGTCGTAGTTAACCCAACATTCATTCCGCCTTTAGAAGAATTAGGCATTTCTAAAGAAAACATTACTTATATTCCTAACTTTGTTGATCATGAAAAATTCCATTTAATCTCAAGCGAAGAAAGAAATGCTTTAAGAGATAAATATGAGATTCCACATGACAAATTTGTTGTCTTAGGATGTGGCCAAGTTCAAACCCGTAAGGGTGTTTTAGACTACGTTGAAGTCGCGAAAAGAAATCCAGACAAAGTATTCGTTTGGGCTGGTGGATTTTCCTTTGGAAAAATGACTGATGGTTATAAAGAACTTAAAGCTATCATGGACAATCCTCCAGAGAACGTCAAATTCATTGGCATCATCCCACGAGCAGAGATGAACGGGATCTTCAATATGGCAGATTTATTATTCATGCCATCACTAAGTGAACTTTTCCCAATGTCCATCCTTGAAGCTGTTAACTCATTTAAACCAGTCCTACTTCGTGATCTTGATTTATATGAAGAAATCTTATTCAAAGACAAAGAAGCTTATTCTTATGGGAAGAACGTCGATGAATTTGATGAACAAGTTAAGAAACTCGCAAGCGATAAAAAGTATTACGAAAAATATTCACAAGGTTCAAAACTCATTTCTGATTTCTATTCCAAAGAACACGTTAAGAATATTTGGAGAGAATACTATCCAAGAGTTCTTAAAAAATGGGAAGGTAAGAAAAAGATTAAAAAAGCAAAATAAAAGGGAGTTTTACTCCCTTTTTTAAAGCATTTTGATGCTTTCAATTATAACTGGTGATAGAGGTTTGTCTCTAAAATCTGTTTTTACTGAAGCTATTTTATCAACAACCTCAATTCCTTTCACAACCTTACCAAACGCTGCATATTGCCCGTCTAGATGAGGAGCGTCTTTGTGCATGATGAAGAATTGACTGCCGGCTGAATTAGGGTCCATCGTTCTAGCCATAGAGATAACCCCTCTTTCATGTTTGGTTGGGTTATTAACTCCGTTATAAGCAAATTCACCTTTAATTGTATAACCAGGTCCACCGGTCCCGTTCCCTTTTGGACATCCACCTTGAATCATAAAACCTTTTATAATTCTGTGAAATGTTAAGCCGTTATAGAATCCATTATTCACTAATTTAACAAAGTTATTTACCGTAATAGGTGCCAAATCAGGAAATAATTCAATTTCGATTTCTCCAAAGTCTTTGACTGTTAATGATGCTTTCATAATAAAAGTCCTTATTTTATTTCGCTAAGGAGCCCATTGGATCCCAAGGTTTGAGTTCGATTGGTTTTGCGTTATACGCAGCAAGTTCTTCCTTGGTGAGATATTTTTTATTCACTACTGCTTGATATGTATATTGATCAAACCAAGATGCTGACATTACATAATAGCCTTTATTACCCGAAGCATCGCCCCAAGAGTTTTCGATTTTCCATTTTGATGGAATACCATCTCTAAATGCGACGCCTGTAATACACATCGCGTGATTCATCGCTGAAGCACGGAAGTCAAGAGAATCTCCTTTATCCATTTTGATGTCTAAATCAAGAAGTGACTTATAGTCAAATAAGCGGTCATCCCAAATTCCATTAACTCTATCGCCATAGGCTGCAACATCACTACCAAACCAAACGATTTGATTATCTTTAAGTTGAGCAAGAACAAGTTCTTTAAGTCTTTCCATTGGAAGATTTAAGTGAGTGACTACTTTACCACCAACGACATTACCTAAATATTTAACGGTATAGCTCTTCATAAATGGTTTATCTTTTGTTGGAGCGTTAATGATACTTACATATTGATGGAGTTCATCACCAACATATTTTTCATAAAATGAAAGAGGTGATAAATTCTTCTCTAAATGATACTTACCTTCATCATCAGTGTATTCAAAATTAAATGAGGTTGGAGGTAAGCCATAGCAAGAGACTAAAGCTTTAAAGAATCTATCAACGTAATCCTCTTTTAGTTTTAAAACGGCATCCATTCCTTTTGCTTTTTTTACAGTTCTACTATCAGAAGCAAAGTGACGAAGTTCGGCATTGATTAATTGATTGATATAACGAGTTCCTGAAGATGTTGATGTTTCTCCATAAACATTTTTAGGACAGATTCCATATTTATCGATAATGGAAACGATCATATCCCATTGACCACCATCACCAACTCCACTTTGGACGACAAATTGAAGTGCGCGGTCATCATAGTCTTCATCAATTAAATCAATAAGGATATCTAAAACATAATTTAGTTTTTCTAATTTATCGTAGAAGGCTAAATAACTTTGTGAGATTTCGAAATTCTTCATTCCAAATTGTTTGCCAAGTTTTTCGCGGATGACATTACACGCTGCAAAAATCCAGCATCTACCTGATGCTTTTTGATTGGTGACAGGCATTGTTTTGATATTAATATCAAAGTTGAAGTCTATTTCATCATCTGAATTCTTTGATAAAGCTACTGTTTGAATATCCGCATTTGTTAAGGCATGTCTTGCAACAGTATTTGCTCTATCCTTCTTATATTCGTTAAGAAGTTTTGCTAAATGTTCTTTGTTAATACTTCCCATAATAATTACTCCTTCGAAGACATTTGCTATTATAATAGAAATACTATGGAAAACCTAAAGAAATACTCAATTATCGATCTCCATCTCCATCTAGATGGATCATTATCTGCAAAAGCAATTATTGAAGTTGCAAAAGAAGAAGGAATCAAACTTCCTACTTATGATGAAGAGGAACTCAATCTCTTTTTAAGAGTTCCTAAAGATTGCAAGTCACTAAATGAATATCTAGAAAGATTTGATATTCCAAATTATGTACTTCAAACAACAAACGGAATAAGAAAATGTACTCTAGATCTCTTAAATAGACTTCACGAACAAGGACTTAAGTATGTTGAAATAAGAATGGCTCCTCAACTTTCCGCTCAAAGAGAGTTATCGCAAGAAGATGTTGTAAAAACATTGCTCGAAGTTAGAGAAGAATCTCCAATAAGAGTCAATTTCATTCTTTGCATGATGCGCTTTGAAAATAATAAGGAAGCTAATCTAGAAACAATTGAATTAGCGAAAAAATATTATGGTAGAGGCGTCGTTGCTGTTGATCTTGCTGGAGCGGAAGCTTTATATGGAAATAAGCTTTATGAAAATGAACTAAAACTAGTGAAAAAATATAATCTCCCATTAACTGTCCATTCAGGTGAAGCAACCGACTATAAAGAAGTCGATTTAGCCCTTGAATATGGCGCGGATAGAATAGGCCATGGAGTGCATTCAATCGAATCTAAAAAGACTGTCGAAATGCTTAAAAAACTCCGCAAACCTCTAGAAATATGCCCAACCAGCAATATTGACACCAAGTCATATAAATCCTATGAAAAACTACCAATTAGAGCTCTTTTTGACGCAGGTGTATTAGTCACAATTAACACTGACGATATGACTGTTTCAAACACCACTTTATTAGACGAATTTAAAGTAGTTGAAAAGTTAGGATTTAATGAATCTGAAATTAAGCAATTAACTCTTAATGCGATAGACGCTGCATTCATCTCAGAAGCAGAAAAAGAAGAGTTAAGAAAACTAATCTAAAGTAAAGAAAAACGACCTTGAAAATCCGAGGTCGTCTTTTTTATGCTTATAAAGATTATTTGCGGAACTTGAATGCTGCTAAACCAGCATATTTAGCATCCTTACCGAGTTCTTCTTCAATACGGAGAAGTTGATTGTATTTGTTAACACGTTCACCACGGCATGGAGCACCAGTCTTAATTTGACCAGTTGCTAAACCAACACATAAGTCAGCAATGAAGGTATCTTCTGTTTCACCGCTACGGTGTGATGTAACAGCTGTATAACCTGCATCGTGAGCCATCTTAATAGCAGCTTTAGTTTCTTTAACAGAACCGATTTGGTTGAGCTTGATAAGAATTGAGTTAGCGCAGCCTTTCTTAATACCATTTTCAAGTCTTTCAACGTTTGTAACGAATAAGTCGTCACCAACGAGTTGAACTCTATTACCGATACGGGCAGTAAGTTTCTTCCAGCCTTCCCAGTCTTCTTCATCGAGAATATCTTCGTAGGAGACAATTGGGAATTCGTCGAGAAGTTTTTCCCAGTGATCAATGAGTTCATCACTTGTCATATATTTATCTTGTTTTGGTAAGTGATAGAATCCAACACCACGTTTTTCATCTTTCCATTCGGAAGCAGCAGCGTCCATAGCGAGCATGAAGTCTTTGCCTGGAACATAGCCTGCATCTTTAATGGCTTTGACGATTTCGGATAAAACTTCTTCATCGCTGGAGAGGTTTGGAGCGAAACCACCTTCATCACCAACAGAAGCGGATAAGCCTTTGGCTTTGAGGTTCTTTGCGAGAACATGATAGACTTCTGAACACCATCTTAAGCATTCTCTGAAGTTTGGAGCGCCAACTGGCATAATCATGAATTCTTGGGAGTCAACAGTGTTGCTTGCATGGCAACCACCATTAAGAATGTTCATCATTGGAACTGGTAAGAGTTTACCTTTGCCAAGATAAGCATAGAGAGATTTGCCTGCGATTTGAGCAGCAAGTTTGTTAACTGCTAATGAAACAGCAAGAATTGCGTTTGCACCGAGTTTGGTTTTTCCTTTTGTACCATCGATCTTAAGCATAAGATCATCGATAGCATCTGGATTAGAAGCATCTTTGCCTTTGAGTTCTTTAGCAAGAATATCGTTAACATTAGCAACAGCTTTTAATGTGCCTTTGCCAAGATAACGTTTCTTATCGCCATCACGAAGTTCAAGGGCTTCATAGATACCTGTGGAAGCTCCGCTTGGAACTTCTGCACGAGCAAACATACCGTTTTCGAGTGTAACGTCGACTTCAACGGTTGGATTACCACGGGAGTCTAAGATTTCACGACCGTGGATTGATTTAATTTGATAATCTTTCATTCGTTTATTTCCTTCTTTGAAATTGATAGTAAACTATCACGCATCTTTTATCAAGGAAAACAAGAAAAGATAACGCTTTCATAATGAGATTATTCTAAAAGAAACCGCCCATTAGATTTAGGCGGTATAAGTTACTTTGATTGAATTGATGAATGTTCTTTGTGGAGTAGTACCATCACATTCTTCAGTTGTAATATCTATTTCATTGACTGGTGAAGCATAGCTCTTTGTAACCTTTGTTACCTCAGGCACAACTCCGGCCGTACATGCAAGCGATGTCTTTTCACCATCAATTGAGATTGATGTTTCATTATCAACATTATATGTTGAACCATATGAATTATATTTGTAATATGGGAGAGCTTCTATCTCGATTTTTGTCACTTGATAATTGAACTGTAATTTTAGAATTCCATATTGGCCGCTATTTTTACCGCCAACTTTCATGTGGTTAGTGCCTTCACCGTCTTGGTTAACCATAACGTTAATGCCTGCTATCTTCCAGAGAATTGGGTCACTAGCAAAACTATTAAAATAGGTGATGAAGTCAGAGCTTTCGATAAACGTTCCTTCATTATTGACAATTTGAACTCCGTCATGGAATCGATCAGTAAAATCAGCACCTGATGTTATAACGGTTGCTTCTTTGGTAATACCTGCAATGGACGTTGTAAATGTATTAGTGTCAGTGCTTTGGGTAGAAATTGCTGAACTTGCTGTTGTTGGAACACCGCTTGAGGTAGGTTGGACGCTTGTTGTTCCTCCTCTACCACCTCTACAGCCTGTAGCAAGTAGCGCTGATAAGATAACTAATCTATAAATTTTATTCATAGCGAATACATTTTAGCATAATTATTTTATAATTGTTTATGAGGTAAATTTATGCGCGGATTATTACTTTTAGCAGATGGCTTTGAAGATACAGAAGCCTTAACAACAAGAGATGTTTTAACTAGAGCAGGTATTGAAGTCACTACTGCTTCTATTTCGGATTATCAACAAGTTCAATCTTCATTTGGAGTTGATATATTAGCAGATGCATTACTAAAGCTAATTTTTGATATCACTCCATATGATTTCTTAGTCCTTCCTGGTGGAGGAAGAGGAACCGCAAATTTGGAAGCATCTTCGATTGTTCAAAACTGCATTGATAAGTTCGTTAAATATGACAAGTATGTCTGCGCAATATGTGCTGCTCCATCTATCTTAGGTCATAGAGGTTACCTTAAAGGTAAAAAGTACACTTGCTTTGCAGGATGTGAAGAAGGTATTGATGGAATCTTCACTGGAAATGAAGTTGAAAAAGATGGCAAATTCATCACTGCTAGATCAATGATGTATTCAGTTCCTTTTGCATTGACAATCATTAAAGAATTACTTGGTGAACAAGTTGCACAAAAAGTTGAAATCGGATTAAAAGGTCAACATAAGAAATGAGCGAAGAAATTAAACAACTTCAAAAGATGATCGATGATGCGAAAAACATCGTTGTTTTGACAGGCGCTGGTATTTCAACTGCTTCAGGTATTCCGGATATAAGATCTGCGACTGGAGCAATGAACAATAAAGACCTTATTAAAAAATATAAATATGATTACGAGACTATTGTTTCACATAGTTTCTTCATGGCCAGAACCGATGAGTTCTACCGTTATTACAAAGAGCAAATGGTTTTCAAAAACGCTAAACCAAATATCGCTCACAAGTATTTAGCGGATTTAGAAAAACGTAAAAACGTAACAATCATTACCCAAAATATTGATGGTCTCCACCACTTTGCAGGATCTCATAACATTATAGAGTTCCACGGAACAGTATTTAAAAACACATGTATGGATTGTGGAGAGAAATATTCTTTAGAAGATATCATGGTGCAAGAAGGTGTCCCACATTGCAAACGCTGTGGAGGAACAATTAAACCTGATGTAGTTTTATTCGAAGAAGGAATTGATTATCAAGCAATTACTGATTCAGTCAATGCAACTCAACACGCTGATTTACTTTTAGTAATCGGTTCATCACTAGTGGTTTACCCAGCTGCCGGAATCCCAAATTATTTCAAAGGCAACAATATTGCAATTATAAATAAAAATGCCACCCCATTAGATGACTACGCTAAGTTAGTTATCCACGATGACATTATTAAAGTATTTGAACAACTTAAATAATTAGTTACTTAAAATATAATCCACGTATGCTTTGGCGACATTGATTTTTGTCGTCTTTTCAATTCCTTCATAAAAAGCATTGGAATTGACTTCGGAAATAATTGGTTCTCCACGCTCTCCTTCAAGAATATCAACACCACAATAATCAAGTCCTAAAATCTCGCTTGCTTTGACTGCAACATCAAGGAAGGATTGAGGTAGTTCCACCACTGATGCAGACCCACCAGTTGCAAGGTTTGAAAGATAAGAATTTTTATTCTCTCTTTTCATGTAGGCAATGACTTTATGACCAACGACAATTACTCGATAATCTTTGCCTTTTGATGAGGAAATAAACTTTTGAAAAATATGCGGAATATGAATGAGTTTATCTTCAATTTCTTTGAGTTCTGCGGAGTTTTCGACTAAATATACTTGTCTTCCAAGTGATCCATAATTCTCTTTTACAATGAGTGGAAAGCCTAGTGTTTTCTCGACGTCTTTTAAATAATCTCTATTGCCGTTATCGCGGTAACAAAGTGTTGATGAAATTGTTGTTGGCATTTTAATTCCGGCATTAGAAAGAGTGATGTGAGTGAGCATTTTGTCATCGCATAAAACAATAGCTTTTGATGCGTTGAATAAGCGGTGTCCAGATCTCTCCAACATCTCTGCAACATAACGATCTTTATCGAGGTAAAGGACATAATCAAAACGAGGAAGATTTGAGACAATCTCGCCATCTTTTATGTAGGCTAAAAGTTCATTGTTTTTACGAACTGTCACCTTACAATTTTGCTTTTCGAATTCTTCGGTTAAACGTTTAACTTGATGGATAATTCCATCTGCTAAACCATAGCCATTCACAACGATCAAAACGTTTTTCATACCAATAATTTTAAAGCAATTTTAAACATAGGCAACAATCTCTTCGATAGAAAGGTAAAAATATTTATTTTTGTTGTTGTATCAAAATAATTGACTTATTATTTATCTATGCTGAAGAAGGTTAAACTAATACTTAAAAGTGTTAGAGAGTATAAAAAGTACGCTATCATCACTCCTTTTTTCATGGTTGGTGAAGCTGCTCTTGAATGTGCTTTACCTTTTGTCATGTCAATGTTTGTTGATACCATTGGCAAAGTTTCTTCTCCTGAAGATTTTTTCACATTCTTCACATACACTAATGAGACTTTCACTGGCGGAATGGAAGTTAGCCTATTCTGGTTAATAATTACTCTAGTAGGAATGGCTATTGCCTCAATGATATGTGGCATTTTAGGTGGAAGAACTGCTGCTAAAGCTTCAGTTGGATTAGCAACTAATCTTAGATTAGATCTTTATAAGAAAGTTCAAAGTTTCTCTTTTGCAAATATTGATCATTTCCACGCATCAAGTTTAGTAACAAGAATGACTACTGATGTTTCAAACGTTCAAATGGCATTCCAAATGATGATTCGAATCGTTATTAGAGCGCCACTTATGCTTATCTTCTCTGGAGTGATGGCATTTATTACTGGTGGAAATATGGCGTGGATTTTCCCGGCCTTAATTCCAATTATTATTATTGGTCTTGCTTTAATTGCTAAATTCGCTATGACGATTTTCATGCGCGTATTTAAGCGTTATGACGCATTAAATGAGTCCGTCCAAGAAAACGTATCTGGTATTCGCGTTGTTAAATCTTATGTAAGAGAAGAATATGAAAAAGAAAAATTCAACAACGCTTCAGATTCAATGAAGGGCGACTTTGTTAAAGCAGAGAAGATTGTTTCTTTAAACAATCCATTAATGAATACAACTATTCACATTTCAAATATCTTAGTTTTAGGTATTGGTAGTTACATCATTTATCAAAACTACGATTACGTTAACGAAGAATTTAGAGTATTCACTCCTGGACAATTATCAGCGCTTCTTACCTATGGTATTCAAATCTTAATGTCCTTAATGATGATCGCCATGATCATGGTCATGCTCGTTATGTCACTTGAGTCCATTAGACGTGTTCATGAAGTTTTAATTGAAGAACCACAAATTAAAAACCCAGAAAATCCAATTATGGAAGTTTCTAATGGTGATATTGTCTTTGACAATGTTGATTTTAAATATAGTCAAACCGCCGAAAAAAATACCTTAGAAGATCTCAATGTTAAGATTTCTTCTGGTCAATTTATTGGTGTTCTTGGTGGCACTGGTAGCGGAAAAACTTCTTTAATTAACTTAATTTCTCGTCTATATGACGTTTCCAAAGGAAGTGTAAAAGTCGCTGACAAAGATGTTCGTGAATATGACTTGAAGACTTTACGCGATAACGTCGCAGTTGTTTTGCAAAAGAATGTCTTATTTAGTGGCACAATCGCCTCTAACCTTAAATGGGGTAACATTGATGCAACTGAAGAAGAAATGATGAATGCTTGTAAGATTGCTCAAGCTGAAGAAATTGTTAAAGCAAAACCTGAAGGACTCAATTCTAAAGTTGAACAAGGCGGAGCAAACTTCTCCGGTGGCCAAAAACAACGTCTTTGCATTGCTCGTGCAATTTTAAAGAAACCTAAAATTTTGATTCTTGATGACTCTACTTCGGCAGTAGACACCAAGACCGATAGACTTATTCGTAAAGCTTTAAAAGATGATTTGCCAGAGATGACAAAAATTGTCATTGCACAACGTATTTCTTCTATTGAAGACGCCGACCAAATCATCATTATGGACGATGGTAAGATCAATCAAATTGGTACACATGATGAACTTCTTAAATCTAATAAGATTTATCAAGAGGTTTATTACACCCAAAACAAAGTGGGAGGTAATAAATAATGCCACCAGTAAACATTAAGGAAAGAGCTAGAGCTAAAAAAGGCACGATGACTCGCTTACTGAAAGCATTATTTAAACGCTATCCAGTAAGACTTACAGTTGCTGCTATTTGTATTGCTTTTAATGCAGCAGCAAACCTTTGTAGTTCTGTTTTCGTTGGCCTTGTCACTGGTGTTTTGACAGCCTCACTTGAACAAAGACTTAATCCTTTTGATATTAATAATAGTTTTACCGCTCAAGTCATGGGTGGATCTTTTGCCATCACTTCAAACGCGACAATCCTTCTTATCATGATGGGAGTTGTCTATGGTTTAGGAATATTCGCTTCTTGGTGGTGGACTCGTTCAATGGCGATTATCACTCAAGACTTTATGAACGATTTCCGTAAAGCTATGTTCAACCACATGGAAGATTTACCAATCAAATATTTCGACACTAATTCACATGGCGGAATCATGTCTTTATACACTAACGACGTTGATACAATTAGACAATTTGTTTCTCAATCACTCCCAGAAATGCTTAGAACATTCCTTTCAGTTGTCTTCTCTCTTGCCATGATGCTTATCAACTCCATCTGGATGACACTTGTTGTTATCTTCTTCGCCTTTATGATGGTGCTTAACACTCGTGTTATTGGTGGATTATCTGCAAAATACTTCATTAAACAACAAAAACAAGTCGCTATTGTTGAAGGCGATATTGAAGAATCAATCAAGGGCCTAAAAGTCATTAAAGTCTTCTCTCATGAAGAAGAATCAACCGCTCAATTTGGCGAAAAGAATGAATTACTTAGACAATATGCAACAAGTGCGAATATTCATGGCAACGTTACAATGCCAATCAACGGTAATATCGGTAACTTCATGTATGTCTGTACCGCTATCGTTGGTTGTTTAATCCTTGTTGTTCCAGGATTTAGTAATTTAACTTTAACTGGATTCCACTCCATCAATATTGCTGATAGAGAATCTATGTCCGCGTTCTACTCCATGATCCTTACCTTCTTGATGCTTTGTAGAATGTTCTCTAATAACGTTTCTCAATTCTCTCAACACGTTACCTTTATTGTCATGGGTATGGCTGGCGCGTCTCGTTGCTTTGCCCTCATCGATGAACAAGTTGAACAAGATGAAGGTTATGTCACTTTAGTCCACTGTAAACACGATAAAGACGGAAACATCATTGAAACAAAAGAAAGAACAAGAGAATTTGCTTGGAAGTACATCCATAAGGATGGACACCTTGAATACCGTGATTTAAAAGGCGATATCTTACTTGATAAAGTCGACTTTTCATATGATGGAAAGAAACTTGTTCTTGAAGACATTTCCATATACGCTCATCCAGGACAAAAGATTGCTCTTGTTGGAGCAACAGGTGCTGGTAAAACAACTATTACCAATCTTATAAATAGATTCTATCCTCTCGCAGATGGAAAGGTCCGTTACGACGGAATTAACATTAATAAAATTAAAAAAGATGATTTAAGAAAATCTCTCGCCATCGTTCTTCAAGACGTTAACCTCTTTAGAGGTACCGTCATGGATAACATTCGTTATGGAAGACTTGATGCAACAGACGAAGAATGTATCGAAGCCGCTAAGATCGCTAATGCTCACGACTTCATAGAACGTCTGCCAAAGGGATATCAAACCGAACTCACAGGTGATGGCGGTAATCTTTCTCAAGGACAGAGACAACTTCTTTCAATTGCTAGAGCTGCAGTTGCGGATGCTCCGGTCTTAATTCTTGATGAAGCAACATCATCAATTGATACTCGTACTGAAAAATTAGTGCAAGATGGCATGGATAAACTCATGGCAGGACGTACAGTCTTTGTCATTGCTCATAGACTTTCTACCATTCAAAATAGCGATGCTATAATGGTTATGGATCATGGTCACATTATCGAACGTGGCGATCACGATTCATTAATTAAAGAAAAAGGCGTCTATTACAAACTTTATACAGGAGCGTTCGAACTAGAATAATATGAAGAAGTCGTTGCTATTTTTACTTATTCCAGCTCTTTTATTAGCAGGTTGTCGAGGTGGAAGAGGACGCGGTTCAAGCGACGTCCCTCCAACAAGTGATAATCCTACTAGTGTCACTACTGGATCTACTCCAACATCAGGTTCCACCACTGGCGGTTCTTCCGGAACTACAGGAACAACTGGTGGATCATCCACAACCGGTTCGACAAGTTCCACTGGATCAAGTTCATCAAGTTCTTCATCTTCATCATCTTCGACATCGGTTACACCATTAGAATATAAGACAATTAGCGAGCTTAACTCTATTGGAAATACAATTGGTTCATCCCTTCCATCAGGAACTCATGAATCATTTAATACAGACGTTATTGCTACAAGAGGTCGCGTTATACAAGCAATTGCTATTGGCATCTCACAGCAAATTCTCGTTTATATTTGCGACGCGGATGACATGATTCCAATTTTGACTGCTGGTACAAGCGATTTTTATAGCGCATGCAAAAACTATATCGGAAAAGAAACATCAAACTATATCATTCAAGGTCATATTGGTTATTACTATGGTCAACCAACCATTCAAATAACTAATTATGAATTAAAAACGGATATGACCTATGATATCGATTACTCAAAATTTACATCAACTGAATACACTGCTATCGATACTTACAACACATATCTAAAATCTTTAGACTATAACAAAAAGGGTTATGGAGAAGGTTCTCTAGTAACCTTAAAGAATATGCTTTGCATCGCAAAGGCAGATGACAACTCATGGCTGTTCTCTGATGGAAATTATGTCCAAGGAGTATATCATCAAACAAGCAACACTGCTTTTAATATCGGACAATGTTATAACCTTTTTGGAATATCTTGTTTATATCAATGGAAGCCATCATTAAGAACACTAAACTATTCATATTCTTATGCCGGAACAACCGTAGATATTGAATCATTAGCTATAGCAAAAACCGCTACCCAAATGTATTCCATCGGTGCATTCACAGATGACACTGAAAAATGTACAGCAACCAATAATTTTATTGATACATTTAAGTATTTCTATAAATCTACAGTTTATTTCAATGCCTATGGCCAGGCTGCAAACGGTTATTATACTGTTGCAGGAGATAACTACTACAGCAGTGAGATTTCCAGCAAAAATACTGCCTCGGATAATAGAATGTTCCTTTTCAACAACGAGAGCATGAACAAATACACAAGCCTTTCATATGTTCCGGTGCGTGATTACATACAACAAAACTTCACACTTACCATGTACTTCGTTGAATATCAATTCACTCAAGCAAACAAAAGAATGATGCCACAAGTATATATGTTTGAAGATTTTGTTCAAAAATTAACATTTCCAGATGTTGAATTGAGAAAGTTCTTTACAGGTCAAACATATCTTCTTGATGAAGGTATCCTTCCTATTATTGATGATTCTTATGTTGGCTACTACAAGATATACAATGTTACAGAAATGGTTTTCCATATAATAGCTTACGAAGTATCGCTTGCAAGCTTCCAAGCTCACGTATCCGCTTGTAACGTTAATACAAATCTAACAATACTCGAATCAGATACGTATAGTCTCTACTATAAGCACTCTCAAGCAAATCCAAAATTCAAATATCGCATCAGCTACGTCCCAGAAGTTCAAGCGATGACAATAATCTACGAACATTACGGTTCATAAAAGAAAGACCAGCATAGCTGGTCCTTTTCTTATTTAATCTTTAATAAGTTTTCCATTAAAGCGAGTCTAGTTAATAATCCGACTCCGCCTGGTACTGGAGTTTGAAGTCTAACAGGTAATCCTGGAATAGCATCACCATGTAAACCATTTTCATCTCTATTAATTCCAACATCAACAATAACGGCAGATGGCTTATATTCGAAGCGATTATCAAGGTAGTGTTGCTTTCCGATTGCTATAACGACAATATCAGCGTTTTTAATGTAATTATGCATATCTTCAAACTTTGTTTTTGAATGAAGAACAGTAACATTCGCGCTTTCTTTAAGTAATAGTTTTGCCATTGGTTTACCAACTATATTGCTTCTTCCTATTACAACAGCGTTTTTGCCAAGGATATCAACATTCTCTCTATGAAGATAATCCATAATACCTTGTGGCGTGCATGGGTTTAATTTAGAAAGAGGATGGAAGCCATCAACGTCTTTAGCTGGAGACACCGCAAGTTTGATTGTTTCTTCATTGATTCCTTTTGGAAGTGGCATTTGAACAATAAAACCATCAACTGAATCATCGTGATTTAATTTATCAATTTCTTTTAATAGTTCTGCTTCACTCATTGATACAGGGAATTTATATAGATCAGCCTTAATACCAAGCTCTGCTGCATCTTTTAGTTTTCCTCTTACATAAGCATTGGAAGCATCATCTTCATTTAATTGAACAATAACTAAATGAGGAACCACTTCTTTAGAAGCCACTAAATCTTTGAGTTCTTCTTTTCTAACTTTTACATATTCTTTGATTGTCATAATGCTAACCTCAACGATATTATTTTAATTAATATTAAACACTTTGTATAATCTAAATATGGAATTCGTTGGCATTGATAAATTCTCCCTTCTCGACTTCGGTGATAATGTCGCTGTA
The DNA here is from genome assembly GCA_902796125.1 of uncultured Erysipelotrichaceae bacterium. GTDB lineage: Bacteria > Bacillota_I > Bacilli_A > RFN20 > CAG-826 > Fiminaster. The sequence goes on along the minus strand of CADBNT010000062.1, from coordinate 2,512 downwards.
GTTTTATTTGCACCAACTTGTAATTTTAGATGTCCATTTTGTCATAATGGGAATTCGGTTTTAAATTCAAAAGATGAAATTCCGTTTAATGAAATCTTGTCTTATTTAAAAGAACGAAAAGGCTTAATTGATGGAGTTGTTATTTCGGGTGGCGAGCCAACATTAATGCCTGATTTGTCCGCAAAAGTTCAACAAATTAGAGATTTAGGCTACAAAATCAAACTTGATTCAAATGGCACAAATCCTGAAGTAATTAAAGATTTAATTGATAAAAAACTTATTGATTATGTAGCGATGGATATCAAGAACTCAGAAGCGAAATACGCTCCAACATGTGGGCTAAAACAACTGTCTTTGGATAAGATTAAAGAGTCCATCAAACTATTAATGAATACTGGAGTCGATTATGAATTCAGAACTACTTTAGTTAAAGAATTCCATTCAAAAGAAGAAATGGAAAAATTAGGCGAACTTATTAAAGGAGCCAAAGTTCTTTATCTTCAAAAATTTGTCGACCGTGATGGAGTCATACAAAAAGGCCTCCACCCTATCGATGAGGCAGAAGCCAATTCATTTAAAGATATTTTACTTAAATACGTTAATAACGTAGAACTTAGAGGCTATTAGCCAATATATTTTACTGCTGCTAAAGCAGCAATAGCACCATCATTGCAAGCTGTGACTAATTGTCGCACTTCTTTTTTTCTTGTATCACCAACAGCGAACAAACCTTCTGTTTTGGTTTGCATATTACCGTCGACAACGATGTAACCTTTATCAAGTTCAACAAGTGGTGCAAATAATTCATTTTGTGGAAGCTGGCCAATGCAAACAAAGACATTGTCAGTAGCGAACTCGGTACGAACTTTGGTTCTTGTATCTTCAAATACGAGACCTTCAAGTTTATCTACACCTTTATATTCAACAAGGTTCATGCAATGACGAATGATAATATTTTCTTTAGCTTTTACTCTATCAATGAGTACTTGATCACCAAAGAATCTATCAAATAAGGTAATCATATGAACCTTAGTGCAGTAATTAGCGAGTAATAAGGCATATTGAAGAGCGGTATTGGCATCACCAATAAGGTAAACTTCTTTCCCTTTGTACATAGGGCCATCGCAGACCGCACAAAAGGAAATACCATTACCAATGAGTTCTTCTTCGTTAGGAAGATTCATCTTGCGGTGTTTAACGCCGTTGGCAAGAATAACAGCTTTAGATTCATATGTATTGTAGTTAGTGGTAACTTTAAAGATTCCATCAACTTTCTCAATCTTTTGCACGTCTTCAAGCTCAAATTGAGCGCCTAAGTCCATGATCTGAGAAAACATGTGATCTGAAAGATCTAATCCAGAAATTTCCTTAATGGATGGGAAGTTTTCGACTCTAGGAGAGTTAGCGATTTGCCCACCGAAATTTTCCTTCTCAAGAATGAGAACGGATTTGTTTGACCTCAGCGCATAAAGCGCTGCAGTCATTCCAGCAGGGCCACCGCCAACAATGATAATATCAACCATATTAGTTAAAACTTTCAATATATCCTTTGATGTTAGAAGCATTTTCAAAAACTTCTAAACCTTTTTCTGATGGAACAAGAAGGGTTGGAGCTTTTCTAACACCATATTTCTTGGTGAGTTCAACGTTTTCTTCAGCATCAACAACGCGGTATTTAATACCAGCCTTATCAAGAAGCATCTTTGCCATCTTGCAGTTTGGGCAAGTCTTTGTGGCAAATAATAGTGTTTCGTTTAATTGTTCATTTGTGTTTGCTTCTTCGCATTCAGCTTCTTCTCTAACTGGGTGAGTTAAATGAGAATTCTTGATGTCATAGACTCTTCTATTCTTGAATTCTTCTGTCTTACCATCGTTCCAGTTTTGGACTGGACGATAGTAGCCAGTAATACGTGAATAGACTTCAGTCTTCTTACCACATTTTGGACAAATGTATTCTTCGCCATCAATATATCCATGATCTTTACAGACAGAATATGTTGGGGACATTGTGTAGTAAGGAATGTGATAGTTTTCAGCAATCTTACGAACAAGATTCATACATGCTTTATAAGAAGGAAGTTTTTGTCCTAAGAAAGCATGGAAGACAGTACCAGAGGTATAAAGGGTTTGAAGTCCATCTTGGATATCAAGAGCTTTGAAGATATCTTCAGTATAACCGACTGGTAAGTGAGATGAGTTGGTGTAGTAAGGAGTTGCACCATTTTCACTTGCAGTAATGATATCTGGATATTTGGCCTTGTCGTGTTTAGCAAGACGGAAAGCTGTTGATTCTGCTGGTGTAGCTTCAAGGTTATATAAGTCACCATACATTTCTTGGTAGTCAGATAGTTTGTTTCTCATATGATTTAAAACAGCCTTTGTGAATTCAACTGATTCTGGATGAGTTAAATCTTTCTTGAGCCAACGAGCATTTAAACAAGCTTCATTCATACCAACTAAACCAATTGTGGAGAAGTGGTTATTGAATGTGCCTAAATAACGTTTGGTGTAT
>CADBNT010000061.1 GCA_902796125.1 uncultured Erysipelotrichaceae bacterium | reverse complement strand
GTTTGTAAGAAGTAAAGTTTTCCTTCTTCGACTGTGAATTCCATATCTTGCATATCGCGATAATGGAGTTCCATTTTCTTAATTGTTTCTTCGAATTGACGATAGACATCAGGCATACGTCTTTTGAGTTCGTCGATGTGAAGTGGTGTACGAATACCAGCAACAACGTCTTCACCTTGAGCATTTGGTAAGTATTCGGCAGAGATCTTCTTTTCACCAGTAGCTGCGTTTCTTGAGAAGGCAACACCAGTACCGGAAGTTTCACCCTTGTTACCAAAGGCCATGGCTTGAACGTTAACAGCAGTACCCCAAGAATATGGGATGGAGTATTGCATACGGTAGACGTTCGCACGTGGGTTATCCCATGAACGGAAGACTGCGGTAACAGCTTCAATTAATTGAACTTTTGGATCAGATGGGAAGTCTTCGCCAAATGTTTTCTTATAATATGCTTTGTATTTTGTGACTAATTCTTTGAGCTCAGCAGCAGTAACTTCAGTGTCGAGTTTGTAACCTTTTGATTCTTTTAAATCATCGAGCATCTTATCCATGTCTGTACGTGGATGACCTTTAGCAATGTTTGTGAACATTAAGATGAAACGACGATAAGAGTCATAAGCAAATCTCTCATTGTTAGTTTCTCTAATTAAAGCTTCAACAGTTGTGTCGTTTAAACCTAAGTTTAAGATTGTGTCCATCATACCTGGCATCGAGACACGAGCGCCAGAACGGACGGAAACGAGAAGAGGTTTTGTGGAACCGCCAAAGTTTTTGCCTGTTTCTTTTTCAACTCTAGCAATACCAGCATAGATTTCCTCTTTGAGGCTGTCTGGAAGATTTTTACCTCTTTCATAGTAGAGGTTACATGCCTCAGTGGTGATGGTGAATCCTTCTGGAATTGGGACTCCAATGTGAGTCATTTCAGCAAGACCAGCACCTTTTCCTCCAAGGAGTTCTTTGCCTAAGCCATAAGCGTCCTTGAAGTTATAAACATATTGTTTCGCCATATTTTCCTCCTATGCGATTATAAATCAGCATAAATGTGCATTATGCACTTGCAAAACTTAATATACCAATTAGATAATTGTTTAGCAATTATTAATTTCCATAATTAATTTGAAAAGCGGTTACATCTAACTTATGTTAAAATGACACTATAGAACGGAGAAAGCTTATGAAAGAGCCATTAATTCTTACAATTGACTTTGGAACTCAATCAGTTCGAGCTGGTTTATTTAATAAAAAAGGCGAGACTGTTGATATTGTTAAAGTTCAATACAATCCACCTTATGTTTCACCTCGTCCAGGATGGGCTGAACAAGATCCATATTATTACTTTGAAAAGTTATGCGAAGCCACTCAAGAGCTTGTTAAAAGAAATCACGACAAACTAGATGATGTTTTAGGAATAACTATGGCGGTTTTCCGTGATTCAGTTGTTGCTTTAGATAAAGAAAACAAGCCACTACGTCCAATGATTCTTTGGCTTGACCAACGTAGAGCAGAAGGAAGGTACAAACTTCCATTATCAAGTCGCTTTATTTTTAAGTTAATTGGTATGGCTCCAACCATCGAACATAACATGAAAAGATCGATGGCGCAGTGGATTAGAGAAAGCGAACCTGAAGTCTGGGCTAAAACTGATAAATTCATGATGATTTCGACATTTATCAATTTGCAATTGATTGGTAAATATGTTGACTCTCCATCATGCCAAGCAGGACATCTTCCAATCGACTTCAAACATCGTAGATGGTACAAGTCTGATAAACATCTAAAAGGTCAAATGTTTGGTGTGCCAGGACGCATGCTTTGTAAACTTGTTCAAGCAGGTGAAGTCATGGGTGAAATCACACCTGAAGCAAGTAAGAAGACCGGTCTTCCAGTTGGAATGAAAGTATTCGCTTCTGGCTCAGATAAATCTGCCGAAACATTAGGCTTAGGTGTCGTTGATAATAAAACTGCAGCAGTTAGCTATGGAACAGCATCAACAATTGAAATTCCAATTACTAGATATAGTGATGCCGAACCATTCCTTCCTTCATATCCTGCTATTACCAAAGGTGTCTATAACATGGACGTTCAAGTCTATCGTGGTTATTGGATGCTTAACTGGTTTAATAAAGAATTTGGTATGACAAGATCAGTGGAATCTGATGTACTTAAAAAACTTTCTTTAGAAGAACTTAACCAAGAAATGTTAAAAATTAATCCTGGTTGCGATGGATTAGTCCTTCAACCATATTGGGGTTCTGGTCTTAGAAGACCACTTGCGAAAGGTGCGATTATCGGTTTTACCGATACTCATACGAACGCTCATATGTACCGCGCCATCGTGGAAGGCATCGCATATTGCTTACGCGAAGGCTTAGAACTTTTTGAAAAGAAAAGACTTCATCATAAAGTCACATCAATTAGAATTGCTGGTGGAGGATCACAAAGTGATGCCATTTGCCAAATCACCGCTGATATCTTTGGTCTTCCAGTTTCAAGAATTCAAACTTATGAATGTTCTTCATTAGGCGCTGCTATGGCAGGATTTATTGCAGCAGGTGAATTTAAAGATCAAAAAGAAGCCGCTCTAGCAATGTCTCATAAATCTACTACTTTTGAACCTAATATGGAGAATCACAAGAAGTACGATTTCCTCTTCAAAAACGTCTATATGAAGATGTTCCCAAGATTAAGTAAGATTTATAAAAATATCCACCTCTTCGAAAAGGCGGAAAACGAAAAGAAATAGTAGAATTTAATCTATGATTAATCCGTTCTTCTAAGAGCGGATTTTTTATTGAAAAGTTGAATGATATTATCAACGCTTGGAACAAATACTTTTGGATGTTTTTGAGTTAGGAATTGTAAATAAATACCTTTCATTAGATTAATGAAGCAGAAAGCGATATCATTTTTATCTCCACCTGTTACATCTCCTTCTTTTTGTCCACGTTCAACGAGCGCGAAAAGTTTTTCTTCGAACGAGTCTTTTCCTTCATCAGAAATGACGATGTTTGCAAAAGCAATTTTTGCTATGTCTTTCGATTTTGCAACATTAACAAAAAACTCAACAAAATATCTAATTGATTCGATTGCGTATTTATCGTTTGTTTTAATATTCAAAGCTTCGACAATCTCTTTGTAAGTCAAACTTTTTCTTAATTCGGCAAAGACTGCGTCTGTATCTTTAAAGTAGTGGTAAACAAGACCATGTGAACATTTTGCAGCAGTGCAAATTTTATCAACGGAAACTTTGTTTCTATCTAAAGAAAATAAAGGAAGAGAAGCTTCTAGAATTGAAAGCTTTCTTTCATCTTTCATTTGTTGAAATTGAAGTGGCGTTCTAGGCATCTTG
>CADBNT010000060.1 GCA_902796125.1 uncultured Erysipelotrichaceae bacterium | reverse complement strand
TAATTCAGCACCATTTGCTTCTGCCCAGTAGCTAAGTCTGAGAGCAGCATCTTCGTAGTTTTGGACAAAGTCCAATTGTTGTGCTGCAGATAATGTCTCATATGCTGCTGAAGCATCTGCCCAGTAGTTCTTAGCACCACTGCCTTCGCTTCTACAAGCGTTTGTATCAGTTTCAACAGATTCAGAAACGTTACCAAAGTGCATCCAAGCATCAACGAAACCTTGAACTTGATTTAATGCAGAATTGGATAAGTAAAGTGTCGCTGCCGTTTGTGATGGAGCGCTTGTTTCTTGATCACTAACTCTGTATAACGCAAATCTTGGTCCGGTCCCATTGTTGTAGTTATATTGAACCGTGTAGTCAATGTCGCTACTACTATGTTGCCAATGTTGTTCCTCTGCATAATATGATTGAACGATTACTCCACCTTCATTAACAGAGGAAGAATCAGAATTAATGTAGAAATAACATCGTTCGTTTAATGTATCGCTTCTTTGCAGATAGTTATTTGCAGAGGAAGGTGCGCATAAGAAATACCCTCCATCAGAGAATACATAATATCCGTGTTCAGAATCGACACACCAAACAGTATATTCTTTGCTTGTTAAAGCAGCAGATAATGTTGTTTTATCCTCAGAATATGCTGTTGAAACAGCTGGAACATAGTTTCCACTCGCATGTGCTCCAGAAGAATAGTTTGTGTTAGCGCTGTTTGATGGTGAACCGAAAATAATTTTAGCACCATTACTTAAGCCACTTGAGCTAGTTACTTTACTATGTGTCGCAGTGTAAGAAGTGACTGTCAAAGTAGGAGTGGCGGATGTTGTTGTCGAAACACCAGAAGCACCTGAAAGTGTTAAAGTGGTCGAACCAGCATTTTCTCCTCCTGTGATAGATACTGAGAATGTACCATTATCCATGGTAACAGCACCTAATGTAGCGATCGCAGAACCTAAACTTGCAGAAATTGAAACGGTTGCATTAGTTGGAGCATAAGTGCCCGAATACGTGATTGTCGATCCTGCGCCAACCGAAACGTTTGCAGCTGTAATGCTGGACAAATAAGTCGTAGCAGGAATATCGCTACTTAGTTCATATAAATCAAGTTTTGTTTGAGTACCAGCATACAATCTGAAAACCTTTCCAGAAGCTGATGCGTTGTATTCAAGATAATTACCCGCGTTAGCTTTGTTTTCCAAAACAACATTGCCCGAACCATTAAAAGTAATTGACCAATAATAAGCGTTTGTTGTAGGCGTTGATGAAACATAATAACAAGTTAAATTTGAATTATAATATTCAAGATAACCACCTTGTGTACTATAAGCTGGATCGAAAATGGTATGATAACCAGCAAAATCACCAGAACCATTTGAGATTGTTAAAAGCGCAACATTGTGCGATGCAGGCAAGTGTATATCACCATCAACAAAATCAATATTTACAGGATCTCTTCCGTTAGAAAGTTGCGTTTTACTCATTGCAATGGAAGTTCCTGTTGCAACAAGAGCATAACTTCCACCATTTTTCATTTCTGCAGTAGAAGAAATCTTTTTGTAAATAGTAGGTGTGTCAACATGAACTGTGCATGTTTGCGTGGTTGCATTTGTTGATGCGAATGATAGTGTTGCAGTTCCTTGAGCGTTGCCTTTAACATAAAGCGTTTGAGGAGCGCTTGTATCCTTATTTAAGGTTAATGATGATGAATAATTCTCACCATCGGTAGAAAGTGTGACAGAACCACTACCGCTTTGAGTAACAGATATATTTGCTGTTAGATGTGAATAATCAACACTTAGAGTTTTTTGTGTAGTTGTTGCAATATAGAGTTCATTACTTCCCAATGTAATTGTTGGGTCAGATGAAGGTGCCAACCAAACAAAACTAATTGATTTGATAAATGTTGATTTTTCGGTGCCTTTTAATAAAACATGAGTATATCCGCCGGTAGATAATCCGGACCAAGTAGCGGAATAATTGGAGCCACTACCGGAAGTCTTTTTTGAGGTTAAACTTGTTCTACCTTCGGTATCATTATATGCAGTGAATGCGGCAGTCCCACCATATAAAGCCAGCGTCTTAGCTGTTGTTGTTGTGACAGTTACAGAACTAAGGGTACCACCAGAAGATGTTGTCCAAACACCACCATTTGCATTAGTACCGCCTACTCTATCATCGGTTGTATCTTTTGTACCCATTAATCGATAGCCGTAGACAGCACCAGATGTTGTGTTAGAAAAAGAACCATTCTTCCATGATGTATTGGCAGTAGCACTTAAATCGAGATTTGAATTATCAATAGTATCTGTACCGCCGACAGCCGTAGCATCGACAGAATTGGCAACAGAAGCTGAAACAGTAACCGCAACACCAACACCGATTGCCATGGATAATCCTAAGGATAATCCGACAATCTTTGTTAATAATTTGTTCATATATTTTTCTCCTTTCTTTAAACCTCCAGTCATGTTTTGGTTATTTCTGACTGTGAGATATGAACAAAAGCCTTAGATGAAATTTTGTGACGGTCAATCACGTTTATTCATCTAAAACATCATCGATATATCAAAAGATACATCGACTCGTTAAGGAGAAATCTTCTTTTAGAAGAATATGCATCGTCCTTCTATCTATTGATCTCTACTTAACTAATTAGGCGATCTAACTTCATAAATCTTTCTTGACCAGAGAAAGAATTTACTTCGCTAGGTTCCTAACTAAATTCATTTTACAAACATATGCGCGCTCTTGCAAATGAAAAAGGCCACTAGACGAATAGCTAGTGACCTCCACAATGAAGAGGAGATTGAAATGAAAAACAATCTACATCTTAGTTATATCAAGTTTGAATTAACTACAAAACAAGTTTAAAAAGTTTCTTAAGTTTTTAGGCGAACAAAATAGCGATAAGCGCCATCATCTCTTGATGGGATAAAAAGCCATTTATCTCATAGAGATATGGTCCACAATATTGCTTAATTCTATTACCTTCTATCTCAGCGATATAAGGTCCACAATATCTTTTGATTTTGTTACCTTGGACTTCAAGTAGATAAGGTCCACAATATTGTTTGATTCTATCTCCGTCAATTTCGTAGACGTATTGACCACAATATCTTTTGACTCTATTTCCTTCAATATCATAGATAAATGGACCGCAGTATTCTTTAATGCGGTTGCCACTAAATTCAAGGAAATATTGACCACAATATCTTTTAATAGTTGCCATTATTCTTTATCCTTTGCTTCAACGTCTATAACGTCTTCTTCATTAGGTTTTTTAGCTTCAGATTCTTCTTTCTTTTCATCATCCACGACTTTGTCGACTGTGCCTTCTGCAGCTTTGCCTAGTGATTTACCAGCATCACCAAAGCCGTGGCCGGTCTTTGACCAAGACTCTCTAAGTCTAGAATTACCGTTTTCATCAGTGGCGTCTTCTTTGCCCACTGCTACTTTTGCAGTTGTAGCAATCGATTTGCCTAAATTAGAAAAAGCTTTACCGGTATTTTTACCAAAATCTTTCCATTTATCTTTTAAGCTCATATATGATTACCTCTAATTACATATTGCCGACTATAAGATTCCAAATAGACCATCCGCTTTGAAGCATAGGTGCCATG
>CADBNT010000059.1 GCA_902796125.1 uncultured Erysipelotrichaceae bacterium | reverse complement strand
TCAACGAGATTAAAAAACAGGAACCTTATTTGATTCCTGTCTTTTGGGTCTTTTTTTGAAGTGTGTCCAATATGGGGTTCACTTCAAAATTAATTCGTCTTTTTCAAAATCTTTTATGGAATTATCTAAAAGATACTATATTATAGTAAACAAATGAAAATTCTCATTGTCACTCAATTTTATTATCCAGAAAGATTTTCTACCTCTGATATTGCAGAAGGCCTTTTGAAAGAAGGTCATGATGTAACTGTCTTAACTGGTAGGCCTAATTATGGATATGGACATATTTTGGAAGAATATAAGCATCTTAAATATGAAGAAATAAATGGAGTGAAAGTCCACCGAGTTAACTTAAAGGCGAGAAAACAATCTAGAATAAGCGTTATTCGTAACTACTTATCATTCCATAGGAATGCAAAAAGATATGTTAAGAAATTAGATGACGATTTTGATGTTGTTTTATCTATTTCTTTATCGCCAGTTATTTCAATAGCGCCTGCTATTAAATATGCAAAGAAACATAATGTAAAACACGTTTTATATTGCGAAGATCTCTGGCCAGAATCAGTCACCATTGCTGGAGCAGTTAGAAAGAATTCTTTGCTATATAAACTTCTTTATAAGTGGAGTGTCTCTTTATACAAGAAATGTGATGAGATTATTGTCTCATCTCCATCATTCAAAGATTATTTTGTTAACGAACTTCATATTAGTGATAAGAAGTTTATCCATATCAATCAACCAATTCTTAATTCCAAGAATGAAAAGATTGAACCAATTGAATATAAACATAAACACAATTTAGTCTATGCCGGTAACATTGGTGAACTTCAAAACATCAATTTGCTTATCGACGCTATGAAACTAGTGAAAACCGAAGACACTAAGCTCTATTTAATGGGAATGGGTCAAAGACTCAATGAAGTCAAAGCTAGAATTAAAAACGAGCATCTTGAAGATAAAGTTGAATACGTTGGAGCCTTTCCTATTGAAAAAGCTGAACAATATTTTATTGATGCAGATGCCCTAGTTGTTTCTCTTAAAAGTGGTGGAGTTGTTGGTAAAACAATTCCAAATAAAGCCATTCAATATATGAAGTATGCTAGACCTATTTTAGGTGTCATTTCTGGCGATGGAAAAGATTTACTAGAAAAGGCAAAAGGCTCGACTTTTGCAGGGGAAAATGCTGCAGAAATCGCTCAAAAGATTGACGAACTTTGTAATAAAACTCCAAGCGAACTAAATGCGCTTGGAGCAAATAATAAGAAATATTTTGATGAGAATTTGTCTAGTGAAAAACTAGTTCATCAATTCTCTAAAGAACTAATTGAATCTATAAAGTGAGCAATGGCTTGACCTTGCACATTAACACCATAAAGCTCATAGACCTTCACTAAAGCGGTGGAGGCCATTTTTATAAGTTTATCATAATCAGTATTTACGAAATCTTCTAAAGCTTTCTTAATGCCTTCTTTTGATGAATCATCAATCCAAAAAACTTCATCTTTAAAGATCTCATATAGCTTTGGATGTTTAGTGGATATTGTTGGTTTTCCACTTGCAAGATATTCAAGAAGTTTTGATGGAACTGATTCAGCATCTATTTTTTCATTTAATGGACGAGGATTAATGTTTGCGATTGCTCTTTTTTCATATGAATAAACTTTTTCTTTTGGAAGCTGATATAAATATAGAATTCTGGAATCCTTCTTTTCTAAGTCAAAAAGGTATTTGTATAGTGGTCCTCTTCCAGCAATAAGAAGTTTATCATTGATAGAGGAATCTTTAAATGCATCAATTAAAGTTTTAACTCCATATCTTTCATAAAGTGATCCAGCAAAGAAATAATAATTATCAATCGGATCATTTTTGCTGTTTATTTGTTCATCAACTAAACCTTCAAAGATATAGAAAGGCTTATTATTCTTATTAAATACTTTAACTAAACCATCTGTTAAGGCTAGATATCCATCTAAATTTGATGCATTTTTAAAAATTCTATTAACGTAAGACTTTTTGACTTTTGAAATATTCGCTGGATTATCAGTAAGCATTCCAATAACAGGAACGTGGTATTTCTCTTTAATCCTTAATGCAGCTTTAAGTAAGCCATAACGTAAGACATCTACAACAACTACAAAATCATTTGAATTGAAATCAATAATTGCACTTTGAACCATGTCATCGATACATTTAGCTTCTTTAAAAAGTTTGTAACCTTTCGAATAACCGATATGAGTGTAATAGAAATGATTTCTACCATCGATTGACATGGAAGACATAAGGTATTTATCGTGAAACATTCCTTTAACAAAAGGACGATGGGATATAACCGAAACGTTATAAGTTAAGCTTAAAGCTTTAAGCAATCTAGCGTAAAAGTTCTGGTTACTCGGATTTGGCTTAATATTTGCCTTTGCTTGATAAGTGGCAAATTCAGATTCAATCATGACACTTGAAAGAAGGAGGATATTTTTCATTTCATCATCCTTTCAAATAGCTCTTTATGAACAAGTGCCATTTTTTCTAATGTATTTTCTTTTGCTTCTTCGATGCAATATTCAAAAGTATCGTCGTCCATTATTTGCGATAACGCGACTGAGAAGTCATGAGATGAAATAGACGGAACGATGTATCCAGTTTTTCCATTTCTAATTAAATGTTTAGCAGCATTCACGTTAGGAGTAGAGATAATTGGAAGTCCTTGTGACATTGCTTCGTTAATAACGTGGCCATATATATCTTCTTTGCTAGGGAAGATGAAAGCATCGGAAAGTTGATAATATTCAAAGATTTTTTTTCTTGGAAGAAAACCAAGGAGTTTAACATTTTGAAGATTATGTTCTTTGATATATCTAAGATATTTCTTCTTTTCTTTGCCATCTCCGATAATGAGAAGACAGTAGTCACTTGGTAGAGTTTTCCATTTCTTAATTAGCTCAAAGTAATTCTTTCTTGGGATAAGTTGCCCACAAGAAACAAATACCTTGCTTGCAACAATGCCTTTATTCCTTCTCATGAGAAGTTTATCTTCGGGTGAGATTTTTTTGCTTAGAATCTCAGTTTCATGGATAGTGGCATATGGGTAGTTAAAAATCTTTTCTGAGTTCGCGCCATAATAGACGAGATATTTATTTGATTCTTTATCTGGAGATAAGTAGTAACTCGCTCCAGAGATATATTTGGTTTTGTAATTTTGAATAAATTTACATTCTTTGGTTTTGATAATGCCACCATTGATATATAAGACATATGGCATTTTCTTTTTATGAAGATACTTAATTGCGTTTAATTCAGCGAACTGTCTATAGCCATTCATAATAATGAGATCATATTCGTTATGCTTAATATGGTTTTTTACTCCATGAGAAAGAATGTTCATATTTCCAAATGGAATGCCTTTAATTGAGACAGTCTTAAATGCGTATTCTTTCTCAAAATAAAATGCTTTCGAGCGATCTCGTTCTTTAGAACGTTCAAAGATTACAGTTAAATCAAAGTACTTGCTTAATTCATTGAATAAAGCAACTTTGTAAGGTGCTGGATGATTAAAAACAATGAGTACTTTCTTCATAACTTGTATATCAATTATACATTGATAATTGTTTTATACGAGTAGAAAATATAGTCATGACATCTTGGAAAGAGTTTTTTGAAATTGTAAAAGCAAAAGATTATTCAAAGTCTTTAAGAGAGTTTTTAGATTATGAATATTCCCATGAAGTTATATATCCGCCTAGAAGGGATATGTATAAAGCTTTTGAATTAACAAGTAAAGAAGATGTCAAAGTTGTCATCATTGGCCAAGACCCTTATCATGAGCCAGGTCAAGCGATGGGATTATCTTTCTCGGTTCCAAGCGGAACAAGACTTCCGCCAAGTCTCGTTAATATCTACAAAGAACTAGAAGATGACCTTGGAGTGAAGATGAGAAATGATGGCGATTTAACTTATCTCGCTAAACAAGGAGTTTTACTTATTAACGCCTATCTTACCGTGAGAAAAAGCGCACCTCTTTCTCACCACAGAAATGAGTATGACGAGTTCATGAAAGACCTTATGATTTACTTAGATAAATTAGATCAGCCAATAGTCTTTTTGCTTTGGGGAAATTTTGCGAAAAAGTACGAAAAATACTTGCAAAATCCGGCTCATTTGATTTTAAAAGCTGTTCATCCTTCTCCTCTTGGTGCCAATCACGGAGGATGGTTTGGACTACACTTATTCTCGAAAACAAACAACTTTTTGAAGGCTAATGGTGTGACACCTATTGATTGGCAAAATTAAAGGATTATAATTTATGTATCCGGAGCTTCATTGTTGAGGCTGAGAGGAGTCTAATTGAGGACTCGACGGAACCTGATCCAGGTAATGCTGGCGGAGGTAAGTGTTTTATTAGCCTCCGTTTCTATTGGAGGTATTTTTTATGGATGAGAGCAGAAGTTTCTTTAAAAAATATGGTTATTTATTCTCACTAGTTTCTTTTCTAGGCGCGTTTCTCTTTTTAATTGGAACCGTCATAACCGTTGAAACTAAATACTACATTGGTGATGAGAAGATTAAAGAGTATTTCAACTTAAACTTTGTTGATTTATTAAATGGAAATATCACTAAGCCTTTTGTAATGATTATTATCCTTGTGCTTATTGGTGTTGGTTTTGCTCTTATTCTTTTAGCAGGATTACTTAAAAACAAATTGAACGAGAAAGTCTTTAATGGTCTAATTGCTGGTTCAATTTTTGCAGCTTTAGTAGGCATCTGTTTTATCTTTTCTAGCAAAGAAATATTTGTTTACTTTGCAAGTAATGAAAATCCTTTAATCGAAAACTTTAACGATGCTTCTTTAAACTGGGGAGCGGCAGTATCTATCATCTTTCTTGCTTTAGCAATTAACTACGATATTTCATTTAGTTCTTACGCGGAACAAAATAACGTCAAGGTTATGGCTGAAAATGGCTTACTAATTGCTATGGCGTTCGTTCTTAACTTTGTTAAACTACCGATTACCACAACTGGTGGATCAATTAATCTACAAATGATTCCACTTATGATCATCGCTCTTAGAAGAGGGCCACTTCACGGCTTTGTATGTGGTGGACTTATCTATGGTTTATTAACATGTCTTACTGATGGTTATGGTTTTGCCACCTATCCATTTGATTATCTTGTTGGATTTGGATCAGTAGCAGTGATGGGATTCTTTAGAAGTTTCATTCTTTCTGAAAATCAAACTAACTACAATTTCAAAGGCGAATTATTCATCCTTGTAGGCGGAATTCTTGCGACAGGAATTAGATTCTTTGGTTCAACATTATCTTCAGTGATAATCTATGATTATGAATTTGTTCCTGCTTTAGTTTATAACGCTGTTTATATTCCAGTATCAGGCGCGATATCAGTTGCAGTTATTATGGCTGCATATGGACCACTCATTAAGCTGAATCAAAGATTTCCGGCTCAAAGAGTTGCCTTAAATAAATAAAGCATCAGCCCACAATAAAAGTGGGCTTTTATTTTTATTTAAAATATAAATGTGCTATATTCCTTATAAGGAAGATTTGCTATGAAGAAAAAAGAACTTAAAGTCGAAGAAAAAATTGAATCTCCAGAAGAACCAAAAGAAGAAGTAAAAGAATCAGCTGATGAAGAGGAAGGTTTTGTTTTAAGAGAAGATGGCGTTAAAGATCCTGTCTTAAATAGAAACGAAGTCCAAGAAGAAAATTTTGAATATGATTCTGATCCTCTAAAACATATTGAGGAAGAAAGAAAATTATTCCTTGCTAAATATAAAAAACAAAACATGCTTAAATGGGTTGTTTCACTTATTGCTTTAGCAGGTGTTATTACGACTTGGATTGTTATTCCAAATGTCGCAGGTGGTCAAAGCTGGGCTATGCCAGTTATGATTTCAATCATCGTAACATTGCTTGCTTTATTAATTCTTTATACCTTCTGGGTAAGAAGATCTCTTAATTCAAAAATGAGAGCATACTTTAACATCTTCTATGAAGAATCAAATAAGTTTGTTTTTGATCAAGAAGGTTTTGATAAACTTGAACCTCAATCTCCAGATAAGATTTCTAAAGAACAATTTACAGATAATTTAATGTATAAAGACATTATTGAAGTCGGTAGTAGAGGTCTTACCGCTTTAGAATATCATGATATTCCATTTATGGTTTGTGACTGCGCTGGCCAGGTTAAGACTGAAAAGAGAATCGCTCCTGTATTTGTTGGTAAATACTTATTTGCAGCATCTAATTATGAAGACGATGACCCAATCATCGTCTACTTAAAGGGTGATGTTAGAAGTCTCCCTCCAACTGATATTGACGATAAAAAACAAGTTCACAATGATGACAAAGTTATTATCTGGTCCAATAACTCAAAATGGGAAAAGGTAGTTAACTCTGCATTTAAGAAATTATTAACTCAAGTTCATCTAAGCAATGATTTAGTGGATTTTGCGATTTCAATTACTAAAGGTAGAGTCTTTATTTGTATGGGTTATGATGATCCTTTAATGGTTCTACCATTAGAAAAACCATATAACCCACATCCTGTTAAGACATATAAAAAAGATGTTTTAGCCGCTGTTAGAATTATCGAATTTTTAAATAAATAAAATGGAAAACTTAAACGACAAATGGATTATTATTCAAGCCTATAAGCATAATGGTGAGTTACACCGTGAATGGTCTCATGGCTATGTCATCGAAGATAACGATGATTATTTTGTTGTTGTTTCTATTCGTGCTTCTGTAGTGGAAAGTGATGGTCGTAAATGGCACACCAAAGAACCTGCCATCTTTATCCTTTCAAAGAAAGAATGGTTCAATGTCATCGCTATGTTTAAAGAAGATAATATCTCTTACTATGTAAATATTGCGTCTCCAACAATCTATGACAAAGGTTTTCTTAAATACATCGACTACGATTTAGACGTAAAACTTTATGGAGATGGCACGACTAGATTACTTGATGTAAGTGAATATCATAAGCATGCAGAAGAACAAGGATATAGCGACGATATTAGAGATATCCTTAAGAAGTCTGTAGATAAAACATATGAAAAGATTTCAAAACACGAATTCCCGTTCGTTGATTCTGAAGTCTCAAAATATTTTGAAAAGTTTTTAAGAGTTACTAATCAAAAATGAATACCGTAAAAATAGTTTCTCATAGCGAAGTTGAAACTAAAGCTTTAGCTTCTAAAATCGTTCATCTTCTTAAAGGTGGAGATGTAGTTTTACTTGAAGGCGATTTAGGAGCAGGAAAGACAACTTTTGTAGGTGGAGCACTTAACTCTCTTGGCTATAAAGACCATGTAGTCTCTCCAACATTTAACATTCTTAAATGCTATTTTGAAGTCACTCCAAATGTATTTCATATTGATGCATATCGTCTTGAAGATCAAAATCACGATATTGGTTTAGAAGAATTCATTGAGGGAAATGGAATTAGTTTTATTGAATGGCCAATCTACATCCCTGAATTAATTCCTGCTAAACATCTTTCAATATGCATTAAACGTATCAGTGATAACGAAAGAGATATAACTATTTCTAGTGAGTCAAAAGATTATGATTCACTCATTAACTCGCTTAAGGAGAACTAACATGGCGACGTTACTTCTTGATAGTTCAAATAAATACCTTGCAGTAGGGCTTTCTCATGAAGGAAAAGTTATTGATAAAATCTACTATGAGGCTTGGCAAAGACAAAGCGAAATGATGATTCCAGAAATCGATAAGATTTTGGAAAGAAATAAGCTTACTAGAAAAGACATTGATGGCGTTGCTGTTGGCGTTGGCCCTGGCTCATATACAGGGGTTAGAATTGCTATTACAATCGCTAAAACTATTGGCTACGCACTTAAGGTAAAAGTGTATGTAAGAAGTTCTCTTTCTTTACTAAAATCCCGCAAAAGCGCCACAATTTGTGTGTTTAACGCAAGAAGTGGTAGATCATATTTTGCAGTTTATGATGGCGATAAATGCCTTGTAGAAGAATGTGTTAAAACCAACGAAGAAGTTTTGAAATATATCTCTGAGCATAAATATTATATTGTTAATGGCGACACCGCTCATTTAGGTATAGAAAGTGGGGAATATGATGTAATTCAAAACCTCGCTGATAGTGTTGACGATCGCTATCTTGCTAAAGATATATTTACCATTAACCCAATTTATCTAAAGGATTTAACAAAATGAGTGATATTATTCGAAAAGCAACTTTAGATGACATAGAAGATTTACTCAAAATTGAGAATGAATGCTTTGTTGATCCTTGGAAAAGAAAAGATTTAGATTATGAACTTATGGAAAACCCAATTAATGAAGTCCTTGTCTTAGAAAAAGATATGAAACTTATTGGATTTATTGATTATATGATTACGTTTAACTCAGCGACGATCTCTCAAGTTGCCATTCTTCCTCCTTATCGTGGGAAAGGCTATGCAAGAAGTCTATTAGACGCGATGGAAAAGTCATTTCCTAAAGACGATATCGATAATGTCGTAGAAACAATCACTTTAGAAGTAAGAGTTTCAAATGAAAAAGCAATTAATCTTTATGAGAAAAACGGATATGAAAAAGTCACCATCAAGCCAAAATATTATTCAAACGGTGAAGATGCACTTTATATGGTAAAGAGGCTATTAGTATGTCAATGATTTTAGCTATTGAATCAAGTTGTGATGAAACTTCAATCGCGATTATTAAAGATGGCGAGCTTCTTTCTAATGTTGTTGCAACTCAAATTGAGATGCATCAAAAATATGGCGGAGTTATGCCTGAACTTGCGAGTAGACTTCATTGCGAAAATGTAATTTTCGTTTTAGATGAAGCTCTTAATAAGGCTAATGTTAAGCTTGAAGATATTGATGCGTTTGCATTTACAAGAGGACCGGGCTTAATTGGTGCACTTCACGTAGGTATGCAAGTTGCTAAAACACTAGCGATGCTTTACAAAAAGCCGCTTATTCCAGTCCACCATTTAGCAGGCCATATCTATGCGAATGAATATGTAAAACCTCTGCAATTTCCACTTCTTTCTATAATTGTTTCTGGGGGAAATACCGAATTTGTCTATATGAAGAAAGATATGGATTTTGAAATTATTGGTGAAACAAAAGATGATGCGATTGGTGAGTGTTTTGATAAAGTTGCTAGAACGCTTGGTCTACCTTATCCAGGAGGAATTCCAATCGATAAATTATCAAAAGAAGGCGAGCACACTTATAAACTTCCATTCCCACTTCATGATGATAGTCTTAATTTTTCATATTCTGGACTTAAGACTGCTGTTATTAACCTAGTGAACAATGAGAAGCAAAAAGGCAATGAGATTAGAGTTGCTGATTTATGTAAATCTTTCCAAGATGTTGCAGTTGGAATGATTATGGATAGACTTGAAAGAGCTCTAAAACTCTATGACATTAAACAAGTCGTTTTAGCGGGTGGAGTTTCCGCTAATTCATATCTTCGTTCTGAGATGCATCGAAGACTCGATAATAGTGGAATTGATTTAATTGTTCCACCAATATGGTGTACGACTGATAATGCGGCAATGATCGCTCGACTTGGAGAGCATTTATTCAAGATGGGTATAACCGCTCCAATCGATATAAGTAGTGATCCTAACTGGAGAATCGATAAATATAAAGAGTTCTAATCAGAAATGTCACCGCTGGTGACTTTTCTTTTTCAACTGATTTAGATTTAATAATTATTTTCGTGTGATAGAATATAAAACAAGCGGAGGTTAGGTATATGGAATATACAGGCGTTACAGTAAGAGACTTATACTTACTTGTTCAATCCAAAGAAAAAGAACATAAGGAGCTTTTAGATAGGCTTAATAATGTCTTTGTTGAAGGTTGGGTTAGAACAAATAGAGACAATGGTTCAATTGGTTTTATCGCTTTAAATGATGGAACCTGTTTTAAGAACATCCAACTTGTCTATGATGAAAAGGTAGTTAAAGATTACAAAGCCTTAAGTCACATTAATACAGGCGCTGCTATTTCTGTTAAAGGAAGTCTTGTATTAACTCCAAATGCCAAACAACCTTTTGAAATTAACGTCCACGAATTTAGTCTTGAAGGAAGCGTTGATGCGGATTATCCACTTCAAAAGAAACAACACTCATTAGAATTCCTTCGTGAAATTGCTCATTTACGTCCAAGAGCAAATACCTTTAATGCTGTATTTAGAATGAGAAACGCTATGTCTATGGCGATTCACCAATTCTTCCAGAATGAAGGATTTATGTATATTCACACTCCAATCATCACCGGCAACGATGCTGAAGGAGCAGGAAATACATTTGGAATTGTCACTGATTCTAAGAATCCAAGAGAAGATTTCTTTGGAAAACCAGTTTCTTTAACTGTTTCTGGCCAATTACATGTTGAACCATTCGCAATGGCATTCAGAGATGTTTATACCTTTGGCCCAACATTTAGAGCAGAAAACTCAAATACAACAAAGCACGCATCTGAATTCTGGATGATCGAACCAGAAATCGCTTTTGCAGATTTAGAAGACGATATGGATCTTATCGAAAGATGCATCAAATTCTGTATCGATGCAGCTTTAAATAACTGTCCAGATGAAATTGATTTCTTTAATAGTTTTATCGACAAATCTCTCAAAGAGAGACTCACTCATGTTTTAAATTCTGAATTCAAACGTATGACTTACACTGAAGCAATTGAAGAACTTCAAAAAGCTGTTAAAGGTGGACATAAATTTGATAACCCAAATATCTACTGGGGAATGGATTTACAATCTGAACATGAACGCTACATAACTGAACAAGTAGTTAAAGGCCCAGTTTTTGTCATCGATTATCCAAAAGAGCTCAAAGCCTTCTATATGAGACAAAACGATGATGGAAAGACAGTCGCTGCATGTGACCTTCTTGTCCCATATGTAGGTGAACTCGTCGGTGGTTCTCAAAGAGAAGAACGTTACGACATCTTAAAGAAGAAAATGGAAGAAGTTGGAAACGATAAAGGTCTTGAATGGTACCTTGATACCCGTAAATATGGTGGCTGTAAACACGCTGGATTCGGCATTGGCTTTGATCGCTTACTTATGTATGTTACAGGTATGCAAAACATTCGTGATGTCCAACCATTCCCAAGAACAAGCGACCCAATTAAATATTAATTATGGAAGAACAAAACATTAACGAAGTATCAGAAGAAGCATTAGAAGCTTCTAAGCAACAAAAAAGCCGAAATAGAATTTTCGGACTTCTTGTTGTTATTAATCTAGCTTTGCTAGGTATCTTTATCTACGAAGTAATTGTTCTTGCAATGAGTGCCGCATAAAACGCTGGTTAATTATTCCGGATTAATTGGAGAACGCGGACCATCGTTCGCATTATAATCATCTAAAGACTTTCTAAACACTTGTTTGGAAAGTTTTTTAATTCTAAAGCTTCTAGCGATATAAGCTTGAACGCAGATAAGGAACCAAATTCCACCTACGAACATTCCTGGTACGAATAAATACGCTCCCCAAGCATTCCATGAGAAGTGAGGAGTAGAAAGAAGTGATGGCCAATCACATATAAGGTCAATACCAAAGAATTTAGCTTTTGGAGCGTTCGCCCAATCAAAGACATGGAACAAAGTTCCAAATCCTTCATCTTTATAATCCCATATATTAACGTCCCAGTTATTCATGGTCGCACAATATAAAATCAAAATGAGTGAAGATCCAAGCATGATTAAGAACGGAATCCAAGCTTGTTGAAATAACACGCGATAGTTTTTACGAATACCAAACCAGAATAATTTCTTCTCGTCTCTTATTACACCTGCACGCACAACATCGTTAAGCATATCGTCTGCTCTTTTAGATTGATATTTCATGATATTTCTAACGAGTAGACCAACGTATCCAGCGATAACAAAAAGAAGAATTACTACAAGTAGTAAGACGATAATAAGTCTCTTATCATTCTCAGTGAGCTTAATCAACGTAACCATCTTTATTATCTCCATCGAATGAATTATCTATTGGTAGTTCCTCCTCGTCAGGATAGAACATATTTTCTGGTTGAGCAGGTTGCTCATATGGTTCTGGCTCATTTTGTACTGGCTCAGGCATAGGCGTAGGTTCATCGAAAACTGGCTGAGGACTTACATAAATGTTTTGTGATGCCTGTGATTTTTGACTTCTTTCTAAAAGAATTCGTTTTGCTTCAACATCTTCCTTCATATCTCCATTTGGAGTTCCACCTGAAAAGAAAATGATGACATTACGAATGGCCATATAAATAAAAACGCCTAGACAGTAGATAGCGTAAATCGCCCAAAATAGTAAGATGAATGGGAGAGCAATTACGTAGATAACACCTAGTCCAAACGTTTTAAAAAATGAAGCCATAACTATATTAATTTTATCTAATCAGGTTTCTTCTGCAAGAAAGAAACAACCAAAGATAGAGTAGATATACCAAATGGTGTTACTCCAAGTAAGAGCAACGCGGAATTTGGTTTCATATTTGAATATGCTAATGCATATACAAAAACATTTAAGAGCACAAAAGCTCCACACACAGCGAGAGTTCTCCACATCTTATCTTTGATAAATGAAACAAGTATAAATGATGCAAAAAATATTGAAAGAATTAGAAAGATATATCCAAGGGTTAATGAAACAAAATATAAACCGATTATTGAAGCGGAAACTATTGAACCCACAATGCCAAAGATCATGTAGCTATTTTCTTCATATGACATCTCTTCGTGAAATTTTCTGATCTCGTTAGAAATGACGATATAAGATAAAACGATTTGGACAAATGAAATCGCCAAAATGAATGCTGGAATTATGATGTTGATATTTTCTTTTTCAACGAGATTAAATGCAGCTTCAAAAGTGTAGATGATATCAACGTCAAAAATGAGATTAATAAGCGGGATGAATAACAAAGTTATTAATGCTTGTAATAAAGACGCAGCAAGAACACTCCAGACTGGATGGAATCTATGTTTTGCGAATAAACCAAAAATGAATCCAGTTATTAGTGAAGGAAGCAGAGTGAAAAATGTCATCTGCATATTCCATAGTGTCGCAACAATTCCTAATCCAAAAGTTGCAACAGCGTAAATCGGATAATATTTATCTTCACAAAAAAGTTCTACTAGAGTAGAAGTGAGTGGCAAAAAGATAACAAGGATCACAGAAACAATTGGCGAGAATGCCGATATCACCGAGATGATGATATTGATGGCTGCCATTATTCCCATGAACGCCATGTTTTGCAATAGCGTTTTACGTTTTGCAAAAATACTCATATCGATAAAATTTTAGGCTAAAACGTAACAAATTTCAAAAATTTGTCCTATTTAAAGGGTATGAAATCAAAATTATTTGTTCTCTCTATCAGCCTAATATGTCTAACTAGCTGCATTCCCACAGCAAAGAATTTAAGTATTATTAAAACCTCTAGTACTTTTAATAGTGAAGTGAATCATGAGTATTCAGAAATCAATAAATATCGTATAACCTGGAATGAGATTTTTGATGTTGAGTTAAAGGATTACTTTGTTTATTTCTTTCAAAGGACATGTTCACACTGCGAATCAATCAAAAACAAGATTATCGAAGAAGCTTTTAAAAGGGAAAATATCTTCTTTTATGAAGATTCTGGAGAAACTGTGCTAGTAAAAGATGTTGCTTATACGATTGGTCTAACTAGTGTTGAAAACTTTGCAATTCAAGGCTTCCCAAGTTTGATCGAAATTGTTGATGGAACATTAGTTAAAAACATCGCAGGAGATAAAGAAATATCACGTATATTATTTGTTTAAGATTCTTTTGAGTAGAGTTATAAATTATGCTAAAATATTACAAAGTAATAGCACTTATAATTCTATGGACTACAGAAACTTACTTAATGAAAGACAATACGAAGCTGTTTCTACTGATGCTAAATACGCAAGAGTAATTGCTGGTGCTGGTAGTGGAAAAACCAGAGTTTTAACATACCGTATTTCTTATCTTATCAGTGAAAGAAACGTTGATCCTTCTTCAATTGTAGCGATTGCATTTACTAATAAAGTTGCTGAAGAAATGAAGATGAGAGCTCTCAATCTTCTTCACAATAACTGTCCTGGATTATCTGTTTCCACATTCCATAGTTTTTGTGTGCGTTTCTTGAGAAAAGAGATTGATATTCTTGGCTATCCAAATAATTTCACCATTATGGATGAAGATGACCAAGAAACTTTAGTGAAGAACATCGCTGTAGATAATGGTTTTAAAAGGAATGATGACATAGTCAAATTCACTTTGTCCTACATTGCTTTAAATAAATGCAATGGAATCTATCCAGAAGATATTCGTTTAGAACATAATTTCACTGCTCATGAAAAGCAAGCACTAAAGTTCTTTCATCTGTATGAACAAAGAAAAGAACAAATGCAGTCTTTAGACTTTGATGATTTGCTTCTTTTTACAATTAAAATCCTTGAACAATTTGATTTAGTTCGTGAGAAGTGGCAAAGAAGAATTTCTAATATTCTTATCGATGAATTCCAAGATACAAATAACGTCCAATACAAACTAGTGAAACTACTTATGGATGAAGATACATCGCTATATGTTGTTGGTGATCCAGATCAAACCATTTATACGTGGAGAGGCGCTAACCAAGACATTATTTTAAATTTCACCAAAGATTTTCCGCTCGCTGAAACAATCATTCTTGATAGAAACTATCGTTCCACAAAGATGATTCTCGATTCCGCAAATAAACTTATCGCCCATAACAAGAAGCGTGTTCCAAAGAATCTATATACTGAAGAAGAAGTTGGCTCTCCGGTTGTAGTGGAGCAATGTTTTTCAAGAGAATATGAAGCTCGATTTATCGTCGATAAGATTGAGCAACTTGTTAGAAGTAGAGAAGGCTATTCATATAAAGATATTGCTATTCTCTATAGGGCGGCTTATTTAACTCTTCCTCTTGAAAAAGAATTTATGGCCAGAAGAATTCCTTATCAAATCTATGGCGGACTTAAGTTCTTCCAAAGAAAAGAGATTAAAGATGTTTTGGCCTATTTCCGTCTTATTTATAATCCAAAAGACGATTTATCTTTTGAAAGAATTGTTAATGTTCCTCGTAGAGGTATTGGCGATTCTTCTATGGATATTTTAAAAGCAGAAAAGACTAATGCTGGTAAATCATACATTGAATACATAAAGTCAATTGATGAGTACGAAAGCGAAGTTAAACCAAAGGTTATTATGGCAATTCAATTCATGATTAACCTTATCGATAAAACTAAAGCTAAACTTGATGAAAATCTTGAAGCATATCCGAAGATCCTTTCTGACTTCATGATGGACTTAAAATATTTCGAATATTTATCAAGTGATGATGAAGGTGAAGAAAGACTTAAAAACGTTCAAACACTTCTTGATGACATCGTTGATTTCTTAAAACACAATCCTGAATCATCTTTTGAAGAATATTTACAAAATGCAACCCTTCAAACATCTCAAGATGAAATAAAAGGCGGGGATATGGTCTCTCTTATGACTGTCCATGTCGCGAAAGGTCTAGAATTTCCAGTTGTCTTTGTAATGTCGATGATGGAAGGAGTTTTCCCAAGTCAACGTTCAATGGACGAAACTGGTCACGATGGTGAAGAAGAAGAAAGAAGACTTTGCTACGTTGCCTTTACAAGAGCGAAACAAAAGCTTTTTATCACATATAACAATTCCTATTCGTTTGTTTTAGAGTCCAAAGCTTTTGAGTCTAGATTCATTAAAGAAGCTGGATTAACTCCAACAAGGAAAAATGATTTCCATCAATATCAAAGAGACGATAGTTTTTACCGCAAATCCACGATAGATAGAGAAATTGCTAACGATATTAGACAGGGCCGATTCAACGAATCTGGCTATGAACAAGATGAGTATTCTGAACCAGAAATAGAAGATAATGGCATTCGCGATTGGAAGATTGGAGATGTTGCCATCCACGATGTATTTGGAAAAGGCATCGTCACAAATGTGATTGATGACACCATCATTGAAGTTAACTTCTTCAGTTGTGGTAAAAAATCCATCATGGCAAGTCATCCAAAGATTCACCGCGAAAGAAAAGGAGCAGAGGCATGACATATAAAGAAAGAGCGGAAGAAATAACCAAACTTCTTGAGCAATATAACTATGAATATTATGTTTTAGATAATCCGAGTGTTCCTGATAGTGAATATGATCGATTGATTAACGAACTTATCGCTATTGAAAAAGAACATCCTGAACTTATCACTCCATTTTCTCCGACCCAACGCGTTGGTGGAAAAGTTTTAGATGAATTTAAAAAGATTAAGCATAAAAGAATGATGCTTTCATTAGCGAATGCTTTTAACGAAAAAGATTTAAGAGATTTTGACCAAAGGGTTAGAGACATCGTTCATGTTGATAAAGTCGAATATATGTGTGAGATGAAAATCGATGGTCTTGCTATGTCACTTGATTATATCGATGGAAAAATGAATTACGCGGCGACAAGAGGCGATGGAAATGAAGGCGAAGATGTTACAAATAACGTTTTAACCATTAGATCAATTCCAACCAAAGTTAAACTAGATAAGCCATTTGAAGTTCGCGGTGAAGTTTATATGTCAAAGAAAGTTCTTAATGAACTTAATGCAGCGCGTGAAGCAAGTGGTGAACCACTTCTTGCTAATGCAAGAAATGCTGCTGCAGGTTCAATTAGACAGCTTGATAGTTCAATTGCAGCGAGTAGAAAACTTGAAGCATTCTGGTATTACTTAGTAAACGCTGATGAACTTGGCTTTAAACGTCATAGCGACGCTCTTGATTATATTGAATCAATTGGGTTTAGAACCAATAAAGAAAGAAGAATCTGTGATGGTATCGATGCAGTTTTAGATTACATCAGAGAATATACTGAAAAACGTCCAAGCCTTGCTTATGACATCGATGGCATCGTCATCAAAGTTAATGATATTTCGATGTATAACGTTCTTGGTTATACTGCTAAAACTCCTCGATGGGCTATTGCCTATAAATTCCCACCTGAAGAAGTTGTTACAAAACTCGAAGATATTATCTTTACTGTTGGAAGAACTGGAAAGATAACTCCTAATGCCGTTATTAAACCTACCAAAGTAGCAGGATCTACAGTTCAAAGAGCAACTCTTCATAATGAAGATTTCGTGAACGATAAGAATTTAATGATTGGCGATTATATCGTTTTAAGAAAAGCGGGAGATGTTATTCCTGAAGTTGTTAGAGCTCTTCCAGAAAAACGTGACGGAAGTGAACGACCATTTGTAATGATTGAAAATTGTCCAGTTTGTGGAGCGCCTTTAATTAGAAAAGACGCGATGCATTTCTGCGTTTCTCCAACTTGCCCTGCTAGAAGAATTGAAGGAATGATTCATTTTTCAAGCAGAGACGCAATGGACATTGAAACAATGGGCGAAAAAGCTGTTGAGCAATTCTTTAACGAAGGATTTATTGATTCTATTCCATCAATCTATGATTTAAAAAACCATAGACAAGAGATTTTAGAAATCGAAGGTTGGCAAACTAAATCAATCGATAACCTCCTTGATGCGATAGAAAAATCGAAAGAAAATTCGCTTGAAAAATTACTCTTTGGTTTAGGTATTAAAGAAGTTGGAGCGAAGATGGCTAAAATCCTCGCAAAAAGATATCTATCCTTAGATGCCTTGATGCAAGTTAGTGAAGAAGAATTACAAAGAATCCCGGATGTTGGACCAATATCCGCTCATTCGATTTATACCTATTTTAATAACGAAGATAACAAGGCTCTTATAGAGAAACTTAGAGAGCATGGCCTCAACTTTAATTTTCTTGGTCAAGTTAACACTGATTCAAGTTCCCCATTCTTTGGTAAGACATGCGTTCTTACTGGAACACTTTCTAAATATGGAAGAAAAGAAGCAACTGAAATCTTAGAAAACTTAGGTGCTAAGGTCGCTGGTTCTGTTTCTAAAAAAACAGACTACGTCATTTTCGGCGAAGAAGCAGGCTCCAAACTTGATAAAGCTCACGAACTTGGCATTAAAACACTTACCGAAGAAGAGTTTGAAGAATTACTTCAAAAATAGTAGTATTGAGTATTGATTATGAAAACATATAACATTGATGTTCTAAAAGACGCTGCAAATCGCTTATTATTCGATATGTCAGAAGCAGAATATAAAACGCTTCTTAATGAATTTGATATTGTCGTTAAACAAATGAAACTCATTGGTGATAACAAAGGCCTTGATGCCTATGAACCAATGGTTTTTCCATTTGAATGCACGACTGACTACCTTAGAGAAGATGAACCAGGAGAACCTTTATCTAGAGAAGAAGCTCTCCGTAACTCTCCTCGTAAAGCAGGTGGACAAATTAAACTTCCGAGGGTTGTTCAATGAATTACCGCGAATTATCAATAGATGAACTTCACGAATTATTGGTTAGCAAGAAAGTTACACCTCTAGATCTTGCTAAGGAAGCAATTGCATTAGCAAAAGCTGACACCAATAACGCTTTTGAATACATCATGGAAAAAGAAGCACTTGAAGCTGCGGAAGCTTTAGGTGAACCAGAAGCAAATAATCCTTTATGGGGAATTCCGTTTGTTATCAAAGATAACTTTTCTACTAAAGGAGTTCCTACAACTGGCAGTAGCAATATCTTAAAAGGATATGTTCCTGTTTTTGACGCTACAGTTGTTGAAAAATTAAAAGCCGCTAAAGCAATTGCAATTGGTAAAACTACATTAGACGAACTTGCAATGGGTGGTAGTGGAATTACTGGTCATTTAGGAAGAACTTACAATCCATGGGATAGATCTCACTCCAGAATTGTTGGTGGATCAAGCTGTGGTTCTGCTGCAGCAACTAGCGATGGTTTTGTTCCATTTGCTCTTGGCTCTGATACGGGGGATTCAACACGTAAACCAGCATCGCACGCTGGTCTAATTGGCTTTAAGCCAACCTGGAGCAGAATCTCTCGATTTGGCTTATTCCCATTCGCCCCATCTTTAGATACTGTTGGTATTTTCTCTAGAAACGTTAAAGATTGTGCATATGTATTAAACGCTTTAGCGGGTAGAGATGAAAAAGATTCAACATCATCCACTAAACCAGTTGAAGACTATGCTAAAGACATAGAAAAAGAAAACAAGAATTATAAGATTGCCGTTATTAAAGAAATTGAAGATAGCATCTCCAATAATGTTGTGAAAGACGCTTTCAAAAAGAGTGTTGAAGACTTAAAGAAAGCTGGTTATCAAGTTGATTATGTTCATGTTTCTAATGAACTTTTATTAACTTTATTCCCGACATATTTTGTTATTAGCTGTGCGGAAGCAACAAGCAATAATGCGAACATGGATGGCATCAAATTTGGTCCATTAAGCGAAGGAAAAACTTTTGAAGAAGTTATGCTTAACGCTAGAACAAAAGGTTTTGGTGAACTCATCAAACGCCGTTTCGTTATCGGAAGCTTTGCTTTAATGAAAGAAAACCAAAACGAATTATTTGTTCGCGCTCAAAAGAATAGAAGAAGAATCGTCGATGCTATTAACGACATTCTTAGAGAATATAATTTTATTTATTTACCAGCCGCACCAGGCATCGCTCCAAAGTTTGATGATGCAAGTGATAAGCTATCAGACGAATATTTGATTGCTGATAACCACCTTTGTATCGCTAACTTTGCTGGACTTCCTTCTTTAACTCTGCCTATTGGATTTGAAGATGGAATGCCTTTTGGTGCAAACATCACCGGTAGAGCTTTTGAAGATAAAGATGTTTTAAAGATTTCTTATGAAATTGAAAAACTTACTGGCCTTAAAAACTTAGTAGCGAAAGGAGGACAAAAATGATTTTCGAACCTGTCATCGGCTTAGAGATTCACGTTGAACTCAAAACCAAATCAAAAATGTTCTCCAATGGTCCAGTTACCTATGGTAAAGATGCGAACACTCAAACTGTTCCTCTTGATTTAGCGTTCCCTGGAACACTTCCTACTGTCAATAAACAAGGTGTTGTTTACGCTATTCGTGTATGCCATGCCTTGCATATGAAGATTGATAATGAACTTCATTTCGATAGAAAGAACTATTTCTATAGTGATCTTCCTAAGGGTTATCAAATCACTCAAGATAAAAGACCTATCGGTTCTGATGGTTATTTAACAATTGAGATTAATGGAAAAGAAAAGAAGATTGGTATTGAAAGACTTCATATCGAAGAAGACACATGTAAACAACTCCACTTTAAAGACTTTACTCTATTAAATTACAACCGAGCTGGAACTCCACTTATTGAAATTGTTTCTCGTCCAGAACTTAGAAGTGGTGAGGAAGCAATGAAATATGTTGAAAAGATTCGCTCTATCGTTGTTTTCTCTAATGTTAGCGATGGCAAAATGGAAGAAGGTTCTTTACGTTGTGACGTTAACGTCTCAATTAGAGAAAAAGGATCTGAGAAATTCGGCACAAAAGTCGAAATTAAAAATATTAACTCCATTTCCTATATTCAAAAGGCAATTGATTTTGAAGTCGAACGTCAATCCAAGATTATTGAAAATGGAGGAGAAGTATTACAAGAAACACGTCGATATGATGACGCAAAGAAAGAAACTCTTCCAATGCGTCTAAAAACCGACTCAGTTGACTACAAATATTACCCGGAAGCAAATATTACTCCAATTAAGCTTTCTGATGAATTTATTAAAAATGCAATTGAATCATGTCCTGAATTAGCAGAATCAAAACTCAAACGTTATATGTCTGAGTATGGTCTTAATGATTACGACGCTTCACTTTTAGTTAGTGATAAAGAAATTTCTGAATATTACGATGCATGCACTAAGTTCACTAATGCATACAAATTATTAGCCAACTGGGTGAATGTTGATGTGCTTGGTTATCTTAATAAAAATAATATTGTCATTTCTAATTTTCCAATGTCACCAGAACATCTTGGTGGCTTAGTTAATTTAGTTGCTAAAAACGATGTTTCATCCAATCAAGCAAGAGAGATTTTTACAAAGATGATTGAAGAAAATGTTGATGCTTTAAAAGCTAAGCAAATCTTAGGCATTTCCTCGCAAATCTCGGATGAATCAATGATTTTGAATGTAATTAATGAAGTCTTAAAAGAGAATCCACAATCAATTATTGACTATAAAGAAGGTAAAGGCAGAGCTCTTGGTTTTATGATTGGTCAAGTCATGAAAAAGACACAAGGAAAAGTAAATCCAAAACTTACTAATGATTTACTTCTTGAAGAGCTCAAAAGGAGATAATATGGCGAAGATTTTAGTTACAGGCGGTACAGGCTATATTGGATCACATACTGTTATTGAACTTATTAAAGCTGGTTATGAACCAATCATTGTTGATAACTTATGTAATTCGAAAGAACTTGTATTAGATCGAATTAAAGAAATTTCTGGTGTTCGTCCAAAATTCTATAAAGTCGATGTATGCGACGAAAATAAGATGCGCGAAATTTTTAAAAACGAAAAGTTTAATGACATTATTCATTTCGCAGGTCTTAAATCAGTCGCTGAATCGGTGAAATATCCTGAACTTTATCAAAGTAACAACATTGGTTCATCAAAAGTCCTTCTTAAACTCATGAAGGAATTTGGAGTTCATAACATCGTCTTCTCATCAAGTGCGACTGTTTATGGAACACCAAAGAAAGTTCCTTTAAAAGAAGATGATCCTGTTGGTGGCTGCACCAATCCATACGGTCAAACCAAACTTGACATTGAATGTTTATTAAAGGATTATGCAAAAGAAAATAAGGATGCGAATATCGCTATTCTTAGATACTTCAATCCTATCGGTGCTCATAAGAGTGGCCTTATAGGTGAAGACCCACAAGGTATTCCAAATAACTTAATGCCATATGTTACCCAAGTAGCAGTAGGCAAAAGAGAAAAATTATCCGTTTTTGGTGATGACTACAATACACCGGATGGCACATGCATAAGAGACTACATTCATGTTGTCGATCTTGCTAAAGGTCATCTTGCAGCACTTAATAAACTTAAAGAAAAACCGGGACTTGTTATCTACAATTTAGGTACAGGTAAAGGTACAAGTGTTCTAGAACTAGTTCACGCTTTTGAAAGTGCAAATAATATCAAAATTCCATTTGAAATTGCTGGTCGTCGCCCAGGCGATGTTCCAGAAAACTACGCTGATGTTAGCAAAGCTAACAAAGAACTGCATTGGAAAGCAGAATTCAATATCGAAGATTCTTGCCGCGATTCATGGAATTGGCAAAAGAAAAATCCAAAAGGATACGAAGAATAGGAGAAACTTATGGCAGCAGAAAAGTATTTATTTAAGACCGTTAACGGTGACACCTTAAAAGGATTTAGCTGGAAAGCTGATAAAGCTAAAGCGAATCTTGTTATTGTTACCGGAATGGAAGAACATTCATTCCGTTATAACGACTTTGCGTTATTCATGAACAAGAATGGTTTCAATGTTGTTTGCGTTGATCACTATGGACAAGGTGAAAACGTTGATAACATTGCTGATTTAGGCAAAGTTCCATCATCATTCTTCTCAAAATCTGTTAAAAATATTGACGATATTGTTAAATGTCAAAAAGAAAATGGCCTTCCAACATATTTATTCGCCCATTCAATGGGAAGCTTTATGACTCAGGATTATATTCAACGTTTCTCAAAGAATGTTGATAAGGTAGTTATTTGTGGCACGAATGGTCCAAATGCTAAAACATTATTTAGCTTAGGATGGACTATCGCAAGAATTGTTACCACAAAGAAGAATAGAGAAAAACGCGCCAAACTTCTTGAAAAGTTATCCATCGGTGCATACGTTAAAGCTGTTAAACATAGAAAGACAAATTGTGACTGGCTTTCTTATAATGAAGCTAACGTTCATAGATATATTGAAGATCCGAAATGCGGTGGCGGCTCTACAAATGGATTCTATTATGAATTCTTAAAAGGCAACGCTCGTCTCTTCAAGAAAAAATTCTTAAAGAAAATCTCGCCTGATATTCACTTATTCTTAATTGCTGGTGCTGAAGACCCTGTTGGTGCAAACGGAAAAGGTCCATCCTCACTTGCGAAATTATATAAGAAACTTGGTGTTAAGGATGTTAATCTCAAGATTTATGATCATATGAGACACGAGATTCTTAACGAAGACAAAAAGCAAGAAGTCTACGATGATATTCTTGCTTTCTACAGCAAATAATTAACTAAAAATAAAAAGCTGAGATTAATAACGTTTCTCAGCTTTTGTTTTGCTTATTTATTTTACAATTGAATCGACTTTTGCTTTGATTTTGTCGAGATTTTCAGCTTTTCCGAAGATGTAAGCTTTGAGTTTTGGTTCGGTTCCAGAAGGTCTAAAGATAATGGTTTCATTGTCTTTTAAGAAGAACTTCATAACATCTGAACTTGGAAGGTTTGTTGGGCTAACTTTGCCATCTTTATAAATTTCACCCTTCTTATAATCGGCGACTGCAATGACATTACCGATTTCATTTTTAAATTCTTCGGTTCTTGATCTTCTCATGAGGTCCGCCATTTCTTCTTTTCCACTTAATCCTGGGAATTCATAAGCAATAGTGGTGGTCTTATATTCACCAAATTCTTTATAGAGTTCATTAAGTCGATCAAGAAGAGTTAGACCTTGATGCTTGTAGTAGTTTGCCATTTCACAAATAAGGATACAGGCATTAACAGCATCTTTATCTCTAACCTCGACGTTAGTGAGATAGCCATATGATTCTTCATAACCAAAGATAAATCTGTCTTGTTCACCTTTTTGTTCTAAGAAAAGGATTTGCTCACCAATGAATTTAAATCCTGTAAGAACATTGATGACATTCACTCCCCATTTTTCTCCCATGAGGTTTACTAAATCACTAGACACTAATGATTTGACCACAACTGGATTTTTTGGAAGTCTATTTTCTTCTTTTCTAGCGTGATAAATGAAATCAAATAAGAGAATGCCGATTTCATTTCCGGTAAGGATGATAGCTTTTCCGTTTTGATTAACAGCAACACCAGCTCTATCGGAGTCTGGATCGGTAGCAATTAATATATCGTTATGATTTTTAATCATAAGCTCCATACCCAACTTCATTGCTTCATAGATCTCTGGGTTTGGATATGGACAGGTAGTAAAGTTACCGTCTGGAAGTCTTTGTTCTTCTACAATATCGATATTTTTAAAGCCGTCTCTTGCTAAAACGGTCGTGACTGGTTTTAGACCTGCACCATGAAGTGGGGTATAGGTAACTTTCAGAATTCTTGGTGAAACTTTTTCGTCTTTAATTGATTGAGATAACACTGAAGCATAATAAGATTCAGTAACTTCATCAGAAATGTATTCAATTAAACCTGATTTGAGTCCTTCATCAAAGCTTCCTTTTTTAACATCATTAAACATTTCGAGTTTAGTTATATTTGCTAATACTTCGTTGGCAGCTTTAATGGTCATTTGACAACCATCAGGTCCATAAACTTTATAACCGTTATATTGCCTTGGGTTATGTGAAGCAGTAACAACAATTCCAGCTGAAGTTCCAATTTTTCTAACAGCATAGGAAAGAGATGGAACTGGCATGAGTTCTTTATAAATAAATACTTTGATACCATTCGCTGCTAAAACTGCAGCGGCTTCGTGAGCAAATAGCGTTGAATTATTTCTTGAATCATAAGCGATTGTGACGCTTGGTTTTGCTTCTTCTTTAAGTAAATAAATTGCTAATCCTTGGGTAGCGTGACGAATGACATATTTATTCATTCTGTTAGTGCCCATTTGCATGACACCTCTAAGTCCGGCAGTGCCAAATTCAAGATCAGCAATGAAGCGTTCCTCAATCTCTTTATCGTTTCCTTTTAGAGATTCAAGTTCAGCTTTTTCTTCTTTTGATAACGATGGTTCGTTTAGCCATCTTAAGTAACGTTCATAAGTTTTTTGTTCCATAATTTCACCTTGTCTATATCATAGCAAATATGTCTCGATTTATAAATAAAAGCAACTATATATTTATTGAATAGAAAGTTAAGTTGTAATATCATTTACTCATATGACGACTCGTCGATTTACTATAAGTAATATCATTCTCTATGTATTGCTTTTTGGAATCATATTTTATATTCAGCATATAGTTGTTATCGACCTAGACGATCCTTTTAGATATTTTGATTTGACTGAAACAATCGTTTTATTTTTCCTATTAATGGCAGTTGGTGCCTGGTACTTTATCTATGAGTATAAGCAGAGAAAACTAAAGTTAAACTTCCCTTTGGCGTGTATATTGATAGCTTTCTTCGTAACTTTTGTTGTTATAACAATACTGTTTCCAGAAGAAATATATATTCCTGTTACATATCAAACCGGTGAATATGAAGAACTATCAGTATCGATCAATGCAGACCAAAAGATACTTTTTATCTTTGTGGATTTTGCCGCTTTATTCTTTATTTACATTTTCCTAGCTGTTATTCCTCTTCGGGTGCATTGCACAAAGCAACTTAACTTTGTGTTCTATGCATTCGTGATTCTTGGAATAATTTCAGTTGTTTATTCGCTCATTACAGAACAAGAAGCATATTCAACAATGTTTGATAGTTTTGAGCACTTAACGTTATCAACTCAATCGTTTACTAATAACCCGAACAATTTTGCCATGATTCTTATGTTTGGTGTAATTGCTGCATTATTTCTTCATCATACTACGCATGGATTGTGGTGGTTTATCCCAGTTGTTGTTTTCGTTGCGCTTATTATCCCGACAAACTGTAGAACCAATCTGGTATCAACTGGCATTATTATCTTTGGCTATCTAGTGATTAGATTGGTACTTGGATACAAAAAACATCCATACTTAAATTCGCTTCTTTTGTTCTCATACATATTTATTATAGGTATCTTTGTTTTAGGCTACTATTTCTACATGGAAAGCGGTTATGTTTATAACGTCAAAATTTTTGGAAAGATCCATTTCATGATTGAGTACTTAAAGATGAAAGACTTCAATAGTAGACAAATTCTTTGGGATAAAGTCACGGCTGTTCTTAATGAAGGATATTGGGTAACCGGTTTAGGATTTGGTTTATTTAGTGGTGTTATTATCCAGTGTTTCAACAATAATCCTGTTGCTGAGATGGTTACCGACTCACCACACAATGGTTATTATCAAACTATGGGCTGCGGTGGATATTTATTACTTGCATTCCTTACAATTGCCTTACTTTATCTAGTCTGGATGATGATTCGCATCTTCCGCAGGCATAAATCATTAGTTTTATTCACTGTTTTCATTTTGGCTGGGTTTGGCTTTCATCTTCTTACAGAAGCTGCAACACCATTAATAGCATCAACACCTATCGCTGATTGCTTAGCCATGACTATATTTACATTCGTTCCAGTCTACGCGACTTATTATAACGAATGTCATACATCTATTAACCAAGTAATGGTTGAAGAAGCTAAAACTTCGTATGAAAAGAAGATTGCTTTTAGAAAACCATTTGCAATTGGCCAAGGTATGTCATTATTAGGTGTCTTAGCCTTTGGTGTTGTTGCCTCAATCCTTCCAAATTTTAACTACGACACTCTTTGGATCATTGTTGCTGGAGCATTGCTTGCTGTAGCGCTTTTACTCCCTCTTGGAATTGAAGCATTAGTTCAAAGAAAGCAATTTAATATTGTTAACTATCTTAAGGAAGTATTCATTCCTTACATTATATTAGCGGTTTGTTATGGCGGCTTTGTTATCGGTTTACAAGTTGCTGTTAACGCTTCTTATCTAATTAGAGTATCTGTTATGGTTGCAACTCCATTTATCTATATTGGTTTATTTGCAACTATTCCATATTTTGCAAGACGTACTGGATTTGTAGTTTCAATCATTGATGTAATTACAAGAACTATGGAAAGACATTTAGCGAAGAAGATGATTTTGTCTAATAAAGAAGATCGACCAACCTTATACGAAAAGTGGACAAAATATATCACACCTTTACCATTTAGGAACAATTATGAAACAAGAAACAATCAATCGAATCAGGAAGTTCAATAGCGATAGAGACTGGGATCAATTTCACTCACCAAACAATCTCGCTAAGACGATAGCAATTGAAGCAACTGAACTGCTTGAGTGTTTTCAATGGGATGGCGAAAAATTCAATCTTGAACACGTGAAAGAAGAACTTGCTGATGTTATTACTAACTGCCAAAATTTGCTCGATAAATTAGGCCTTGATGTTGACGAAATTATCAATCAAAAAATGGAACAGAACGAAAAGAAGTATCCTGTCGACAAAGTAAAAGGCACTGCAAAGAAGTATACTGAACTATAAAAATTATTTAACCGTACGAACCGAGAAAAACCGCACAATCGATAGAGATTTGCGGGTTTTTTATTAAAGATTCGCATTTAAAATCTTTTAAATACATTGCTTCTTTCTACTTGCTTACTTGATTTATTATTTTGGCATTTCTATTCACTAAAAAATGTCAATAAAAGTGATGTGGTTTACATAATTCCTTTATATATATAAAAAGTCGAAAGAATGTGACAAAAATTGACGTTTTTTATACAGTGTAAAAAAAGTTAAGCATTTTTATTTTAACTAGGTTTAATTTCTTATATAATTCTCTCACTATGTTGGAACCTATGGTTCTAACAAGACATTAAATATCATCATAATTCAATTTTTAGTAATAGGTTATAAGGAGAAAAGATTATGCTAAGGATTAAAAAGAGAGACGGATCGATTGAAGAATTTCAAATTCAAAAGATCGCTAACGCTATCGAAAAAGCATTTGTTGCTGAACACAAGTTTTTCAACAAAGACATTATCGATATGCTCGCCCTACGCGTGACCGCGGATTTTAATAAGAAGGTTCGTGATGACTTAATCGGCGTTGAAGACATCCAAGACTCTGTTGAAGTTGTCTTAATTCAAGCCGGTTATATCGACGTTGCTCGTAGTTATATGATTTATCGTAAGCAACATGAAAACTTACGCCAAATCAAAGAAACAAACATTGACTATAAAAATGTTATTAACAACTACCTTAAAGTTAATGATTGGCGTGTAAAAGAAAACTCAACAGTCACATACTCAGTTGGTGGCTTGATTCTTTCTAACAGTGGTGCAGTTACTGCTAACTACTGGTTAAGTGAAATCTATGATAAGGAAATCAGCGACGCACACCGCAATGCTGATATCCACATTCACGACTTAAGCATGTTAACTGGTTATTGTGCTGGTTGGTCACTTAAACAACTCATTCAAGAAGGTTTAGGAGGCGTTCCTGGTAAGATTACATCTGCTCCAGCAAACCACCTCTCCACATTATGCAACCAAATGGTTAATTTCCTTGGCATTATGCAAAATGAATGGGCAGGCGCTCAAGCTTTCTCTTCATTTGATACATATTTAGCACCATTTGTTCGCGTTGATCACCTTTCTTATAAAGAAGTTAAACAATGCATTCAATCCTTCATCTATGGCGTTAACACACCATCCAGATGGGGTACTCAAGCACCATTCACTAATATTACATTAGACTGGGTCGTTCCAAATGATATGGCTGAACTTAACTGTATCGTTGGTGGAAAAGAAATGGACTTCAAATACAAAGATTGTGTTGAAGAAATGGCAATGGTTAATAAAGCCTTCATTGAAGTCATGATCGAAGGTGACGCTAATGGCCGTGGATTCCAATATCCAATTCCAACATATTCAATTGCCAAGACATTTGACTGGTCTGAAACCGAAAATAATAAATTATTATTCACAATGACAGCTAAATACGGCACACCATACTTCTCTAACTACATCAACTCTGATATGGAACCAAGCGATGTTAGAAGTATGTGCTGTAGATTACGTCTCGACCTTCGTGAACTTAGAAAGAAATCCGGTGGTTTCTTCGGTAGTGGTGAATCAACAGGTTCTGTTGGTGTTGTCACCATCAATATGCCAAGAATCGCTTATCTTGCTACAGATGAAAACGATTTCTACAATCGCTTAGATAAAATCATGGATATCTCTGCTCGTTCACTAAAAGTGAAACGTAACACTATTACCGCTTTACTTGAAGCTGGTTTATATCCATACACCAAACGTTATTTAGGCACATTCAATAACCACTTCTCTACAATTGGTTTAGTCGGTATGAATGAATGCTGCTTAAACGCTCGTTGGATCAGAAAAGATTTAACCAATAAGGAAGCTCAAGAATTCACCAAAGAAGTTCTCAATCACATGAGAGAGAAATTATCTGACTATCAAGAACTCTATGGTGACTTATATAACTTAGAAGCCACCCCAGCGGAATCTACAGCCTATCGTTTAGCAAAACACGATAAAG
>CADBNT010000058.1 GCA_902796125.1 uncultured Erysipelotrichaceae bacterium | reverse complement strand
GTATACATTACTAATCCTGAATCTAGAGCAAAAATTTTAGAAGCATATAAGTTTGTCGAAAAAGCTCACGCTGGAATATATCGTAAAAGCGGTGAACCTTATATTCATCATTTAATTGAAGTTTGCTATATTTTAACAGAGTTAAATTGTGGTCCTTCAACCCTCATTGCGGGTTTACTTCACGATGTAGTTGAAGACACTAATACAACGCTTGGAGAAATCGAAGAAAGATTTGGCAAAGATGTCCGTGATATCGTAGATTCTTTGACTAAAATTCAAAGACTTAAATTATCACATCGTACTGAAGAAGACTTTGTCGCGGAAGATCACCGTAAGATTTTCCTTGGAATGGCAAGAGATATTCGCGTCATTTTAATTAAACTTGCCGATCGTCTTCATAATATGAGAACTTTAGATTCTCTTTCTCCGGAGCGACAATATGCTTTAGCAAAGGAAACTTTAGAAGTATTCGCACCTATTGCTCACCGCTTAGGTATCGATTCAATCAAATCTGAACTCGAAGACCTATCACTCAAATACATAGAACCAGAAAAATTTAATGCGATTGTTAAATTAGTGAACTCTCGCGTTAGAAACGGACAAAAG
This sequence comes from uncultured Erysipelotrichaceae bacterium, assembly GCA_902796125.1. GTDB lineage: Bacteria > Bacillota_I > Bacilli_A > RFN20 > CAG-826 > Fiminaster. The sequence continues at coordinate 10,024 of CADBNT010000058.1, read as the reverse complement.
TCCCTTGAAGCTTTCTCAAAAAGAGTCGCTGATACATTATTTGAACATAATCTTCCATTTAGAATGGAATCGCGCGTTAAATCTATTTACTCAATCTATCGTAAAATTTACGAAAAGAAGCATAAAATCGATGAAATTTTTGACTTATTAGCGATAAGAATTATCACCGAGTCAGTTGTAAACTGCTATGAGATTTTAGGCATTATTCATGCAACATACACTCCAATCCCAGGTCGATTCAAAGACTATATCGCTATGCCAAAGCCAAATATGTATCAGTCATTACATACTTGCATCATCTTTGGTGACGGTAATACCTTCGAAGTTCAAATAAGAACTGAAGAAATGGATGAAATCGCAGAAAGCGGCATCGCAGCCCACTGGAGATATAAAGAAGGAAGTAACTACAATCCTCAAAAAGAACAAAAAGAAATTGAAGAGCAACTTCATTGGCTTCGCGACTTCGTTAATCTTAGCGACGAAGATGTTGATGCAAAAGAATACGTTAACTCTTTATCACATGATATTTTTGAAGCTAATGTCTATGTATTTACCCCAATGGGTAAGGTTATAAACCTTCCAGCAGGAGCGACTCCTTTAGATTTTGCTTATAAAATCCATACAAGGGTTGCAGAGAAAGCAATTGGAGCGGTGGTGAATAATTCCTTAGTCCCACTAAATACTGTCCTTAAAACAGGCGATATTGTAGAAATTAAAACTTCAAATTCTTCAGCAGGTCCTAACGAAGGCTGGCTAAATATTGCTACAACTAGCTTTGCTAAATCTCATATTCGCAAATTCTTAGCAAAGAAAAATGCGGATTTTGTGCGTGACGACAAGATTGCAAGAGGCAAGCAAAACGTCATAGATACATTTAAGCCATATGGAATTAATGAAACTGAGGCAATAAGTCTTGTTTCACAAGAAAAGGTCTTAAATCAATATGGTGCCAGTAGTGTTGACGATTTATTCGTCATGATTTCTAATAAAAATCCTACTGTTGGAGCGATCATCGACTTTTTGAACATTCATAAACAAGAAGAAATTAAACTTGAAAAAGCTGAAAGATTTGAGAATGATGACTGCCCAGTTTACGTTCCAAAAGCAGGCAAGATTGCCATCACTCTAGGAAGCTGCTGCACACCTATCCCAGGTGATAGGATTGTCGGATATATTACCAAAGGTAAAGGTGTCACAGTTCACCGTTTAGATTGTCCGAATATTTCTCGTCAAACTAAGCGTTTAATTCAAGTATTCTGGAAAGAGAATTTAGCAGAATCATCATATCCAGTTGATTTAAGAATCGAATGTGAAGATAGAAGTTCGCTTCTTGTTGATATTATGGGCGTTTTCTCACAGAACAAGATTCCAGTTACTGCAATCAATGCGACACTTCATCCACAAAAGATGACTACAACCGTTGCAGCGACTGTCTACGTTAATAACTCATCTGTCCTTCAGGACATCATTAATAAAATCAAATCCCTTAAATCAATTCTTGAGATTACTCGAGTAACGCATTGATTCTTGTTAATAAAAATAAGAGGATTCAAATTCCTCTTTTTTAATTTGTTTGGGAGTTTATGAAAAAAACTTAGCGAAAAATATTTTTACCCTTTACATTAATAAAAAGGAGGCAAACATATGAAAAAGACAAACGTTTTGTTCGTACTAGCTGTCACATTTCTTTTGACCGGCTGTTTATCTAGAGGAAATAAAACTAGTAGCGCCTCCAATTCAATTGTTGCCACTAGCAGTGACTCATTAAGCGACGATAACAATCTCGATACTGATATCACCGAAGATGTTACTGTTGATGGTGACAAAAATGATTTTGATAACGTTAACATTCCTGAAGAAAGCGTAGCAATTCCAGGATCATATGATTCTTTTAGCGATGGAACTATAAGCGCTTCTGGCAATTATTACCTAAAAGGTAATTATTCAGCAATTTCTATTACAGCCGCTAAAAATAGTGTCGTTTACGTCTTCCTTGATGGAGCAACCATCTCATCAAGTGAAGGTGTTGCCTTTGGCAGTGAAAAACAAATTGTTCTTCACCTTGTTTTGCTAAATAATTCTGAAAATACTATTACAAATGATTTTCTTGATACAAACGCATTCCATGTTAAGGGTAATGTTCTTATTTCTGGATTAGGAACATTGAACCTTGAATCAAAACAAAAAAGCGGATTAAAAGTCTCAAAAGACTTATATATTTATCCAGGAGTAACAATCAACTCAAAAGGAAACGCTCATGCTATCACAGCTAGAAGCATTACCTCAAAGGGAGCAACCCTCAATGTTACATCTGAAACCAAAGATGGACTTCAAACTGAAGTTGATAGCGATGTCACTGAGTATACCTCTTCTCAAGGCTTTATTCATTTAGTTGACACTAATGTCACTGCTGATACTTATGGCGATGGCGTTCAAGCCGATACTTATGTTTACATAAGTGGCGGAACTCATAATATCACAACTCATGGCGAATTTGTTTCATATTCAAGCGAGAATATGACCACTTATGAACTTGAAACAGATGATTTTAAATACATTAAATCAGGTCAAGACTATAAGCGCGTTGCTAAAGATGAGATTCGTAACTTAAGTAGTGCATATTATGCATTAAAAACATCAGTTAAAGGTATTAAAGCTGGTGCAATCGAAGTTGATGGAAGCGATGCAAGTGGCAATTATGAGATTTATATTGCTCACCTAGCAACAGTTAATATTTCATCTTATGATGACTGCGTTCACACTAATTTAGGTGATGTCACAATTGATAGCGCAAACCTAGAATTATCGACTTATGATGATGGCTTGCACGCTGATTATGATCTTGTTGTTAATAATGCATCTATCGGTGTTTCTAAGTCATATGAAGGACTAGAAGGCGCAAATGTCACCATTAATGGTGAAAATACTAATTTGGTCCTTAATAGTAGCGATGATGGAATTAACGCTGCAAGCGATTTAGTTTCATCAACTACTCTAACTGTTAACGCTGGATATTTACGTGTATATGCTTCAGGAGATGGACTTGATGCAAATACAGCACTTAACTTAAACGGTGGAACAGTTATTGTTGAAGGTCCAGGTAGTGGAAATGGTTCACTCGACGCTAATCAAATCAACTTTAATGGCGGTATCATCATGGCTTATTCAACAAGTGGAATGACTGAAAGAATGAGTGCTAAACAATATACATTCCTTTATCAAGGTTCTAACATTGCCTATGGCACACTTGTTGGCGTAGTTGATTCAAGTGGGAATACTTTGTATTCATATACCTTGAAACAGTCTTGTAATCAAATCATTTTCTCTCATCCAAGTATGGCAGCAAATCAAACATATAAACTCATGGCTGGATCAAATGTCTTAGCCTCAATCACTATGACTTCAACCTTAGTGACTTCTGGAACTTCTTCTGGTGGTCCAGGTGGTGGAGGTCACGGTCCAGGAGGCTGGTAAACCATATTTAAGAAGCGGAGCAATCCGCTTTTTAATTTATTCGTTTGTTTTTGGCATATTTATATACTCTTTTTGTAATTGTTGAAGTTATAGATTTATTTATCTATAATATTTGAGATTAAAAAGGAGTGATTTTTATATGGAAATTAATCCTGTTAAAGGCACACACGACATATTCGATAAAGAAGCTCATTCCTATCGCAAAATCGAGATGATTTGTCGATATGTTGCAGATTTATACAACTATCAAGAAATTCGCACGCCAGTCATGGAACACACTAATTTATTCATTCGTTCCGTTGGTGAAAGTAGCGATATTGTTTCTAAAGAAATGTATACATTCGAGGACAAAGCTGGTCGTTCAATTACCCTTCGCCCTGAATTTACTGCAGGCATAATGCGTAGCATTGTTTCTAATAAGTTATATGCTAACGCCGATTTACCACTCAAATTATTCTATCTTGGCCCATGCTTTAGATACGAAAGACCACAAGCTGGTAGATATCGTCAGTTCAATCAATTTGGTATTGAAGCGATTGGAGAGCCTTCTTATCAACTAGATGCTGAGGCGATTGCGGTTGGCCATCGTATTCTTATTTCTCTTGGAATCCCAAAAATCAAAGTAGTGGTCAATTCCCTTGGAGATGAAGAAAGTAGAGCTAGATACCGCGAAGCTTTAAAAGCATATTTCAAAGATCATATTGAAAATATGTGCTCAGATTGTAAGCGTAGATATGAAGTCAATCCACTTCGCATTTTAGACTGCAAAGTACCTGAAGATATTGAAATTGTTAAAGGTGCTCCTAAGCTCCATGATTTCTTATCACCAGAATCCAAGATTTATCTTGATAGCGTCATTGCTGCGTTAGATGAAATCGGCATTGAAGCTGAAATAGATGATAATCTCGTTCGTGGCTTAGATTATTACACTGGTGTCGTCTTTGAATATCACGTCGTAGAAGACGGAGAAATTAAAGATGTTGGTGCCTTAGGTGGTGGTGGTCACTATGGAAAACTTCTAAAAGAAGTTGGTGGCCCAGATTTAGAAGGTATTGGCATGGCCTTAGGCATTGAACGTCTTGCTTTAATTGATCAAGTCGTAAACAAAAACGATGTCTTAAATGGTCCTGATTTCTATTTAATTGGAATGAGTGATGAAATTATTGAAAAGAATTTCTCTTTGGCTGATATCATTCGCTCCGAAGGAATGTCGGTTGACTGCGCATATCACGTTAAATCTCTTAAGTCAGTATTTAAAGTTGCTGAACGTAAAAGAGCTAAATTCGCCATCATCGTTGGTGAAGATGAAATTGAAAAAAGACAAATCAAAGTCAAAAACTTACAAACTCAAGAACAGACAGATGTCAAACTTGATGATATGGCTTTAGTGCTTAGAAGCATGCTTAATGAATATATGGAAGCATTTTATGCTTCACAAGTGGAGATGAAGTAAATGGAAAGAACTTGTTATAACACCGAACTTAGTCTTAAAGATGAAGGAAGAGAAGTCACTTTAGTCGGCTGGGTTTCTAAAAAAAGAAATCTTGGTGCTCTTCAATTTATTGACCTTCGTGATAGAAGTGGCATTATTCAAGTCACCGTTCAAGAAGGAGTGGAGGTTCCAGACTTAAGAAGTGAATATGTCATTTCTGTTAAAGGAACAGTCCACAAGAAAGATATTCCAAACAAAAATTTAAAGACTGGTGAAATCGAAGTTTTAGCAAAATCAATCGAAGTATTTAGCAAAGCTAAAACTACACCTTTAATCATCGCTGATAAAACCGATGCCCTTGAAGATGTACGTCTTAAATATCGTTATTTAGACTTACGTCGTCCATGTCTACAAGAAAACCTCCGCAAGAGAGCAAAAATTGTTAGATGCGCACACGATTATTTCGATGAAAATGGCTTTGTTGAAGTGGAGACACCATGTTTAATTCTTTCTACACCTGAAGGTGCAAGAGACTATATCGTCCCATCAAGAATTTACCATGGCAATTTCTACGCCCTTCCACAATCTCCTCAATTATTTAAACAATTACTTATGATTGGCGGTATGGAAAGATACTACCAAATCGCTCGTTGCTTCCGTGATGAAGACCTTCGTCAAGATAGACAACCTGAGTTTACTCAGATTGACTTAGAAATGTCCTTCTTAGATCAAGATCAAATTCTTACAATCATGGAAGGTTTCTTGAAGAAAACATTCAAAGAAACAATTGGAGTCGATATTAAGACACCTCTTCGTCGTCTTGATTGGCAAATCGCTATGGATAAATATGGTAGCGATAAACCAGATACAAGATTTGATTTATTCTTATATGATGTCAAAGACATCTTATCCAAATCCGAATTTGGTGCATTTAAGAGTGCTCCACATATTAGAGCTATAACTATTCCAGGAGTAGCTTCTGAAACTTCAAGAAAAGTCATTGATTCTTTAACTAGCGAAGCTAAGAAATTTGGCTTAGGTGGTTTAGGAGTCTTCAAACTTGAAAATGGCGTCCTTGAAGGAAGCTTAGTGAAGTTCCTTAATGAAGATCTCCAAAAAGAACTTATCAAAGCTGGAAACGCTAAAGACGGTGATATTATCTTAGTCGCATCCGGTAATCACGATAATGTTTGCTTTGGTTTAGGCGCTCTTAGAAACCAATATGCTCGTAAACTTGGTTTAGTTAAACCAAATACATATGATTTACTTTGGGTTGTTAACTTCCCACTTTTTGAAAAGAAAGATGATGGATCTTATGCAGCTCTTCACCATCCATTTACAAGACCAACACCAGAAACTGCTCACTATTTAGACAGTGATCCAAGCAAGTGTTTATCTGCTGCTTATGACATTGTCATAAATGGTTATGAAGCTGGTGGTGGTTCACTTCGTATTTATGATGAAGATATGCAAAAGAAAGTCTTTAACATCCTTGGCTTTAGCGATGAAGATATCGAACGCAAGTTTGGTTACTTTGTAAAAGCCTTTGATTATGGCACTCCTCCACATGGTGGAATTGCCTTTGGCTTAGAAAGACTCAGCATGATTATCTGCGGAACTGATAATATCCGCGATGTCATCGCCTTCCCAAAGAACCTCAAAGCTGCTTGCCCAATGTCTCAAGCACCTCAACCAGTTGATCCAGATCAACTTAATGATTTAGGAATTCAAATCAAAGAATAATTTATAAATAAATTAAGGAGAAAATTTATGAATCAAAAAGAACTCGACAAATTATCCGTTAACGCGATACGTGCAACATGTATCGATGTCGTTAATAAGGCTAAAAGCGGTCACCCAGGAATGGCTTTAGGTAGTGCTCCTATTGTTTACACACTTTTTAGCAAACATTTAGTGGCAAGTCCAGAAGATCCAATGTGGTTTAACCGCGATAGATTCGTCTTATCTGCTGGCCACGCTAGTTCGCTTCTTTACACGATGCTTCATTTATGTGGATACAAAGTATCCCTTGATGATTTAAAGAGCTTTAGACAACTCGGTAGCCTCACTCCAGGTCACCCAGAATTTAAGCACACCCAAGGCGTAGATGCGACAAGTGGACCATTAGGTCAAGGTATTGCTCAAGCTGTTGGCATGGCTATTGCTGAAAGAGCTGTAGCGGCACAATATCCACAAGGAAAACAAGTTTGCTCACACTATACATATGTATTATGTGGTGATGGCTGTTTACAAGAAGGCTTGTCACAAGAAGCTATTTCCTTAGCAGGACATCAAAAACTCAATAAGTTAATTCTCTTCTATGACAGCAATGCTGTCACTCTTGATGGAGGACTTGATTTATCCTTCTCTGAAAACGTTAAGAATAGATTTAAAGCTTCCGAATGGAATGTTTTAGAAGTTAATGACGGTAATGATTTAGACGCTATTGACGAAGCAATTGCTAAAGCAAAAACTTCCAAATCTAAACCAACTTTAATCATCGTCCATACCGTTATCGGTTATGGTAGTGAAAAACAAGGAACCTGCAAAGTCCATGGTAACCCACTTGGTGAAGAAGATGGTGCCAAAGCTAAAGCTTTCTATGGCTATAACTATCCTGCTTTCGAAATCCCAAGCGAAGTTTATGATAATTTCAAGAATTCCTTTGTTAAACGTGGTAAAGAAGCTTATAAAGCTTATCAGGCGAATTATGCTTCTTGGAAGAGCGCTCACGCTAGAGCAGCTTTAACCCTTGAAAGAGCAATTTCTGGTGATGTTGATGCCTATTTCAAGAAAGAACCTAAATTTGCTCCTGAAAATAACGATTCCAGCCGTGTTGCATCTGGTAAAGCTCTTAATGAGCTCTACAATAGAATCCCATTCTTAATGGGTGGTAGTGCTGACGTTGCTGGTTCAGTCATGACCAAGATCAATGATGGAGTTAACTTCACACCAAGATCTCCAAAAGGACGTAATGTCAACTGGGGTATTCGTGAATTTGCTATGGCAAGTGCCGTAAACGGCATGTGCTTACACGGCGGCTTAAAAGGCTATTGTGGTGCTTTCTTAGTCTTCTCCGACTATATGAAATCCGCAATTAGAATGTCTGCTTTAAGCAAACTTCCAGCCATCTATTTATTCTCTCATGACTCAATTGCAGTTGGTGAAGATGGTCCAACCCATCAACCAATTGAACACTTAGCTATGCTAAGAAGTATCCCAAATGTTAATGTTATTCGTCCATGTGACGCTCGTGAAACATATGCCGCATGGGAGCTTGCTGTAAGAAGTAAAGAAACTCCAACTGCTTTAATTCTTTCCCGTCAAAACCTTCCATTACTCGCTTCTAAATATAAAGAAGTTGAAAAAGGTGCTTATATAATAAGCAAAGAAGGCAAACGCTTAGACGTTACCTTACTTGCTACTGGTAGTGAAGTTGCTTTAGCAATCGAAGCACAAAAGAAACTTCATGAAGAAGGTATCGAAGCAAGAGTCGTCTCTATGCCATCTTGGTTCTTATTTGAAAAACAAGATAAAGCCTATAAAGATAGCGTTTTAGGCGTCTCTAAAGACAAAGTCTTTGCTGTTGAAATGCTTTCAAGCTTTGGCTGGTATAAATACGCTGATCACGTCATGGGTATTGATACCTTTGGTACAAGCGCACCAGCAAAAGATGCAATCAAATCATTTGACTTTACAGCTGATCACTTAGTCAAATTCGTTAAAGAAAACTTAAAATAAGTTTTAGGAGGCACTTATGGCCGATTACTTCAAGATTAAAAACTATAAGAGTGGCAATCTAGCAATCTCTAGACGCGTTTTTGAATCTATTGCTTCTGAGGCAACAGACCGCGTTAAAGGGGCTAGTGTTTCCCGTTCTAGAAGAAATTCATTTTATCTCACTCGACCAGTTCAAGTTGCTTTCCGTAGAAACGGTCAAGTTGAGGTTTCTATTCAAATCTCTCTTAAGAGTGGTGAAAATGTTTCCGATGTTTGCCGTCGTATTCAAGAAGAAGTTTCTTCTTCTTTGATGGCATATTGTGAATCCGTACCATTCGATATTGAAATTAAGGTCGCATCGATAGCGTAATATTATGGCAGTTTCTAGGAATAAAGAGCATGAACTAATCATGATAAGCATCTATGATGCTTTGATATACATCTCAATGGGAGATGAATTTTCAGTTGAAGATGTGATGAGTGGAGTATATTCTCTTCCATTTGAAGAGATTCCTCTTTTTTCTAAAGAAATCGTCGTTAAATCTTTATCCCATATTGATGAGATCAAGGCTAAATACCAAGCCAAAATGGAGAAGTGGTTGTTCTCAAGACTTAACTCCTTAGAGCAAGCTATTCTTTTAATGAGCTATGCTCATATCCATTATACAGACGATGACGTAGACAAAAGTGTAGTTATCGATGTCGCTGTTAGACTCGCTAAAAAGTATCTCGATAGAGATGACTATAAATTTGTTAACGCTATTTTAGATAACGTTTTATGAACGAAAACCTTTATTCAGTAAGTTCACTTAATAGATATATCAAACAAATGTTTGATACAAACTTTACATTACGTGGCTTACGTCTTAAAGGTGAAATTTCAAACTTCAAACGTTATAGCAGTGGTCATATTTACTTCACCATCAAAGATGATGAATCATCCATCAGGGCGGTTATGTTTAGAGAACACACCCGCTTTATGCCTGAAACCATCAAAGATGGTGATGAAATAATCGCGGCCGGATATGTAAGCGTCTATCCAGAACGCGGTGAATACCAATTCTACGCTCAGGCAATCGACTTGTCTGGCAAAGGTCAAATATTATTTGAACTTGAGATGCTTAAGAAAAAACTTGCTGCCGAAGGACTATTCGACGAATCAAGGAAAAGGAAAATTAACCCATTTCCAAAGGCAGTAGGGGTTATTTCTGCCCCTAACAGTGCTGCTATGAGTGATATCAAAACGAACTTACTTCGTAGAAACCCACTTATAGAGGTCAAATTATTTCCGTCCCTTGTCCAAGGTAGCGACGCCCCAAAAGCGCTCTTAAACGCGCTAAACGAGGCCAAAAATGCCAACATAGACACGCTCATCATCGGTCGTGGTGGCGGAGCAAG
>CADBNT010000057.1 GCA_902796125.1 uncultured Erysipelotrichaceae bacterium | reverse complement strand
GGCTTATATGCAAAATTCTTTTCTAATGGCGATTCTCTTCTTTTAAAGATTAAGGAAATGATTTGATGGAAATAAAAAGTATTCTTGGTTCTTATCTTAATCTTGGATACAGTTTTCGAAATGCTCAAAATTTAGCAGCCGAAGAAATAGTGCTCACCAAGATTTCATCTTCTTCATTATGTGAACACGTAACGCTGAAGGGTGGAATCGTTATGTTTACTCTTACGAAGAATAAACGACGTGTTACTCAAGACATCGACTTTGACTTCATCAGATATTCGATTGATAAAGAATCAATTAAATTATTCGTTGAGAAATTAAATGAGGTTAATGATGGCATTTCTGCTTCTATAAGTGGTTCAATTGAACAATTGCATCAAGAAGACTATCAAGGTGTGAGAATTCATTTAATTCTTAGCGATAGTAATTTAGATCATTTAAAACTGAAATTAGATATAGGTGTGCATACGTATTCTGCTATTGAGCAAAACAAACTTCTTTTCACTTTTAGTAACGACGAAAAGGCATTAGCTATTAAAGTGAATCCACCAGAACAAATTGCTTCAGAAAAGCTATTATCCTTAGCGAGGTTTGGAAAGTTATCAACTCGTTACAAAGATTTATATGATATGTATTATTTGATTTCAAATAAACTAATCGGCTTAGAAAAGGTTAATTCTTATTTGAACTTATTCCTATCGAATAGCAAAAAGATGCCTAAAACCATAAATGAATTAGTTAACGTAATTAATGAAACATTAGATGATAAAGTCTTTGCATCAGAAGCAAGTATTCCATCTTCAAATTGGCTCGATGTTCAATATAAACAAGTAAGGAATGCTATTAAATCATTTGTATCAAAACTAAAATAAGACTATGACTATTACTATTTCTAAATTTAGAAAAAATCCTTCCAAATATATTGGTCTTCTTGAGACAAATAAAGAGGAGAGAATATATGTGAGTAGATATGGAAAAATAATTCTTCAAATTGATCCGTTTAACAAAAGAAAATCAAGAGTTGGTTCGTGAAAAGGAATTATTGAAGAACATGACTTTGAACTCAAGAAGGGATTTGAAGATATTCCTGAGTTATTTGGTTATTAAGGCATGAAAAAAGATGGATAGGTTAATTCCCGTCCATCTTTTATTTTGCTTATTTCTTAAGAGCTTTTCTATTTTGTAAGAATAAGGCAATTCCTACTCCTAGATACGCTAAGAAGTGAATGAGAACTTCTAATGGTTTAGAAGCAAGTCTTTCTAATGGAAGTGCTGGAGATAAGCTAGAAACAAAGGCTGTATCGTTAATGCCCATAATAGCGATATAAGCGAATAAAGCAACATTTAAGCCAAGTCCAACGAAAATGAGGATTTGAAGTTTCTTACGATCAAATAACTCAAAGATATGAGCGACTTCTAAGAAGCCTAAGAAGAGACCTTCTAATAAGAAGATATAGAATGGGAATGTCTTATAGAGATTTCTTAAATAGACATATAGTGGCATTCCTAAGAACATTCCAAATCTATTTAAGACAATCATGATAAAGAAGAACCAGCCAATTGTCTTTAAGACATAGGAGACTTTGATTTCGACTTTACCAGTATCTTCTTTAGCTTTCTTTAAGGCTACGAAGGCATAGACGATTCCTCCTAAAATAAGGAGTTCAAGAATTAAGAAGATAATTAAATATCCTGGGAATGGGTTAGGAGATAAGAATGTTCCATATACACTTGTAGCGGACAGGATAACACCCACTAAACCAATGAGGTTAACTCCTGCAGCAATAATTAGATAGAGTCTAGAAATTCTCTTGAAGCAATCTTGGTGTTTATAGATACGGATAACGTAGAAGATTGCGACGACAAATGTAACTGAGACTGCTGCCGCTGGAAGAGTGACAAGCATGCCAGAGACACCAGTAGCAATGTTACCGATATCGCTGAAGAACATATTGGAGCCAAGAGCGGTGAACAACGCTCCAACAACTGTTAAACAGACAAGGGATAATAATAAGTATTTTTTATTCATCTTACTTTACCTCCTCGTATGTGTGATAAACGTTCTTGTAGTCAACTGTATGATCATCATGGAGAATGATGGTTCTTCCACCTAACATGGATTCTCCGTAATAGATTCTATCGGTAGACTTAATGCCATAAGCAAAGTCGATACCTTTGTAGTTAACGATAAAGTTATTGACGTGATCATGTCCAAAGTACATTCCAGTAGTGGAACCTTTTTCAACGATGACATCGAAGAAACCAGAGTTATAATCTGGGTTACATGGTGCTTCACCTTTTTCACCATATTTAAGCACTGCGCCATCTTCACCAGTTTGAGCTTTTTCCCAAGCATCATTAACTTCTGGAAGTGGGATATGGTAGAACATGAGAGATTTGACGACCTCACCACCATTTTGTTCGGTAGTATAATCGACTAACTCTTTGTACCAATCGATTTGATCTTGTTTGAAATAGTCATAACCGAAATAACTGCCATAGTAGTAACGGTTAGAATCCATGATGATAAGTTGCTCAAAGACTTTATCATCCTTCATTAAGTTAATGGCAAAGTTCGCGTTTCCTTGAACGTCGTCATCTTGGATGTCTTTGAAGACACAATTGGAACCATAATTATTTAAATATCCCGTTAACCAATCGACTGAGAAATAGCATTGTTCATCATGGTTACCAAATGTAACAGTCCATGGGACACCCTTGTCATCAAGGTATTTGAAGAAGCGTTTAGCGGTATCTTGTGAAGCGAATGTGAATAAGTCGCCTGTGACAACGATGAGATCTGGTCTAGCTTTTGGATCAGAGATTGTTCTATCCATAAAAGCAAAATGTTTATCTAAATCGTCTTTATCGCCTAAATGAATATCAGTTAGTTGTAAGATGCGATAATCACCGCCTGAATAATCAAGCTTCAAAATGTACTCTGAGATGTTATGTTTAACGCCTGAACAGCTTGCTAAACACATTGCAAGTACACTAGACAAAAGAAAGATATTTTTCTTCATCTTTTATATTTCCTCCATAACATAATTATCTTTTATAAAAATAAATTTTCAATTTAATTCACTTTGGTTCAATACATGTTAGAATATTTAAAACCGAATAAATTTGGTTTTATTTTCTAAGGAGGCTCTTTATGTTAGAAATCAAATGTCCTAAATGCGGTGAAGTTATAGAGTTAGATAAATCTAGCTATGATGCTTTACTAAACGAAGTTGAAAAAGAAGAACTCGATAAAAGAGTTAAAGCGCAAGTCGCTCAAGTTGAGCAAACATATAAAGCTAAATTAGAACTTGAACAAAATAAATCTAACGCCTCTAAAGAAAAAGAGATTGGAGAACTCAAGGCAGAGCTTTCTCTACTCCAAGAAAAACTTAAAGGTTCAAATAAAGATACTGAACTCGCTGTTAGCAAAGCTTTAGAAACATATAAAGAAGAGTTATCAAAGAAAAATCAAGAAATCACTAAGCTTCAGGCTGATATCAAAGAAAATGAGATATCTCTTAAAGAGAAATATGATTTCTTATTAAAGGCTAAGGATGAAGAAATCCAAAGATATAAAGACTTTAGAATGGGTGATTCCACAAAAGACTTAGGTGAATCACTTGAACAATATTGTAAGGATGCTTTTGATGAGATTAGAGCCTATGCCTATCCAAGAGCGTACTTTGAAAAAGATAACGAAAGCGTTGACGGTACGAAAGGTGACTTTGTCTTTAAAGATTATTCTGAAGACGGTATTGAACTTTGTTCCATCATGTTTGAAATGAAAAATCAAAAAGATGACACAGAGCATAAACATAAAAACTCTGACTTCTTTAAGAAACTTGATTCTGATAGAAATAAAAAGGGCTGTGAATACGCTGTTTTAGTTTCTACCTTAGAAGAAGATAGCAAACTATATAATAACGGCATTGTTGATGTCTCTCATATCTATCCAAAGATGTTTGTAGTTAGACCTCAATTCTTCCTTCCTATCATTGGCTTAATCAAAACAATGTCAGGAAGTGCTTATCAATATAAGAAGGCTGTCGCAGAGTATAAACAACAAAACGTTGATATCTCTAAGTTTGAAGAAGCAGTTCAAGCTATCGCCGGAAAGATTCAGGCTGATTATGAGAAAGCCGGGAACATTTATGCTGAAGTCGATAAGATGTGTGATGACATCGTTAAGAAAGTTGAAACCTTCCGTAAAGAATTCCACACTGCGACAGGTTGGATTGAAAAAGCTAAGAATCAACTTCCAAATCTTGAAATTAGAAAACTCACTCATGGTAACCCAACCATGAAAGAAAAGTTTGATGAATTAAACGAAAAGAAATAATGGATATCAGTGGTGTTTACGTTAAGGTAAGAGATTTATTGTCCCTAGATTCAAGTGGACATGATTTTGAGCATACGATGCGCGTTAATAAAACCGCACTTGATATCGCTAATTCTTATCCTAAAGCAGATAAGGATTTGATTAGCTTAATTGCGCTTCTTCATGATGTTGATGATCCAAAAATCTTTAACACCCAAAATAATGAAAACGCAAGAAAGATAATGGAATCGCAAAAACTCGATAAATCTCTAATTAATTCAGTAATTGCAGGGATAAATGAGATTTCTTTTAGCAAAAATAAAGATAAAAAACCTTCTACACTTGAAGCTCAAATTGTTCAAGATGCGGATAGATTAGATGCGATTGGTGCGATAGGTGTTGCCCGTACTTTTGCCTTTGGAGGATCTAAGGGTAGAAGCCTTCAATCATCTATTGATCATTTCCATGAAAAGCTACTTCTTCTCAAGGATATGATGAACACTGATGTAGCAAAACAAATGGCAGAGAAACGTCATGAGTTCCTCCTTGAGTTTTTGAAAGAATACGAAAAAGAAATTAAATGAAATTTTTAAAAGCTGTTTTAACTTATTTCAATCCTTTTGAATGGGCACTTCTAATTGTCTCATTAGGCGTGTCTATTTTTTGTTTCTTCTATTTTCATTCCACTCAATATTTATATCTAATTGGTTCTATTGTTGGATTCTTTGCAATCCTCTTTGCAGCGAAAGGAAGTCCGGTTGGACCTTTCTTAATGTTCGTGTTCTCTATCTTCTATGGATTTGTATCCTTCACATATAAGTACTATGGAGAAATGATTGTCTATTTATGCGTGACAGCTGTTATAGCATTTGTTTCTTTTATTGCCTGGCTTAGACATCCTTCCAAAGAAAAAGGTGTTGTTAAGACAAGAATCCTTGATTGGAAAGAAGTATTGATGGTGCTTAGCCTTGCTGCATCCGTATCAGCAGTATTATTCTTCTGGCTTAAGGCTCTAAATACAGCGAACTTGATACTATCAATCTTCTCTGTTTTCACTTCTTTATCTGCAATTATCTTTGAATATAGAAGAAGTAAGTTATTTTCCATTCTCTATATGATTAATGACATTATCCTCATTGTCATGTGGAGTATGGCTGCACAAGAAAATAGTGAATATTATTCTCTTGTCGTATGCTTTGGTGCGTTCTTTATTAATGATATATATGCGCT
The DNA here is from genome assembly GCA_902796125.1 of uncultured Erysipelotrichaceae bacterium. Classification (GTDB taxonomy): domain Bacteria; phylum Bacillota_I; class Bacilli_A; order RFN20; family CAG-826; genus Fiminaster. The sequence goes on along the minus strand of CADBNT010000057.1, from coordinate 755 downwards.
TGTCTCCTGGATCCTTCTTGAGAAAAGACAAGGTCGCACAAATATAGAAAGCAATTAGACTTATAGTAATAACTATCTTATAATTGAGATAGCCTTTGAAAGGAGTTAGCTATGGAAAACACTGCTACTCAACAATCTTTAAAATTTAACAAGTCCTATCTTAAGAGGACAATTTGGATTGGTCTTGCCTTCTTTGGAATTCTTTTAGTTTGGCAACTCTACAATTCATACTGCGCTCCAATGCTTTCATTTATGTTTGCAAAGCATGACTACGCCGATGCGGTTCAAAAAGCTATCTCTGAAGCCGCAGATCCATCAAAAGTCAATATGACTTATCTTCTTCAATATGGATATCTTTCTCAGGATGACTTTTTAACTGTTCAATGGAAAGTCGGTATTATCATGGCTCTTGATAATATTGCTGCCTTATTCATCATGCCAATCTTTGGCCATCTCTCTGATAAGACACATTCTAAACTTGGTAAGAGAATGCCTTATATTATCGTTGGTGCAGTTATTACTGCAATCGTTATGCCACTTATCCCAATGTTCTTCTCATTCGCAATGGGTGGCGAAGCTGCAGGTATCATTGGTATGATCGTCGGAATGATCGCTACGATGGTCGTTATCATCATCTTCATGATGTCATATCGTTCCCCAGCAGTTGCTTTAATGCCTGACCTTACACCAAAGCCATTACGTAGTAAAGCTAATGGTATTATCAATATAGTTGGTTACGTTGGTGGTGCTATTGG
>CADBNT010000056.1 GCA_902796125.1 uncultured Erysipelotrichaceae bacterium | reverse complement strand
TCGTTTTCTAAGTTTTTTATACTTTGGATCAGATAACAATTCTTCGAGTTGATTGATCCAACAAGAATCGACTTTTAAGGCTGTCGCGGCAATCATCATATTTTCGATGATACATGAGCAATCTTGAACCATTAATGGTTCATCTCTTCTACCATATACAAGGCATAATAGATTCGCGCCATAAAGACATTCTCTATTAAATTTCTCTTTTAAAGCGTTTCTTACGCTGTCGAGTGTTCTTTTATTCTTAATAACAAGAATATTAGAAACTTGTTTATTCATTCCAGAAGGTGCCATTTTGCCGGCTTCCAGAATTTGTTCTAATTTTCCTTTAGGAACTCTTTTAGAGGAGAATGCTCTACAAGAGACGCGGGATTTAATTATTTCAATAGTTTTATTCATATTTATTTTGCTAAAGCTTTCTTAATATCTTCTTCGATAGCTTCTGGTTTGGTCATTGGTTCGAATCTACCAATAACTTCACCATCTTTAGAAATTAAGAATTTAGTGAAGTTCCATTTGATCTTTTTGGTCTTGTTTTTAGCGTTTTGAGTTGTTAACCACTTATAAAGTGGATCAGCTTCATCACCATTGACAGCAATCTTATGAAATCTTGGGAAAGTTGTATTGTATTTTAAGGTGCAGAAGGAATGAATTTCTTCATCGCTTCCTGGAGCTTGTCTAAAGAATTGGTTGCATGGGAAATCAAGAACTTCAAAGCCATCCTTGTTATATTTCTCATATAAATCTTGTAAACCTTTATATTGTGGGGTGAAACCACATCCGGTCGCGGTATTAACCACTAAAAGGACTTTGCCTTTGTAGATCGATAAATCAACATCGTTCATTGATCTATCTTTTACTTTGTAATCATAGATACTCATTTTGTTATTCTCCTTTTTCGTAATCTAGAATTTTATATAGTATTTTGTATAACGTCCTTGCTTCTTCTTCGCTGAGATTGAATTCTGTAGCGATGCTTGGTGGAACATCCACCGCTTTTTCTTTTAGTTTTTCACCGTCTTTGGTGATAACTATCTTTAGATTTCTTTTATCTAATTTATCTTTAGATATATTTATATATCCTTTTTCTTTAAGCCTTTTAATTAAAGGCGCGATGGTATTTGTTTTTAAATGAAGCGCCTCGCATAATTCTTTTTCATTTACTTCATGCTTTTCCCACATCACCATCATGACGATATATTGGGTATAAGTTAAATCAAGCTTATCGAGTAATGGTTGATACTTTCTAAGTATCTTATTCGCGACTGCATAAGTCGGGAAACAAAGCTGATTTTTTAAAAGTAATGAATCGTATTTATCCATTGTTAACAACTTCCTTTAAAAAGGCTTCTAGTTTTTGGAAGTCATCTTCATTTGGTCTACCTTTATTAATAAAGATCCAAGAGGCGACTGTATGGAATTCTTTATCTGAGACCGGAATTTCATATTTATCGCATACTTTCTTCACTGCTTTTAGGGTTGATGCGCCTGATGCAGATGAATTGATATTAATAAGACATTTAATTTTATCCTTATTATCTTTTAAGAATGTTTTTACTTCTTTATCAATATCCGCGGCGTACATCGCATTAATAAGTAAAAGTGTCTCCACTTCTTCTTCTAAGTTATTGCTAACATCTAACGCTGGAACATTGACTTTAGAAGAGACAAAGTTCGCAATCTTATAGGTATTACCCTTTTTTGATTTTGTATAGTAACGTATTGCAAGTTTCATAAGAAAACCTCTACACCTAAATTATATCGTGTGCGACATATTTTACAAGAAAAAGATGTATTCACAAAGTGAAAATCTACGAAAGAGGCGTTTTAAATCAACAAGAAAATCACTTAATCACTTTTTAGTTGCACTTTTGTGACAACCCATTTTATAAAATGGTTGTATAAAAGATATTTCTAGTAGAGGTGATACTATGAAAAAGAAGATTCTAATGCTGTTATTTTCTTCCAGTTTACTTATTTCTTCATGCGCCTTTCCTCATTCAAATAATGATGATGGGCTAACTTATGAAGAAGAAAGAGAACTTGTAGAAGAATCTTTAGCAGGTGTTCCAATTGAAGTTGAAGAATATGATGGTGATTTAACTCCACTTACAATTGTTAAAGGCGTTGAATGTGAAGCAACTAAATCACTATATGAATTTAAACGCGGTGATGAAAACCAATATCTAACCGTCATTTCTCCTCTTCAAGAGTATTCTCCTAAGGCAAGCGATTTAAAACTTGTCGATGAAGATGATAATGAGATTCCTACTGAACTTGTTAGCTCTTCTAATGGTGAAGCCAAATATCTAATTCCAGTTTCATCATTTGATGAAGATCATCAATATCACGCAAAACTTGAAAACGATAATCTAAAGTTTGCCGCTAAAGATGAGTCGATTAGAGAACTTACATACTATTCCTTAGATGTTAATGATTCTAATAGAGTTCATACAGTAGATAGAAGCGACACTCAGTTTATCAATCACGACATTAGAAATGTCCAATATTTCGACGTTGATGCTTTCGGAGCATATTTCATTTATGATGGTGAATTTTCCGCTGCAGTAGATCAATATTTTAGAATCTCTGATTTAAGCATTGATAAAGATAATAGAGAAACTGTATATGGCAAAGTCACTAGCATTTCTCCTAATCCAAATGGATCAGGACAATTTATTAGATATAATCCTTGCCAAGGCGAAGACTTATATAAAAACTTAGACGTCAATGATTCTATCACAGTAAATGAAAACAATGTTGAATACGAATCATACGCTTCTCAACAAAACACCGCTCATCAACTCGGTGAATATTTCTTAGCACACGAAGATGTTGTGACAGCGATGTATGGTTTATTCCACCACTTCGACATAAAACCACATCAATATCGTAGTTCAATCATAGATTGGGCTTCTAGTCTTAAAGTATCATTTAATCTTAACTTTGATGGTTCAACTTTCACTTGGGGTTGTAGCATCACTTTAGATCTTACTCCACAAGAAAACTTATCTATTAAGTTATCTTTATCATATAAGCAAACAACTACTTATGATATTTCTGCTTCTTTGAAGATCAAATGGAAATGGTTCATCCCAACAGGCGTTAAATATGAACTAAAAGTCGAAGAAGATGACACTAAAGAAGTTAAATTTAAAATCGCCATCTCCACGAACTTATGTCCAGTTCAAGAAGACAAGATTAGGGAAGGCATTGAAAATGATTTAAGAGAAGCTATGACCCAAGATAGCGCAGTTAGGTCTAAATTTAAAGGCGACTCCCCTACATCAACTGCAGACGGTAAAAGTTATCCATTATTTAGATTCGATTGCTACTATTTCTTCCCATTAGATATTAGATTTGAAATCGATTTCTATTGGAAACTTCAAATCACTGTTGAATGTGATCTTACCTACACCAGTCACACGCATAGAACAGATGTATCTATTAATAACAACAAAGGTTGCGATCCACATTCAGAAACTCAAACTCAAAAAGATAAAAACTTATCGCTTGCCTTTTTAGGCACCTTCCACGCGGAAGTAGGTATTTCCGCTTCCTTAGGTGTTGGAATTTCTGGTTTATATAAGTTTTTCCATGCCGAAATATTCATTAAAGCCTTTGGTGCAGTTGACGCTCAAGGATATTTAATTTCTGATTTATCATGGGGTTCATCGCAAGAATTAATCATCAGTGAACACGCTGGTGGTAAGTTTGAAATCTCCGCTGGAGTTAAATGGGGCGTTGATGTTGCCCTACTCTTTGGCGGGTTCACTTCTGAATGGCCGATAGCAAAAACAATACTATTAGGTTTCTGTAACGATAACTGTATCGATGCCTTCGAATCGACGGAAGATACTGTTGAAGTTACAAACGCTGACTATAGAGATGATCCTGATAATCCAATTGTGATTAATTTAGATGATTATCATCTACTTGGTGTCAGAGTCTTTGACTCTAAAAACATGACATCATCTTTCCAAGATTTAAAACATGATGATGGCACGAAGATTAGATATGGTGCTTTCATTGATGACTATAGTAACAATTATTTCAATATTGAGTTAATTCAAGGAAGCGAATATATCAATTATTCCGATTATAAGTTCTCCATTAAATCTATTACGGCTATTCCTGAATTTACCGCAAAAGTCAAAGTAACAGTTAATGATGATACTGCTTCCGGTCCAGGTGAAATATCTAAAATCATCAATATTCATTTCAAAAATAACAATAAACAAAAGATTTATGTCCAAGATCCAGGTCAAAACCCTGAATATATCGGTGATTATCTAATGGGAACAGATATGAAACTTCCTGTCGGAATCGCTCCTAGATATAAAAAGTTTACTGGCTGGAAGAATCTCACTACCGAGGAAATCATTCCATATGATGAAACTGATCCAAACACCGGAACATATCATGTACCTGGTGATGATCTACATCTCCAACCAGTTACCTTCGAATTCCAATATATCGACTACTATTACTGGAATGTCGTCTTCGTCGATGGACTTGGTAACATCGTTAAGATTGAAGATGTTTATGATAAAGAAGCAGCTCATGCGCCAGAGGCGGAAATAAGAGACCAATACATGGTCAGTGAAGATCCTAACTATGAATATGTCTTTATTGGATGGGATGCTTCATATGATTCAATTACTCAAAACACCGTTATTCGCGGTACCTATGAATATAGAAAGGTAGGTGCTTAATATGAAGAAGACAAAATTAGCTTTATTATTACTAAGCTTATTCGTGCTTCCATTAGCAGGATGCGGACAAGCCTCACCTACTGATTCCACAAGCGGCACTACAAGTGGCACAACTTCAGGCGGAACAAGCGCTGATCCAGTTGATCCAGGAGATGAAGAAACAATCGATCCTGATTATCCAATTGTTTTTGATGAACACGTTCATCTAACTGCTGGTGAAATTACTTCACGTATTGGTGTGCACTTCCACTTCGATGAAAAGGCTGTTACTGAAAAACCGGAAGATGCCTTTATGATTTTAGGTCCTTATGGTGGAATTTATTTACAAAACTATATTCCTGGCATCCAAGAAGTTTATGTTCAAGCCGTCTATGACGGAGGATATATTGATGAGGGAGGTTATGTCGTTGGAATATCCGCGACTCCAAATAGTGTTGAGCATTTCCAAATGACCCAAACAGACACTAGAGTTCTAGTAAACTTAGATCGTCCATATATCTCTATTATCAACCGCGGAAATAAAAATTTAATCATTAAGAGCATTCGCTTTAAATATGCAGAAGATTTAACTGAAAAAGCTCTTCATGACATGATTCAAGTCGAAGATAAATCTGCAAAGTTAGATTTAAATTCTCCTATTAAACCATATGAATTATCACCAATTGACGAATCAAAGATTCCTGATAACCGTGTGGTCACTAAAATTGGTCCAGAAGAATACACTCTTCCAGGAGAATATGTATATGGCTATGAAGTCCATGTAAATCTCCACGAACAAGGCGTAGGAAAATTACTTTATTCTTCCACCGCTAATTTTAAAGTTAGTGGCACAACCGATAATAAACATATCGCTGTTTTCCACCTTGAAAATAAAGATGTGTTACTAAAAGTAAATGATGGTGAAAAAGTTGATATTTCATCAAACGAAGAAATTCGTCAATATGACTGGAATAGTAAAACTAATGATTTAGCTAGTCCATTTACAAGCGATAGACACTTCTACCCTGTCTTTAACGTCGTAGGTGTTCCAACAAATAAAGATGGTGATGGTTGTCATCCAATTCACACATCTTATTCTATGCTTGATGGAAAAGTTAATATGCCTGATCCAGTGATGAAAGATGGCTATAAATTTGGTGGATGGTTCTTAGACCATGCCTGCACTCAAGTATTTGATGCTGACGCTAGACATAAAGGAAATATCACTTTATATGCAAAATGCATTGAAACGACAAAGTCGTTTAGAAAAGTTTATTACTACGACTACGATAGTGAAATCTTAAATAAAGTTGATTATTTAAATGAAGAAGAAAACGCATCTATTTCAATCGCAAAATTCGATGATATTCACACTCGTTTATTAGATACATATTCTTATCAAACTAAAGCTTATGAATTAAGAGTTGGAGCGAATAGAATAAGTGTCTTACGCCCAGAGATGCATTATCCATTTACTCCAGATGAAGAAATCTACGCTGGTGATAAGTTAACTTATGAAATGATTAAAGACTACGCTGGCGATATTAAGCTCTATGTCATTAGATTAGAAGTTTATTCTTATCCATTAGAAGACGTCTTAAGATTCTTCACCGACTTAGAAGAAAATACAGTTATAACTGGACTTGCTCAAGAAGAATGGAAAGCTGCTGAAGATGAAGAGCATGGTGTTTTTGATAAAATCCTCGCAGGAAGATATATTGATCACGATGAAAACTGGCATTTCTATGACACTTACTATGATCCAGTTCGTGCGGATAACTATTTAGTTACTGACGAAGTTAATGGCTATATCATCGATGGCGGTTTATTTACTACAATATCATCACACGGATATGGAAATAAGTATAAAGAACATTCAAAACCATTATATGGTTTACTTAGACATGATTCCGTCATTAGAGTTAATAGAAGAGCCTTCTTTAACCGTTATGGACTTGTTGGTACTTATTTCCCAAGAAACGCTCGTGAATTTGATTTAGAAGCATACGCTAATACTCATTTTAATGATTATTTACTTCTACCAAAGAATTTAAAGAAGATTGGAAGACGTTGCTTTGCTGGAAGTACAAATATCCACAATGTATTCCTTCCACTATCTTTAACCGAAGTAGGTCAAGGAGCATTCTCAATCTCTGATTATGATGAAAACTTAGGCGTATTTAAAGATACTCGTTACCGTAACGGAGATGAACAAATCACCTTCTACTATGAAGGTAGTGAAAAAGATTTCAATCGCTTAGATGAAAATACGAGATTTGAAATCATAAATAACGCGAAAGAGATTATCTGTAACGTCGAGTATAGTCCTTGCTATTCTAAATAAGCATTTCTAACAATAAAGGCCTGATATAATCAGGCCTTTTTTAATAACATATACAAATAAATCCTTTTTTATTTCGCTTTTATAAAATCATAAATTGTAATTTTATCCATAGACTTATTAATTTTTGAATATATTGGGCTGTTTGGAAGAAAAACTCTATCACTTAAACAATAAAGGGATGGCGAATTGTTTATAACAATTCTTTCGGCAATTTCCAGATCAGACATATCTTCTAATTTGCCAGTGAAAAAGCAATTTGTTTCTTCGATTTTTCTAACAGTAATTCTATTGCTACTATCGGACAAAATTCCTTTAATGTTTGTCGCTACAAATATTCTTGTGCAATCTAATCTTTTAAATGTATCAACAGAAATCCTTGAGTATTCTTTCTCACCCCAAAAGAATCTCCACGGCACAATCTTTGATGACCAATGATTACAAATGCGTTGTTCCAAATATTGAGTCGTTTTGCCTATATAGAACTGCGAATATTCATCAAAAACCATGATGTACAAACAATTACTATAATCTTTTTCAAGACTCGTTACTTCTTTGAAGTAATATCTGTCCACCACAGTCTTCAGGCATTTCTCAAAAGAATTATGGTTTAGTGATTTAAAATAATCGATATTGGTTTTTAAATTGTCGACAGCTTCTTTCGCAATATTTGGAAACTGCTCTTTTAAATCCGCATCCTTCTCCAGCTCTTCTTTAAACTGTAATTCAAACTGTTTTTTATTTAATTTGTTGTAAAAATCTTGGTGATCAACATATTCCACACCAAAGTGCTTTTTCGTTAGCTTGTCACGAAGTTGTACTTTCTCGATTTCCTCTTTTAAAACGACGCAAAACTCCCTTCTTTTTAAAATTTTGCAAATATAAGCTTCTTTCGCCTTTCCATCATGTTTAACATCGATTAACATCTTTAAAATTAAACAATTATGAACAACAATTTCATCATCTATCATTCTTTTATAACAAATAAAACTATCGCCAAGAACTTCGACTGCTTCATTGGCTGTTTTTGCTACAGATAATTTATTTATTCTAACATTCATTAACGTCACATAATGTTATAAAGGATTAACTTTATAGAGAAACAAATTAATTAAAAGATTTTTGCAATTTTGTTGCCTTTACTATCGACAATGTATTGCTTTCTAATTTGATAAAAAACTTTTCCTTCATCATCGGTAAGATATGAACCTCTGATGTTATATGTAACATCATTGATAGAAATCGTGTCCTTGCCGACTTTAACATTTGTTTCAATAATAGGTTTTTGTTTTAAAGGAATCTTGGAGATGAAATGAATTCCTACAGCAGATATCGCCATCCAAAACGCAGCAAAAGAAGCTAGGATTATTACAACTGTTTTAACTGGAAATTCAGAATATATAACATTGTGGCCAATAATCCTTATCCCATTCTCAACGTTTGTTTTACCTGTCAATGTGAACGACACAATTAGAAGGATTGCAATAATACTAAATAATCCAGCAAGAACAAAATTAATTCTTTTAACCCTCAAAAGATAAAGAACGTAATACGCTACTATAGCAACCAACAAACAAATTAGTGAAATTAATCCAATTAATGGAAAAGGACTATAAAATCTAAACGAAGGCTCTAATGCAGCTAAATCATAGCCGCTAAGATGCAAACCATCCATTCCATTAATTTCAATGAATTGCTCTTTGAGCAAACAGAAAACAGTAATAGTTAGAATTAAAGGTGGGAGAAAACCAACTAATGAAACTAGTAATATTCTTTTATTCATGATTTTATTTTATCAGAATAGTGACTTCTTTGTAAATTCAAGCAAAGAATAGTAAAACAAAAAGTTCGTAGAGACTATTGTTCTACGAACCATTTGCTTTTTTATAGTTAATAAGTCTACTTATTCTCTTCTTCTTTTTGAATGTCTTTAATTTGCTTTTTATCTTCTTTTGCACCAGCAGTTTCATTGTAAAAGTTAACAATGATGGATGTAATAACCGCGACAGCAATAATGCCATACATACCTAAGATAACGGTTAATATTCTTCCTAGTAATGTAGTCGCGACCATATCACCAAAGCCAATCGTAGTGACTACTGTAAATGAAAACCATAAAGCATCACCAAAAGAAGGCATACCTGGTTCAATAGCCATAAAGATAAGTGAGAAGGCAACCATTAAGGCTAATAAACCAAACAATATTTCTAAAGAATAAGTTCTAAGAATAATCTTAAACAAAACTTTGAATTTAAGTTGGGCAAGCGTAACGCTTGCAACTTCCACCAAGGAAGTGACAGCAATGAAAACGCATTCAAGTAAAATGACGCTTGAAACATTGCTTGGATCAACTGGGATGAAAAATCCACAGCATAATAAGACCGCAAAAACAATAATTAAAACATTAAAGACAATATCCCTAACTGTATGTCTTTGAATAGTTTTAAAGATGCGGGAAATAATTATTGTTAAGCAATATAAACCTGCTGAAGTAGAGAACAAATAGATATTGCTATTTGCAAAGATGACAATGATACCTAACGCAATATCAAAGCCAAGTAAAACAAGGCAGCGGATGAGATTATATTTACTTCTATCTTGAATAAAAGTGACAAGTCTAGTTAAACCCATGAAAACAAAGACCCACACCAAATATTTAGGCGCAGCTTCATAAGTTTCTTTTTGCACAGCAAGTAAAGTTAAGACAGAAAAGGTTAACACTAATGTAGAGCAGGTTAAACCAAGCACAAGCATGATGATGCGCTTCATATCATTAGATAAAAACGATTTTCTTTTACTTGCCATATGCGTTATTTCTACGTTTTATTATATAAGTGCAAAAATCTTTCACAAATATATTTTTAATGTGAGCCTTTATAACCAATACCGTATTTATCAGTGTAATAGTCAATACGTTTATCGCCGTTGAAGACTGGCTCATATAGGTTTTCTTCTTCTGACATACCGGCTAAAACGCATACAGCTTCATGAGCTCTTTTAAGTAAATCAATTTCTTGTTCTTCTACTGGTAAAGATTCGTCGATAAATAAAGGCTCACCAATATGAAGTGTAAATAAAGCAATTTGTCTAAAAATAACCCTTCTAATCCATGAAGGTTTACGGTAAGAATATGCTAAAGGAAGGATTGGTTTTCCCGTCATTTTCGCGAAGTGAGTGATTCCTTTTTTAAATGGTCGAATTGGACGGTAATATTCCCACATGCTACCCTCTGGGTAGATATGGAGCCATCCGCCAT
>CADBNT010000055.1 GCA_902796125.1 uncultured Erysipelotrichaceae bacterium | reverse complement strand
TTCATGAGAAATTATGTTCGTATGCTTATTTCCCATGCGACTTGCTTTATTACTCCATCTAGTAAGACCAAAGACTATATGAGACGTATTGGAATTGATAAATATGCGAACGTCATTCCTACTGGAGTAGATTTCAATAAATTCTTCCCAGAAAATATCGATCCTAATGTCGTAAGTGAAATTAAAAAGAAACATGGAATTGATCCAAATAAATTTACTCTTCTTTCTTTAGGAAGAATCGCTCAAGAAAAAAGCATCGATTTTTGTATTAAAGGATTCGCACAGTTTTTAAAAGATCATCCTGAGGCGAACGCTCAGATGGTAATCGTTGGAACTGGTCCAGCTGTAGAAGATCTTAAAGAACTCGCGAAGAAACTTGGCCATGAAAAAGATGTTATCTTTACTGGACCATGTCTTCCAAGTGAAGTTCAAAACTATTATGCGATTGGAAATGCCTTTGCATCTGCTTCGTTAAGTGAAACGCAAGGCCTTACATATATGGAAGCTATGGCCGCACATTTATATGTTCTAGCAAGATTTGACCATAACCTACTTGATGTTATTTCTAACGGCAATACTGGTTATTTCTTTGAAAACGAAGAAGAGTTTTCTAGAAAACTCATGCTCGTCTATGAGAAATATCAAAATAAAGACACCAAGATGCTTGAAGACGCTATTACAAGCATTGATAACTATTCCCTTAAAACATTCTATAACCGCGTATTAGAGGTATATCGTCGTGCCATCAAAGAATATTGGTAAAAGAATAGCCGATGTTAAAATCGGGCAAAAGAAAGTCCTCATTAAATTTGAAGGTGAGGATAAAGTTTTAGAAATACTTCCTAATACTTTTACTGAATTTAAATTATTTAAAGGCAAGATCTTATCTAATAAAGATATTAGAGATATCAAAGCCAGAAACAATGTTGAGAAATATTACGATAAAGCTTTAACCCTATTATCTAGAAAATCATATTCTGAAAAGAAGATAGTGGAAAAACTCACTAATCTAGGTGCATCCGAATCAGAAATCGAGCTTGTTTTAAAAGAATTATATAAATATTCGCTTCTCGATGATAAAAGCGTCGTAGATGAATATCTTGAATATGCGGAAGTTCATAATTATGGTTATAACCGCATTAAACAAGAACTATATAATAGAGGCGTTAAAAAGACTCTTATTGATAAAATCCAATATAACGAAGTTAATGAGCTTAAAAAGGCTAAAAACGCCTTAAATAAGCTAGAGAAGAAATATTCTAAAGAGAATAACTTCACTAAAAAGAAAAAGATACATGATTCTCTTCTTAGACTTGGATTCTCATTTGATATTGCTAAAGAGGTTAGTGATTTAGCGAAAGAGAATTCAAAAGAAGTGGAACTTGAACTTCTTAGAGGAGACTTTGGCACTGCTTATATGCGTTATAGATTTAAATCACTTGGCGAGGAGCTTTATCAAAAGGTGCTAAACTATTTACTTAAAAAAGGCTATCGCTATCAAGATATAGAACTAATAAAAGGAGAATACTTTCATGAAATGGATTAAAGACTTAGTGGATGGAGACCATTTAATTGGTCAATTACTTGTAACTCAAGCCAATAAAGGCATCACCGAAAAAGGAATGGCTTATATTAACGTTTCCTTCCAAGATAAAACTGGATCACTTGAAGCTAAAAAGTGGGACGCGACAGATGCTGATTTAGCTACTTTAGTGCCAGGAGCGGTGGTAAACGTTGATGGAGTTATTAACTTATATAAGAATCAAAACCAATTAAAGATTCTTTCTGTAAGTAAAGTCGAAGACTTTGATAGTTTAGACTTAACACAGTTCCAAAAGGTTTCACCAATCCCACTTGATGAAATGAAAGCTAGATTAGATAAATATCTTCATTCTTTTAAAGATAAAGATGTTGAAAAAGTTACGAATGCTGTTATTGAACATTTCTATAACAAATATATTAATTATCCTGCAGCTGTGAGAATTCACCATGAATTCGGTAGTGGAATTCTTCATCATTCTCTTACTATGGCGGATATGGCGGAAGCAGTCGCGAAAGTTTATCCTCAAGTTGATCGAGATATCCTTGTCGCAGGTGCTCTTCTTCACGATATTGGTAAAACCATTGAATATGAAAACCCATTAATGCCAAAACAAACCACTGAAGGCAAACTCATTGGTCATATCTCTATTATGTATGCAGAGTTTAGAAAGATTGTTGATTCATTAGGAATTAAAAGTGAAGTACCTTTACTTCTTGAACATATGATTCTCGCGCACCATGGCAAATTAGAATTTGGCTCTCCAGTTCTTCCATGTACTAGAGAAGCCCTTCTATTAAGTGAAATCGATATGATGGATTCACGCATGATGGTGCTTGATAAAGCTTATGCGAATGTAAAACCAGGTGAATTCACCGAAAAGCTTTGGATGATGGATAACACCTCATTCTATAAGCCAAAAGATAGATAATTAATAAAATTAAAGGAGCCGTTGCTGGCTCCTTTTAGTTTGCTTATTATAGACCTTTCTTTATTTGTTCTGCTAAAGCAGGGAGAGATAAGTCTTTAATATTTGGATTCTCTTTCATTTCAATGCGGAATCCTTCTTTCGATATATATCGCGGAATAACGTGCACGTGGAAGTGCATAACGCTTTGTCCTGCCTCTTTATTCACATTAGTGAGGATATTGACTCCTTTAGCCCCTAAGACGTAGATTTGGGCTTGTCCAATATGTTGAGCAACGTCCATAACTTTATGCATTACTTCTTGAGGTGTAGCAAGGTAGTTATCGAAGTGTTCCTTTGGAATAACAAGAGTATGTCCTTTTGTGGTTTGAGATATATCTAAGAAGGCTATAACGTCATCATCTTCATATATCTTATGAGCAGGAACTTTTCCTAACGCGATTTTACAAAATATACAATCATCTTTATGCATTTTTATTTACCTCATAAATTAAAGGAGGGCATAAACCCTCCTTAAGATTAACTTAACTATTCAAATAATTCTGGATATTGAGATTTGAAGTAGTCGTAGATGCTTGTATCGTGATATTTAACTTCGTAAAGTTCAATATAACTTGCATAAGCATCATTCTTATAAGAATCTCTTGTACCAAGTACACGGGAGATTTCTCTAGCGAATCCTTCACTCTTTAAGACGTGATCTGGATCTAAGGCAATATAGCCAGAGTCCTTATTTTCACGGTTGAGTTTAGAAGTAGATGCGGCTTCTTCAACGTTAACAATATAGAAACTTGATGTACCATCATCGTGAACAACGAAGTTACGTGGGTTCACAACGGCTTGTTGTGACTTAGATGGAGTGAGATAGTAGTTAGAATTGATGTATCTAACATATTTGCTTGGATCATAGTTATGATCTGAAGCAGTTTCATATTCGTCGAAGCTATCAACAGCGTTAGAAACGTTAATGTTGAATAAACGATCACGAAGATCACTTGGAAGGTCAGTTAAGCCACCATTTTTAACAAACCAACCGTCTTGGGTAGCATCATTCTTAGAAAGGGAGACAACTTCTTTAAGTAAGCCATCTTCTTTTGGATGTGCGCCATTATCGGTGAATTTGTTTAAGGCAGCTTCTTCTTCAGAAGTAGCGAATCTATTGCCTTCGGCAGCGATTGCGAGTCTATATTCTTCAAGAAGTTCACCAAGTTGTGATTGTTTGAAGTAGTTGATTGTGCCTAAGACTGAGCCTGTATCTAATGATAAATAGGAACCAGCTGGCACAACTGCATCAAATAATTTGTAAGCATCTGAAGTAGCAGTGAGTTCTTGGACACTTGTTACTTTAGTATCAGCGTTATAACTTAATCCTGCAAAACCTCTCCAAGCATCATTGATGATATCAACGAAATCTGCAAATGGAGTAGTTTCATCAGTGCTATCAAGAATGTATTTGTTGGCAAATTCTTGAACGAGCTTATCAGCGATGTCAATATTCTTTGCGTCGTGAGTAATCTTTAAAACGTTAACTTTACGTCCATAGGCACGGCCTAAGACAGAATAGTTATCGCTTAAGATAAATTCTTCAACAAGTCTAGATTTGTAAACATCTGGGATAATCTTACGGTTGATATAATCAACATAGTTATCAATGTGGACAAATTCGTTGACGTTATCTTCATCAAGGTAATTTGTTAAATAACCTTTGTACCATGGATAATCGTCTTCTTCGATATGCTCAATGGTATACATTTCAGAGTAGTGAGCTTGAGCAAGTCTTTCTTCTTCGTAAAGGGAATCATCATTGTTATATGATCCACCTAAGATTTCGTTATAGAAGACTTTGTTGATTTCGTCTTCGACGAAGTCATTGAAAGCTTTAAAACGATCGATACGGATTTGATTGACTGAATATGATTCAGTAGCAATTGTTTCATCTAAATCAGATGTATAAGCTTTCTTATGGGAATCAATGAAAGAAAGAATTTCTTCATCAGTTCCTGCTGCGATGGATTTAACACCTTTTTGGGTGACATTACCATCACCGTCTTTTTGGTCATAATAATAACCAAATTGATCATTAGCAATTCTTAAAATGAATTCATCAACGACTTTGTCGGTCTTACCTGATGCGATTGCATCATAGATGATACCCATTTCGTTTTGATAAATGTCTGGATCTGATCCGTCTTCATGTGCAACGACCTTATCGTTGTAGTTGTTTGGAAGTGATTCATAAGAATCACAAGCAGAGAGGATGAATGCACAGCTGAGAGCGAAAATTCCAGCAAGAAGTTTCTTAGTGTTTTTGGCCATCATTGCAAGGTCCTCCTAATGTTGCGAATAAATCGTTGTAAGTCCACTGTGCCCAAGTTGTAGCTGCTGGATTGGAGTTTGGTTTAACTTTTGGATCACCATAACGAGCTTGAAGTTCAGCAGCTTCTTCGGAAGAAATAAGTTTGATACCTTCGACTGGATCATTATATTTCTCGAATGCATTAGCAGTGACAAGTGGTAAACGTTTTTCACGTTCATTCTTTTGTTGATGTAAGTTTGAGATATAGTTTCTCCAAGTCTTGTCCCAAGATTTTTCATCATCGAATTCTTGTTTTTCAAGAGTTACATCAATCCATTTTTCAATGGTCTTATCGAGTTCAGAGTCAAGAATCTTGACGGAACCAGCTTTCTTATAAACTCTATAGATAACCTTTTTAAGGTTGGAGTCATAAGAAGTAATAGATGATTTTAAGGCCTCTGCACGTGATTTAGCATCAGCGTCTTCGAGGTTATTGAAGTTAACATATGTTTGAAGGTCAACTGTCTTTTTGTCATCACCAGTGCCAACTTCACGGGTTGGATATTCCTTTTGCCCTGGGAAGTAGGTGGTGTAGTAGTTGCTAATATCAACGCCATTACCATCTTCAGCGACTTCAAATGGTGTACGGTTAGCAACGATGAAGTGAATACCTTGATAATCGGATGTACCAGCACGAACAACAAGGATTGGCTTGTAATCGTATGTGTACTCGCCACTTGCAGAAGTGTATGTGTATTTAGCACAAAGATATTTGGTAGTATCACCAGAGAACACTGTGTGGAATCCAAGTAAACTTGTTGTATCAATAGCGGTGCCATCGATATCTTCGGCTGCAATAAGTGATACAGCGTGTTTATTTAAGTATTCATTAAATACGACGTTACGTGGGTAATATAATGCAGCGTCATTATGAACTGAAGAGTTGTTGTAACCTTTGGTTACCTTTGATAATTCTTCAAGTCCTTGGAAAACTGTGTAAGGAATCTTACCGATCTTCCCAGCATTGCTACCATCATAAAGTTGGTAAGCAGCCTTTTGGTCAGTATCTAAAGCGATTGAAGATTGTTCTGGATCGCTTGCAACTGCACTATCCTTACCATAAAGGTTTTCATAGGCATAAAGACCTAATTTGAATTCATCAACATAGCCTGTGGACTTATCCATGATACCAAGGTCACCAAATGCTGCTTTGGAACCTTCATCATCAGAGAATAAGTTTGCAATGTAACCAAATGAGTTGTTGCCTTCGGCAAGGTATGTAGCAACCTTATTTAAGTCAAGGCAATCTTGTTCGGAGATTGTAGCATTCCAATAATTGGAAGAACCGCCATCATCGACTTTAACAAGGATGTGGGAAACGTGATATGGAGCTCTTGTTTTGATGTAACCATCATAGTTTTCATCACCAAGTAAGCCACCATCACGAAGAACATCAATGTGATCATCGTAGAAGCTATCTTCGAACTTATCTAATTCTCTTTCATAAATGTAATATTCAAGAAGTTCGTTTTCATCTTTGCATCCATGGCTAGATAAAATGGCATCGAATTCTGTATCGTAACTGGTGCCGTTTGTATCAGCGTTCTTTTGAGCTGTTTGCTTATCACCGTCTACATCACGGGAAGCGAGCTCTTTGATTGACTTATATTCCTCAGCTTGATCTGCGCTTTTGAAATAATTTTTGACAATAAGTTTGTAGATGCTATCAAACTCTGTCTGAGTCTTATCTGCTTCCGAATAGTAACTTTTAAACAAATCGTCGGCAGTATAGTGCTCGACAGTACCATCGGAAAGCGTATAGGTTAATATGTAGCCATCTTTGGAATAGGTAACTTCATTACATGCAGCGAGACCGCCGATGCAGAGGAAGCCAGCCATTAATCCAACTGCTAATTTAGATTTTTTCATAGCAACCTTTTTGCCTCCTTTTTCAAACATAGCGTGTCTATTTTATTCTTTTCATTGTATTTATACAAGAAGTTTTTAAGGCACGAAAATAGATTTATCTATATAGAAAAACAAACATTGTTAGTAAATGAATTCGCTCAAATAATTAATTATTTGTAGAAATATTATCGTTTTATTTGAAGTCTCATATTCTAGCGAGTAAAATATGTGAGATTTGAGGGGTAAACGTATGCCAAAACTTGAAATTAAAGACCTTCATGTAAGTGTAGAAAATAAAGAAATCCTAAAAGGACTAACTTTATCAGTTGATACTTCAGAGACGGTCGCATTATTAGGCCCAAACGGAAATGGTAAATCGACCCTTTTCCAAACAATTATGGGCAATCCAAATTATCGAGTCACAAGTGGCTCAATTAAGTTCGATGGAAAAGATATCACCGAACTCGAAGTCGATGAACGTTCCAAACTTGGATTATTTTTAGGCATGCAAAACCCAAGCGAAGTTCCTGGTGTTAATAACGTTGATTTCCTCAAAGCCAGCTTAAACGCTCATAGAGAAAAACCAATATCTTTATTTGAATTTTATAAGGTATTAAATAAAGCGTATGAAGAAATGCATATTCCTTTCGAGATGTCTTCTCGTAATTTAAATGAAGGTTTCTCTGGAGGCGAAAAGAAGAAAAATGAGATTCTTCAAATGCTTATTCTTCAACCTAAATTAGTCATGTTAGATGAGATTGATTCAGGCCTTGATGTTGATGCTGTTCAACTCGTTGGTTCAATCATTAAAAAAGAACAAGCGAATCGTGGTTTTTTAATCATCTCTCACTACGCCAGATTATATGATTTAATTCATGTTGATAGAGCCTTTATTTTGGTTAATGGTGTCATCGCGCTTGAAGGCGATAAATCATTAATTAAGAAGATTGATCAACAAGGTTACGAATGGCTTAAAAAAGAGCACGGAATTGAGATTGAAAAAGAAGAAAAAATGAACGAAGTTTCTATCGGTTCTTGTGCCATTAAGGATTCAATGAAATAAGAGATTTTTATGAACGAAATTCTTATCAAAAATAACGAATCAAAAGTGATGGAATTATCCGATTTCTCATCACTAAATATTGAGCTTGATGAAGGTTCAAATCTTGACCTTAAACTCATAAATTTTGATTCGGTTAAAAACGTTGAAATCTCCGCAAAAATTGGCAGAAATGCTACATTAAATGTTGTTTTTGCTGAGTTTTCAAATAGTTCAATTAATGTTAAGAGTGTCGTTGATTTAACTCAAAAAGGTGCAGCTTGTAATTGGAAGCTTGCCACCCTTGGAAATAAGGATGTCACTAAACGATTCGATATCTCTTTTAATCATGATGTTGGAGAGACTACTGCTGACATGAATAACTATGGTGTTTCTTGTGATAGATCTAACATCATTTTTACTGGTTGCAATCACATTAAAAAAGGTGCCGCAAAATCCGTTACACATCAGAACGCAAAAGTCATTGTTTTTGATGAAAAAGCAGCTGGTACAGCATCTCCAATTTTGAAGATTGATGAGAACGATGTTGTTGCCTCTCATGGCGCAGTTGTTGGTCAACTAAATTCTGATCATATGTTTTATCTTATGTCACGCGGATTAACTAAAGAAGAATCGCGTAAGATTATCACGATGGGTTATCTAAAACCAATCAGTAATTATTTCTCTAAGAAAACCCAAGAGAGAATTGAAAATATCATTATGGAGGTAGTCTAATGTTTGATCCTAAGAAACTACGTAATGATTTCCCAATGTTTAGAAATAATATCCAAATGCAAAATAAGCCTTTGGTGTTTTTAGATAATGCATCTACAACGTTTAAACCAGATTGTGTCTTAAACGCCATCAAAGATTATTACGAATTCGAAACAAGTAATTCTCATCGTGGCGATTATGACCTTGGCTATAAGGTTGATGTTTTAATTGATGAAACAAGAAAAGATGTAGCAAAGTTAATTAATTCTGAAGCAAATGAAGTTGTATTTACAACTGGAACAACTCATTCAATTAACCAAATAGCCTTTGGCTATGCAAGAAAAATTCTTCATAAAGGTGATGAAATTATTCTTACTAAAGCAGAACATGCTTCTAACCTTCTTCCATGGTTCAAAGTAGCAGAAGAAACTGGAGCTGTTCTTAAATATATTCCTCTTGATAAAGAAGGTAGAGTTGCTACTGATAATTTAAAGAAAGTTATTTCTAATAAGACTAAGGTTGTTGCTGTTGCTCAAGTTAGTAATGTCCTTGGATTTATTGCTGATATTAAGTCACTCGCCAAGGTTGCTCACGAATTCGGAGCCATTCTAGTTTGTGATGGTGCTCAATCCGTGCCACATATGAAAGTCGATGTTAAAGATTTAGATGTCGACTTCTTATCCTTTTCTGGTCATAAGATGTGTGGTCCAACCGGTGTAGGTGTCCTTTATGGTAGATTTAATTTATTAAAAGAAATGGATCCACTTATTTTAGGTGGAGGTATGAATGCTACATTTAAATCAACAGGAGAGATGGAACTTCTTCCTCCTCCAGCAAGGTTTGAGGCTGGTACTTTAAATATTGAAGGCATTATTGGTTTAAAAGCAGCAGTGAATTATCTACTTAATATTGGATTAGATAATATTAGAGAATATGAAGAATCGCTTCGTAAATATGCGATAGATAAATTATCTAAACTCAATAATGTTATTATTTATAATAAAAATGCTGAAGCAGGTATCATTTCATTTAACGTAAAAGGAATATTTGCTCAAGATGAAGCTACCTTCCTTAACTATAAAGGAATCGCAGTTCGTTCAGGACTTCATTGTGCGAAGATTCTTCCTGAATGGTTAAATGAATTCGCGACTGTTCGTGTTTCAATTTATTTTTATACAACTAAAGAAGACATTGATTATCTTGTCGATATATTAGAAAAAGGTGGTGACTTTTTAGATGCCTATTTCGCTTAGTCCTCAAATGATGCGTCAAATAATTATGGATCATTATGATAATCCTCAATTTAAGCACGCTCCAAAAGATAATAAAAATTACGAAAAGATTAATATGAATTCTGCTAGTTGCATCGATAATATCGATGTCTATGTTGAAGTTGAAGACGGGAAAGTCAAGGATTGTTTCTTTGATGGAGTTGCCTGCACAATTTCAACTGCATCCACCGATATTATGTGCTCATTAATGATTGGCAAATCATATGAAGAAGCAAAGCGTATTATTGATGAATACCTCAAAATGATTCATGAAGAGCCTTATGATGAATCACTTTTAGATGAGGCAATTGTTTTTATGAATACATCTAAACAAGCTGCCAGAATTAAATGTGCAACCATTGGATGGGATGCTATGAATCAAATATTGGATAGAAGATATGGGAAGTAAAGATTTAAAACTTGAAGATTATAAATATGGTTTTAAAGACAAAGATGTCTCTATTTTAAATACTGGCAAAGGTCTTTCTGAAGAAGTTGTTAGAGAGATTTCTCGTTTAAAAAAAGAACCTGATTGGATGCTTGAGTTTAGACTCAAAGCTTATAAAGCTTTTAAAGAACTTCCAATGCCTTCATTTGGACCAGATTTATCATTTTTAGATTTTGATTCTTATACTTACTTTACTCGTCCATCTAGCAAAGTTGAAAAAGACTGGGATAAAGTTCCTGAAACTATTAAAAATACTTTCCAAAAACTTGGCATTCCAGAAGCTGAACAAAAATATCTTTCTGGAGTTACTACTCAATATGAATCAGAAGCTGTTTACCATAACATGCTTAAAGAAGTTGAAGATAAAGGAGTTATTTTCCTTTCAACAGACCAAGCTTTAAAAGTTTGCCCTGATATTGTGAAAAAGTACTTTAATACTGTAGTTCCATATCGTGGCAATAAGTTTGCAGCCTTGAATGGTGCGGTTTGGTCTGGGGGATCTTTTATCTATGTTCCTAAAGGTGTCGTTTTAGATAAGCCACTTCAATCATATTTTAGAATCAACAATGAAAAGTCAGGTCAATTTGAAAGAACTTTAATCATTGTTGATGAAGGCGCGGACGTCCATTATGTAGAAGGATGTACTGCTCCTATATATTCTAAAGATTCATTACACGCAGCTGTTGTTGAAATCGTTGTTTTAAAAGACGCGAAATGTAGATATTCAACTGTTCAAAACTGGTCAAATAACATAGTTAACTTAGTTACAAAGAGAGCTTTAGTTATGGAAAATGGTCAAATGGACTGGATTGATGGAAATATCGGTTCTCAAACTAATATGAAATATCCAGCATGTATTTTGGCTGGTAAAGGAGCGAGAGGAAACTGTATTTCAATCGCTGTTGCAGGAAAAGGACAATATCAAGACGCAGGTGCTCGTATGATTCACCTTGCAAGTGATACTTCTTCAACAATTATTTCTAAATCAATTGTTAGAAATGGTGGAGTTGCGAACTATCGTGGCTCTGTTAAACATATGAAAAACGCCAAGAACTGTAAATCTCATATCGAATGTGACACTTTGATTCTTGATGAAATATCTAAATCTGACACCATTCCAACTAACTTAGTGCAAAACGATTCTTCATTTATTGAACATGAAGCTACTGTTTCTAAGATTAATGAAGAACAACTTTTCTATTTAATGTCTCGTGGTATCTCTAAGAAAGACGCTACTCAAATGATTATCATGGGTTTTATTGAACCATTCTCTAAAGAACTTCCAATGGAATACGCTGTTGAACTTAATCAGCTTATTAAAATGGATATGGAAGGAAGTGTAGGCTAGAAAATGGATTATCAAGTCATTGTTGTTGGTGGTGGACACGCTGGTGTTGAAGCTGCTGCAGCAAGTGCTCATATGGGACTTTCAACTCTCCTTATTACTCTCAATAAGAAGATGATTTCAAACATGCCTTGTAATCCATCTATAGGTGGGTCTGCTAAAGGTATTGTTGTACGTGAGGTCGATGCTCTTGGTGGACTTATGGGAATAGCTGCTGACCACGAGTATTTACAAATGAAAATGCTCAACACTGGTAAAGGCCCTGGAGTCCAATGCTTACGTGCTCAAGAAGATAAGTTTAAATATCCGCATTATATGCAGGAATTGCTGGAAAAAACCGCAAATCTCGGCATATTAGAGGCTGAAGTTGTTGGTTTAGATTATGAAGGTGATGTCATTAAAGGCGTCATTTTAAAAGATGGGAAAATCATTCCTTGTAAGGCTGTTGTTATCTCAACTGGAACTTATATGGAAGGAGCTATTTTAAGAGGTCATAAAGTCACTTCTGGAGGACCTGATGGAGAAAAGCCATCACTTGGTTTATCAAAAGCTTTACAAGATATGGGTCTAGAAATTTTTAGACTTAAAACAGGTACTCCTCCAAGAATCAAAAAATCCTCTATCGATTTTTCTAAAGCGACTATTCAAGAAGGCATGGAAGGTAATCTTGCTTTTTCCTATTTAACAAAAGAGTTTAAACCACTTAAAGATCAACTTCCTTGCTATCTTGTCTACACGAATGAAAAAACTCATAAGATCATTACTGATAATTTAGATAAGACTGCTACATATAACGGACTCCAAACTGGTGTTGGTCCACGTTATTGTCCGTCTATTGAATCAAAAGTTATGACCTTCAGAGATAAAAAACGTCATCAACTTTTCCTTGAACCTGAATTTGGCGATGGTGAATCAATTTACTTACAAGGATTTTCTACCGCTATGGAAGAAGATATCCAAGTTCAAATGGTTCACACAATTGAAGGATTAGAACATGCTGAATTTTTAAAATATGCTTATGCGATTGAATACGATGCTTTAGTGCCTACTCAATATGATTTAACTCTTAGAGTTAAGAAATATAAAGGTTTATATGGTGCTGGTCAGATTTGCGGCACAAGTGGATATGAAGAAGCAGCAGGACTTGGTTTAGTTGCAGGTATTAATGCTGCCTTATATGTTTTAGGCAAAGAACCATTTATTTTAAAAAGAAATGAATCCTATATCGGAGTCATGATTGATGATATTGTTACGAAAGGTACACTTGAACCATATCGTCTTTTATCTTCAAGAGCGGAATATCGTCTTCTTCTTAGACACGATAATGCTGATCTTAGACTAACTCCATATGGCTATAAACTTGGACTTATAAGTGAAGAAAGATATCAAAACTTCTTGAAGAAGAATGAAAATGTTGAAAAGGCTCGTGCTATTTTATCAAGTGTTCATCTTGGTTCATCAAAACACGTGAACGATTACTTATCTAGCCATGGTTTTGAAACTCTAAAAGCTGGAGTATCTGGACTTGAGTTTTTAAAACGCCCAGAAATCCATTACGAAAATGTTTGCGATCTTATTCCTGAACTAAAAGATATTGAACTCGATTATATTGGAGTTGCTCAACTTGAAGTTTCAGTGAAATTTGAAGGTTATATAAAAAGAGAACAAAAAGAAGCTGAATCATTTTCAAAATTTGAAAACTATACACTTCCAGAAGATATCGATTATTTAAATATGCATGGACTTGCGCTTGAAGCTCGTCAAAAATTAGATAAGATTCGTCCACTTACAGTTGGACAAGCTAGCCGCATTTCTGGTGTTAATCCTAGCGATATCTCCATCCTTATTTTACAATTAAAGAAACTTGCAAAATGACATTAAAAGAATTTGGATTAAATAAAGAACAAATCACTAAATTTGAATTATATTCAAAATTACTTTTAGAATGGAATGAAAAATTCAATCTAACTTCTATTACTGATAAAGATGAAATTGTTCAAAAGCACTTCATTGATTCTATATATTTAGTGAAGTATGTTGATTTATCAAATAAGTCACTACTAGATGTTGGTTCTGGTGCCGGATTTCCAGGCATTCCTTTAGCGATTGTTTGCCCATCCGCAAAGATTACATTACTTGAATCAAATGGCAAGAAAGTAACGTTCTTAAAAGAAGTCGTTAAAGCTCTTAACTTAAATAATGTTTCTATCATTCAAGGAAGATCTGAAGAACTTGACCAAAGAGAGCGATATGATTTTGTTACCGCTAGAGCAGTGAAACAATTAAATATTCTTTTAGAAATAAGCGTTCATTTACTGAAGGTAAAAGGCATCTTTATTGCTTATAAAGGTGATGCAGAAAGCGAACTTAAAGAAGCTGAAAAAGCAATTTCTAAACTCTCTCTTGAAGTCATTGCTGATTATAAATATGACTTATCATTTGGAAAGCGTGAACTAATACTTTTAAGTAAGTTAAAAGCTACTTCAAATAAGTATCCACGTAATTATTCTTTAATTATTAAATCACCACTTTAAAAAAGTGTGTTATAATACATTCGTTTCAGGGTTAGGTGAAATTCCTTACCGGCGGTATACCCCGCGAGCCGAAAGGCAGATCTAGCGAGATTCTAGAGGCGACAGTAAAGTCTGGATGAAAGAAACAAATTTGTTCACCCTGAGAAAGGGTTTTTTCTTTTTATGGACACAGCAAAAGCTATTACATTTGGAATCCTTCTCATCATTTGGATCTTTGTGGTTATCAAAGTTTATTTCTCTAGTAAAGCTGAGAAAAAGTATCACAATACCACGAAATTTATGACTAGGGTTGCTATCTTTGGAGCTATTTCAACTTTACTTTATATTTTTATTAAATTCCCAGTTCCATTTTTACCATCATTTTTAGAATTCCACTTTGATGAAATTCCTATCTTTATTGCTGGTTTTGCTTATGGACCTTTATCCGCTTTCTGCGTCATCTTAGTTAAAACTATTATTAAACTTCCAATGACATCTACTTTAGGTGTAGGAGAATTATCCGATTTTATTTATAGCTGTGCCTTTGTTTTACCTGCTGCAATTATTTATAGAAGACACCGTAACTTCAAATCAGCAATGATTGGCTTAGGCGTTGGAACTATTTTTCAACTAGTCTTTGCTTTATTAGGCAACATCTATGTCATGATTCCATTTTATATGGAAGTTATGCAATTCCCGAAAGCTGCAATCTTAGGCATGATGCAAAAAGCAAATCCAAACATTACCGATGTTGGTTGGACTTATGGATTACTGGCAGTGTTACCGTTTAACGCGATTAAAAATGCAGCGGTATTAGTGCTTACAATCATCACTTATAAATCAACGCATCGATTTATCGATAAAATGCAAAAATAAAAACCACACTTTGTGTGGCTTTTTTAACTAACGGTTGTTTATTCAACTTCGATTGCACCAAATGGGCATTCGAATCCAAGTTCATCATCGATTTCGTCTTTGATAGCTCTTGCACGACCTTCATCGTCAAACTCGAAGACGTCTGGTCTTGTTCCGACACAAAGACCGCATTGACCGCAGTTTTCAGAGACAACTTTTACTTTTGGCATCGTTTGTTCCTCCGTAGCAATATTATATTTTAATCACTGGTTATATTCAACGAAATAAAATGAAATTTTCCCGTGTATTAATGGCGAAATATGATAATATATTCCCATTAAGGAAAAATGAAGATGACAAGGGTTGAAAAATACGCGGCATACCGAGAAGAAATTCAAAACTCTTTTAACGATGTTTCCACGAAAGAAAAGTCATCTGATAGAGTAAAAAAGATCGTTAGAAAAGGCGATACATCAAACACTATTAGTTATGACGATGTTATGGGTGCTTATGAAATCTATGATTCAAACACCGAGCAACCAAAACGTAAGATGTTAAATCTTGAGAAGCGTCAAATTATCTTTGTTATATCCTGTTTACTTGTTATTATAGCTTTAGCTATTGCTTTAGTATTTGTCGGCTTAAAAGCCTTTGGAGGAAATTAATATGAAGAAAGTTATTGTTGCGATTGATGGTCCTGCCGCTGCGGGAAAATCAACTGTTGCGAAGGCAGTCGCCAAGAAACTTGGCTATACCTATATCGATACTGGTGCAATGTATCGTGCTTTCACTTCCTACGTTTTAGATAAAGGTGTCGATCCAGAAAATGAAGCAGAATGTGTAAAACTCATTCCAGAAGTTTCTATTGAACTTAAACCAGATGGAAAAGTTATTTGCTCTGGTAAAGATGTTACAAGAGTTATTCGCGAACCTTTGGTTAGCGGGAATGTTAGCTATATTGCTTCATATAAAGATATTCGTCTTGCTTTAGTAGAACTTCAAAGAAAGATGGCGGAAAAAGTATCTGTCGTCATGGATGGAAGAGACATCGGAACATATGTTCTTCCAAACGCTGATGTGAAGATTTTCCAAATTGCCTCCGTTGAAGAAAGAGCAAAACGTCGCTACATCGAAAACCAAGAAAAAGGTATTCCTTGTACATATGAAGACATCGTCGCTGATGTTGAAAAGCGAGATAGAATCGATTCAAGTAGAGCATTTGCTCCACTTAAACCTGCTGAAGATTCAATTAAACTTGATACTTCAAATTTAACAATCGAAGAATCAGTTCAAGCTGTTTTAGATATCATTAAAGAAAAAGTTGGTGAATAATCGTGGCTTTAGGTGTCGTTGCAATTATTGGAAGTCCTAACGTAGGGAAGTCTACGATTTTTAATCGTATCTGCGGAAGAAGACACTCAATTGTTGACGATGAACCAGGTGTCACAAGAGATAGACTTTATGAAACCGCGAGTTGGCTAAATAGAGATTTTCGTCTTATTGATACAGGCGGAATTGAAATTGAAAATAGACCATTCCAAGAACAAATCAGAATGCAAGCTCAAATCGCGATTGAAGAGGCTGATGTTATTTTATTTGTTGTCGATGCTCAAAAAGGAGTGTCTGAGGACGATAGAATGGTCACTAAGCTTTTATATAAAGCTAAAAAGCCAGTCGTCTTAGCGGTCAATAAAATTGACAATACCGAAATGATTCCAAATGCTTCGGAGTTCTATGCGCTTGGACTTGGTAATCCAATTCCTACTTCTGGAGAACACGGCATTGGTATTGGCGATATCCTCGATAAGATTATTAAATACTTACCTGAGGAAGAAGAAACTGATTATGGAGATGCGATTACCTTCTCCATTATTGGTAGACCAAATGTTGGCAAATCATCTTTAGTGAACGCTATTTTGAATAAAGAAAGAGTAATTGTTTCTAATATTGTTGGAACAACAAGAGATTCAGTTGACTCTATGTTTACAAGAGACGGACAAGAATATGTTGTTATCGATACAGCTGGATTAAAAAAGCGTGGAAAGATTTATGAATCAGTTGATAAGTATTCTATGCTTCGTGCTTTAGCAGCAGTGGATAGAAGCGAAATTGTTTTATTTGTAATCGATGCTGAAACAGGTATTCTTGAACAAGATAAGCATGTCGCTGGATACGCGGCGGAACGTAAGAAAGCTATCATTATTGTTGTAAATAAATGGGATACCGTTAAAAGAGAGCAAAATACTCAATCTGATTTTGAAAAAAAGATTAGAAAAGAATTTCAATTCTTAGATTATGCGCCTATCGTTTTTGTCTCCGCGCTTAACCGTTCTAAGATTGATCGCATCTTTGAAAAAATTAAAACCGTTCATGAAGCATATGATACTCATATATCAACAAGCTTGCTTAATGATGTAATTCAAGACGCTCAAATGATGAATGAAGCGCCTGAATTTAATGGCGGAAGATTAAAGATTTATTTTATAAATCAAGCTAACTCATGTCCTCCAACATTTGTCTTGTTTGTTAATAAACCTAAATACGCTCATTTCTCATATATGAGATACATAGAAAATAGACTTAGAAATGCCTTTAATCTCGATGGAACTCCAATTGATTTAGTTTTAAGAGAAAGGGTATAATAAAGGCATCAAAAAGGAGTATAAAACTTATGAATAAAGCAGAAATTATCGAACTTATTGCTGATAAGGTAGATGTCTCTAAAACAGATGTTGAATACGTTGTTGATGAATTATTACACACTATTGAAAAAGAAATTATTAAAGGTAACGAAGTAAAACTTTCTTCCTTTGGTGTTTTCTATAAAAAAGAAAGACTTGCTAGAAAAGGTACAAATCCTTCTAATGGATCAATCATTACAATTCCTGCTAATAACACAGTTGGATTTAGACCGAGCAAGAATCTAAAAGCTAAATTAAACTAAGAAATCTATAAAAGTAATTGAGGCCAATAAAGGCCTCTTTTATTTATAAAAAGATAGATATAAAATAGTGATATGAATAAATCAACTTTTACTTCTTTAGCGAAACTTTTTAATAAAAATGGTTTTCGTCTATATATGGTCGGAGGTACGACAAGAGACTATCTATTAGATTTAGATATTCTTGATTATGACTTCGCGACTGACGCGACTCCTGAAGATATGAAAAAGTTTCTTCCTGACGCGAATTATGCGTTCGAGAAGTTTGGAACTGTAAGAGTTAAAGATGAAGAAATCAAAGTTGATATTGCGACATTTAGAACTGAAGGTAAGTATCTTGACTATCGTCATCCTTCTTCAATTACATTTGTAAAATCACTTAAGGAAGACTATATCCGTCGTGATTTTACTATTAACGCTATTTATATTGATGAAAACTTTAATGTTATTGACCCAAGCGGTGAAGGCATTGAAGACCTTGAAGATAGAGTTATTCGCTTTATTGGTAATCCAGTTAAACGTATTAAAGAAGATCCACTTCGCATTTTAAGAGCCGATAGATTCGCTAAGAAACTTAACTTTAAAATCGATGATAAGACTAAAAAGGCGATGCAAAAATATCATTATTTGCTCGATGAACTTAATCCAAACAAAATTATTGAAGAGTTAAAGAAACTCGAAAATAAATAAATTTATTTCAATTCAAAAATCTTT
>CADBNT010000054.1 GCA_902796125.1 uncultured Erysipelotrichaceae bacterium | reverse complement strand
TCTTTATCAACACCTTTATTTGTTATTGCGTCTTTCGGTTTAATTTTAAGTGGAAAGAAAAGTTATGTGAGTTATGCGATCTTTTATGGTGCAGGATTTTTAGGCATAGGACTTGCCTTATGCGTGTTATATGGAAGATATATCGATGGCTTATTTATTGAACTTGGCATTCATGAAACGGACGTTTATAAAGTGGTGCAAACTTTTGCTTCCAATAAAGTCCAGGTCAATGTATTCGCCGATCTTTTCATGTTTACATTGTTCCATATGTTTCTTAATTACAATCCACCAAAATTTTTTGAAGGAAAGAAGATTTTAATCTTTAGATTTTCTGCCCTTATTCCCGTTTTATGTGTAGCAGCATCTTACGTTCTTAAAATATTAGCGGGACTTGGCACTATTAGCCTTTCTTTCTATTTCTTCCCGTTCTTTACCACTAAGTCTCCATTAGTATTCTTATTATTCGTTGTAGTTTCATTATTAATGAAGTACCGCGAATTAATCTTTGTTAGACTTGGTGCAACAAGAAAAGAATATCGTGAATTTTTAAAGACTAAAAAGAACTCCCTAGCAGTCTCAGTTAATATCAGTGTCATCATCGCTATATTCTCGGTCGTGGAAATCTTTATTCTTTTAGTTTTATTTGTCTATTACGTAGGTGTTGAGCATTTAGATTATCGTGAATTCACTGAGGTTGCAACTTTATATGGTGTTGGTCAATGCGTGTCTTTGATTCTTGCTATACCGTTTATTCTTTTATATAGCTACACAAGATTACACAAGAATCCAATTATCGATATTATTATTCCAGTAGGTGGAATCATCTTTATTATGCTAATTTATATTGAAGGCATTTATCAGATGATTATCCGCTTAATACAAATGTAGGAGGTATATTATGGAACTGGCGATTAGAAACAAATGGATCTCTTTTAGAGGATCATCCGTTGTTAGGGATTTAAACGAAAAAGATGTTCTTCAAGTAAGAGGCAGATTTTGGACTTTTACTAGAAAGAAATTCGTTCAAACAATGGATGGAGAAGTTAAATACATTGTTCGTAACAAATTCTGGAAGTTATTTGCTTATAAAGCATTCGTATTAGATCCAAGTGGAAATAAGGTTGCTTATATAAGAAGAAAAGTATTTTCTTTCCACGATAGATATTTCGTTAAATCTCCTAAAGGACAAATTGAACTTAAAGGTAATATCTTAGGTTTTGACTATCACATTTATTTAGATGGAAAAGAAGTTGGGCACGTCTCAAGAAAGATTTCTCTTAGAGACTCTTTTGTCCTTTCTTTAGATGATAATTTAGAAGACTTCTATTTCTTTGTTGCTTTAGTTATCGCGATTGATAACATCACCGATGAAAGAAATAGCGATGCTGCAGCAGCCTCTTCTTCATTTTCAAGCTAATTAATCTCAATGATTTTAGAACAAATAAAAGCCATCATTAGTAAAGATTATCCGCTTGTGAGTAATCTTTCTAATGTCACGGCAGTGCTTAATACACTTCCTAATATTAATTGGTGTGGTTTTTATCTAGTTAAAGAAGATGCTTTATATCTTGGACCATTCCAAGGTGAAGTTGCCTGCACCAAGATTCCTTTTAAAAAAGGAATATGTGGAAGATGTAATCAAAGAAAAGAAACAATCATTATTGATAATGTTTTAGAAGACAAAGACCACATTGCTTGCTCTAGTGCTTCTAGAAGTGAAATAGTCACGCCTATTATCAAAGATAATAATGTTGTCGCTCTTATCGATATCGATTCGCCAATTTTTAATCGATTTAGCTTAGAAGATAAAAGTCTTCTAGAAGAAGTTGCTAAAGAGATAGAAAAATTATTCTAAAAAGAAAGCCCACTCATAGAGTGGGCGTTTTATTTAAGGAAGTAACTAGTTATTTCTTCATTGCATCCATGAACTTCTTGACCTTTTCTGGATCAAGAGGTTGACCATCACGGGTGGAAAGTGTGACTTGGTTGAATGGAATGTTGATGTTATTTTGTCCAAAGAGAATGAAGAGTTCTTTATTAAGATCTCTTTCAAGTTGGAATCTATCTTCTTCGCGGCAGTGGACGACAACTCTAATATTGACGCTTGAATCAGCAAGTTCAGTGACACCTAAGTATCTTGGAGTGTCGATACAGGCTGGAAGTTTTTCTTTGATATCTAACGCAGCATCTTTGATGACTTTTTCAACAAATAAGATATCGCTATCATAATCAACACCGATATTAACGATTGCTAAAGATGGGTGAGCGGATAAGTTAACGATAGTTGAAATCTTGGAGTTATTGATAATCTTTTCATTACCAGCAGCGTCGATAAGTTTAGTGGTTGTTAAACCAATTTCTTCAATGGTACCTCTAAATCCATCAAGAAGAACGATATCACCAACATGGTATTCGCTTTCAAAAACGATATTAACACCAGCGATAATATCAGCGATGAGGGATTGAGCACCAAGGCCTATGACTAAGGCAATGACACCAGCTGAGATAAGGATTGCGTTACTATCAACGCCCCAAACAGCTAAATCAACAAATAGGAAGATAAGTGCTGCAGCATATCTAACTGTTGATTTGATAAGCTTACCTATGGTAAGTGCTTTGTTATTTGCACTAATAAAGGCAATGCTTAGAAGGAATTGGATAATATATCCAAATCCAATGAATAATGAGAAGTAGTAAACAGTTCCTACTAATCTTGTTAGCACATCGTTTGTGCCATTTGGATAGCCTCTTCCAAGAGTAACGGCTAACCAACAGAAGTCATTACCATTGCTTGCTAATGCGAACACTATGGCAAAGATGCTAAGCATCACAATAGTTAATCCACAAGTGATAAAGAAACTCCTTTTCTCCCTTTTTGTTTTGCGATTCCACCAATTTTTCATAAAAGTACCTCCTAGTATTGTAATGTGAAGAATGCAACCACGTATTGTTTAGAATCGTGGGTTAAAGTAATAGTGATATATATGTTTTCAGAAGCTTC
>CADBNT010000053.1 GCA_902796125.1 uncultured Erysipelotrichaceae bacterium | reverse complement strand
TTTAACGTTTTCAATCTTAAGACCAGATTCATTCATAGCTTCAATAACATCACCCATTTCAACTGGATGAGAGTTCGCACTATGGAACACAGTGTATTCTTTTGGAGCAGTTGCTAAGACAAGAATTGTTTTGGCGACTTCATCAATTGGCGAGAAGTCAGTCGTATCATCAAGTCCAGAAACTGGGAACTTACCTAGAGCGTAATAGCCTCTAAGTGAACGCATGAAGCCATTCGTGATGGAGTTGATTTGGAATTCACCATCACTTTGTCTAGACATGAGGTTACCAACGCGGACGATTTTGCCATCAAGTCCTTTTTCTTTAATAGCGTTAAGCATCGCGTCTTCACCCATGAATTTAGAATGGACGTATTTATTAGAGATATCTTGTCCAATATCAAGTTCGCATTCTTTCATACGGAAATGATCTGGGAACTTATGGTCAATGTTTTCTCCAGCGACGGATAAGGTGGAAATTTGAATCATTCTTGCCTTATGCTCTAAAGCGACTTCAATGAGGTTTTTCACACCTCCAACATTGATCTTTTCAATAATGTCATCATTGGAGAAATGTTTGACTATTGCTGCGGAATTTATCAAAGTATCGAATTTTATTCCTTTTAATTTTCCTTTTAAATCTTCATCAGCAATATCTCCTTCAACAATGTGAATAAATGAATCAAGTTCCTTTTCAAATGGAGAATCAAAATAGTATTCAAGAAGAAGCTCAAGTCTACTTCTTAGTGAGATGTGTTTACTTCTAACAAGAACATAAGTTTCGACATGTTCATCGATGAGTTCTTTTAAGATGTGGATACCAAGGAAGCCGGTCGCACCAGTAAGGAGGACAGTTCCAAGTTCTCTTTCTTTATAGATTCCATCAACAAATTCAACCTTGTTCTTTTCAAGAGCTGGATATTTATTTTCTTTAACTTCAGTTGCTTCTTTCTTTTGAGGAGCGAGTTCAACTTGTTCATCTTTAGAAAGAAGTGAGGCAAGTTCTTCTGCGGTTGAATGTTCAAAGACATCTTTATATGCAATTGGAAGATTTTCTTTTAAGGCTAACATTGCAACTTTAGAAGCACTTAAAGAAGTTCCACCAAGTTCAAAGAAGTCTTCATCAACTCCAACGGATTCAACGCCTAATGCTTTAGCGAAGATTTCACAAATCGTCTTTTCAGCTTTTGTTCTTGCTTCTTTTTTATCTACTTTGGTAGATGTAGTAGCAATTTCTGGTAAAGCTTTCTTATCAATCTTGCCATTTGGAGTAAGTGGAATACGATCAATTTGCATCATGGCCTTTGGAATCATATATGGAGTAAGTGATTTAGCCATGTGGTTAGTGAGTTCTTCCTTGCTAACTTCTTTACTAGCTGTGTAATACAAAGCAAGATAATCTCCATCTACAGCATTATTCTTAACCAAGATGACACATCTAGTGACATCCGGATGAGAGTTACAGACGTTTTCAATTTCGTCTAATTCAATTCTTAAGCCATGGAGTTTGATTTGGTTATCAAGTCGACCAAAGAATTCAGTGTTACCTTCACTATTCATTCTAGCGAGGTCACCACTTCGATAAGCTCTTTCACCGAATACTTCAATAAATGAAGCTTTGGTCTTTTCTTCGAGTTTGTAGTAACCAATACCAACACTATCACCAGCAATAGTTAAATCACCAATCGCATTGATAGGTAAGACATGACCAACTTTATCTAAGATATAGTATTTTGTGTTCGCGACTGGTGTACCAATCGTGACATATTTATCTTTGATGAAGACCATCGAAGAAGTAATTGTAGTCTCAGTTGGACCATAGCCATTATCGATAAGGCAATTGATGCCAAGACCTCTAATTCTTTCAACGAGTTCATATGGCACAGCTTCTCCACCCATATCGAGAACTTGGAAGTTACGAAGTGCTTCCACAAATTCAGGAGTGTCTAAAACGTTAGAAACATAAGATGGAGTTAAGAACATAATATTAACGCCATACTTTTTAAGGGTTTCAGAAAGAAGTAATGGGTTTTCAATTTCTTCTTCACTAGCAATGACGGCTTGATAGCCATGTGATAAGACAACGCATTCTTCTTGTAAGGAAGCATCAAATGAGAATGATGCAAATGAACAGGAAGATACTTTGCCTTTAATGACTTTATATTCACCTGTCGCGAGGTTCGTGCCATCAAGGACATAGTTTGATAAATTGGAATGAGAAAGCATAACACCTTTTGGTTTTCCAGTACTTCCTGAGGTGTAGATAATATAGGCGAGCGAATCTAATGGAATATCTAAATTAAGATTACTTGTTTTATTTGATTTAAGAATATCTTCGATATGTAAGACTTTAATCTTAGCCTTCTTTAGAAGATCTTTCTTTTCTTCTTCGATTTCTTTAGTGGTAATTAAAATCTTAGCATCGCAGTCAGTGATGATATATTCGATACGATCATCTGGATATTTTGGATCGATGGTGACGAACGCTCCACCAGATTTAATGATACCTTCTCTTACGATATAGGCACTCGCACGTCTAGGCATGAGCATAACGACTCTATCGCCAAATTTAACCTTATTATCATAGAGCTCATGAGCGACTTTATTAGCAGCTTCATTAAATTCTTTATAAGTGTATTCACCATCTTTACCTGCTACAGCAAGTTTATCTGGTTGTTTAGACGCCATCTCTTCGACGAGTTTGTTATATGTCTTA
>CADBNT010000052.1 GCA_902796125.1 uncultured Erysipelotrichaceae bacterium | reverse complement strand
GATGATAAAGTCAGTGAAGATAGTTATGATGCGAATGTCTTTGTCGCTTTAATTGAACTTTCCAAAGCTTTCCCTCAAAAAGAAGGTATTACCTATATCACTGAACTTCTTGATTCACGTAATCTTGCTTCAGTTAAAGACTTCAATATTCATAACACGATTATTTCTAATAGAATGATGTCGCTTCTTATCACTCAACTTGCCTTAAATAAATCTTCTAAGAAGTTCTTTGAAAAAGTCTTAACTATTTCCACTATGAAGAAAGAAAATGACTTTGATATTGTCATTGGAAAAGCTAAACAATCAATCGTTATAAATGAAGATATGACTTTTGAATCAAAAGCTGATCTTCTTAGAACTTATTACAATACCTTTGATGGTATTAGAATTCTTATTGGTTTAGTCCAAGATGATGAAATCAAATTACTAGACTCTAACCAAGATAAGAAAGAAGAAATCATTCTTCATCCAGAAGATTCATTCATATATCTAAAATACGCGAAAGTAGAAAATGATGATTAAGCGGATTCAAAACGAATCCGTTTTTTCTTATAATGGTATTAACAAAGCCGTTACTTACTAGGAGGAAATACTATGTTTGTATTTTGGGGCGATGGATCTCAAAGCGCGATGGATTTAGTAAATACTATACGCGTTAGATCTACCGAGAATTTTAATTGGACATTTATTTTTATTCTCGCGGTTGTCTTTTATGTCTATTGGAGTGAACTTCATAAAAAGAATTATGAAGCTGTCTTTGCTGGACTTGCTTTATATGGAGTGCACTGGATTTATGAAATAGCGAATGCGATTATCGGACATTGTTCTGGCTATCCACTTTGGTCGGTATCAAATGACTCTACAACATTCATTTTATTAATCGGTGTTTCCTGGGAACTTTCAATGATGTTCTCTTTAGCCGGTATTATCTCTTATAAGATGATGCCAAAAGAAAAAGATAAACGTTGGTTCACCTTTGGTGGTAAATGGAAAGGTATCGATGCGAAGCTAGTGGTTGCAATTGAGATGTCATTATTATTTGCCTTATTTGAATCATTCTTAGCAGGTACATCCAATCATTCCTTTATCTGGGTATATAAGTGGTGGGGAGTTCTTCCAGTATTTATCACTACCTATATTCCATTCTTCTTAGCGTCTAACTATATCAATAGTTTCAAACCTAAAACTAAAAAGATTATTTTAGCCTCTCTTTGGGGCACAGTTGCCTTACTACTTGTAATCCTTATTCCACTTGGCATTATTTAAGCCACGGTATAATTAACAATTTATAATCGATACGATCAATAGTAGTTATTGTAATTTTTACAGATAACACATAGAATCTAAGTATGAAATTTGGAGAGAGATTTAAATTATATAGACAGAAGGCTAACTTGACCCAAAAAGAAGCTGCCGAACTCATTGGAGTAAAGGATTACCAATTAGGCAACTATGAGACTGATAGAAGTGAGCCTAGTTTAACAACACTCATCCAAATGAGTAGAGCCTACAAGGTTACAGTTGATAAGCTTATAGGCGCAGATCGAATTGCACGTTATAAGCCATCTGAAAAAGAGAATGAAGAATTATTAAAAATTCTTGAATCACTTAAAGAATACGTTCAAGACAACAATAAATAACATATTGTGATTTAATCAACAGGAAGAAGACACATTGTGTCTTTTTTCTTAATGTAATATAAAAATTACAAATAAATGTAAAATATACAAATTTTCTCTTTGATATTATAAATAAATATGGGACAATAAATGTGCCAGCAAATGCAATAGCAAATGCTGGTGGGATGCGTTTCTCTTATCGCCTTACATACTCATGTGGAGGTGATAAGGCAATGCGCTTAATAAAAAAAGCGATTATCCTGTTAATAATCGCAGCGTTACTATTAGCTCTCTTTACTTAGGTCTGCTAGTAGTGAGAGAACGCATCTCCTA
The DNA here is from genome assembly GCA_902796125.1 of uncultured Erysipelotrichaceae bacterium. Classification (GTDB taxonomy): domain Bacteria; phylum Bacillota_I; class Bacilli_A; order RFN20; family CAG-826; genus Fiminaster. The sequence continues at coordinate 262 of CADBNT010000052.1, read as the reverse complement.
AGTAAATAATATTACATATCTACAATTTATACAAATAGTTCTTAACAAAAGTGGACCTTAAGGGGTCCACGTTTTTTCTCTTGGCGAGATGTCATTCTCTGATTGCGTTCCGATGAGGTATGAGAAAATGTGAATAAATAATCATCGGACTACTGCTTCTTTGGTTTAGTTAGGCCGAGTTGCAGTGAGAGAACGCATCTCGTACTTAAATCATACACAATTTATGTCCAAAACATAACAATTATTTAAAATGTTAAGTAAG
>CADBNT010000051.1 GCA_902796125.1 uncultured Erysipelotrichaceae bacterium | reverse complement strand
TGAAGTTCTTGATGAACACGGACAACCGAAACAAGAATCTAAATCGGCTGTCTGTAAAGTTACAGTTACTTCTAAAGGCAGCTCTTCCGAATACGAAAAAGAAATCGCTAAGTGGTCAAAACCAGGACACTTATATTTACACTATTTAAGAAAATCCGATACCGACTATAGCAAGTGGGCACTTTGGATTTGGCAAAACTATCCAGATGATTCCGAAGGTTCACTTTGGGGTGCATCTAAGAAATACGAAAACACATTTAAAGGTGTCGTTGCTGAAACTTGGGGCCATATGACTAACGCTCAATGTGGTGGAAGCGACAATGCTGAATATGTCGATGAATATGGAATCGTCATCGATGTCGATTTAACAAAAGAAGACTTACTTTCCGGTAAGGCAAGGCTCCCGGCTCCACTTGTTACAAGTTGGGATAACATTGCTAGAAACGCTCTTGGCTTCCTTATCGTTGACCAAACCAAGATGGATGGTAGCGATAACTGGGTTTCTGATGGTGGTGCTGAAACCTACATTAAGAAACTTGGTAGCAAGATGCCAGAAGGCAAAGACTCTTACCTACACGTATACTGCGTTGAAGGTAACGTTGCTGGTTATACAACAAGTAGCGGTGAACAAGAATTCGTTAACCCAACCGCGACTGATAAGTCTGGTAAATATCGTTCAAGTAATGACATCACTAATCTAAAATATGATGCCTTTGGTAGTGGAGTTTCCACTTCCTCATCATTCAAAGAAGATCGTCCAGGAACTGGATATCAAATCTTCGTTCCAAGTTTCGCTGATAGCGATGGTGATGGATTTGGCGATATTAAAGGCATTACTCAAAAACTTGATTATCTTGAAGATTTAGGTGTTGAAGTCTTATGGCTCACTCCAATTCAAGAATCTAACTCATATCATGGTTACGATGTAACTAACTATTACAAGATCGATCCAAAGTTTGGAACCTTAGAGGATTACCAAGAGCTTATTTATAAGGCTCACCAAAAAGGTATGAAGGTTCTCATGGATATGGTTATTAACCATACTTCTAAATCAAACGTCTTATTCCAAAAATCACAAAAGGCTGAAGTTGGAGTTTCTCCAAGCGGAAAACCAATTAACTATAGAGACATGTATCTTTGGAAATATGAAGGCGACAAAGTCCTTCAATGGAATGGCCAAGAATCCACCAAGAAGAACGATCAAGGTAAGATTGTTCCATATGGTGAAGATAACCCAGCTACATTTATCTCCGTTAACGTCGAAGATAATGAAGACTGGTATAGAGATGGTACATCTAACTACTACTATTACGGTAAGTTTGGTAGCGGTATGGCCGAACTTAACTATTCATGCGCTGCAACACGCGAATACATGACCGATATGTGTAAGTATTGGCTTAGCTTTGGTCTAGATGGTTTCCGTCTTGACGCTATTAAGCACATCTACTTACTTAGTGAACTTGATCCAACATATAACTACTCTGGTGATTATATCACCTACGATGTTGGCTATAGAACATATTGGGATAGTGAAAAAGTTCCACACGAACAAAGAGCAATGAACGATTACACATATGACCGTGATCTTAACGTCAACTTCTGGAAACAATTCGCTGGCACAATTAAATCTGCTTATCCAAATTGCTTCTTGGTTGGTGAAAACTTCGATGGTTGGAATGCAAGAATCGCTCCATTCTATGAATCTATGGATTCTCAATTCGACTTCTCAACTTACTATCACTTACATGAATCAACCGCTAGTGGCATCGTTGCAATGGGTGGAGATATTACAGCTACCCTTAATTACAACAAAGCGAAACGTGCTGACCATATCAATGGTGCCTTTACTTCTAACCACGACGTCGCTAGATTCATTAACCACTGTGCATCCACAGTTCAAAGTGAACATCACGCTGAAATTAGTGATAGCAACAAAGCTTTAGCACTTAAGAAAGCTAGATGGGATGCTGCTATTACCTTGTTATGCCCAGGCGTCTCATGGATTTATTATGGTGACGAGATTGGACTTGGTGGTAACACTAAAGACGAAGTTCCAGATAAACATGGAAACGTCTATATTGACCACGGCAATAACGTCGATAGATGGTATCGTCAACCGATGAGATGGGGACGCACTAAAGGTCAAGACATGGTCGTCGATTACACCTTTGGTGGTATTGAAGTCCTTTGGGATAATTATTCATCTACATTACCAATTGTTTCTGAACAACAAGCTGATGCAGGTAGCTTATATAACTTATTCAAAGCACTCTGCCACGCTAAAGCGGATGATAGATATCCAACCTATGGTTATGTCGTTAATCAATGGGCAGTTGGTTCTGATCAAAACGTGCTTTGTTTGCAGATTTCTGATGGAGTTAGAAAAGTAAACGCATTTATTAATGCGACTGACTCCAACAAAGAACCAGCCTCACAAGATCAAGGTTATGCCTTTATTGGTGGCTCAGCCGGTGCATCACAATCGGTAATTCCAGCCAACGGTTTCTCCGTTGTGGCGGTAAACCTATAAGGAGGAAATGAAAATGAATAAAAAATTATTGTTATTAGCTCTTCCTCTCTTAGCTCTTACTTCATGCGGACAAGCAGGAGTTAACGTTGTTGACTCTGTTATTTCAGGTGAAGAAAGCTTCGAACTTAAAATTGAAGAAAAAGATGATTTTAAGATTTATTACCAAAACGGAATCCCTCACATTACAAGAGCTGGTTCATCTCACGTGACTTATTTAATGATGTCACCATTTGGTTCACTTAACGTTGCTGGTGCGAATGTCAAAGGCGAAGTAAGTGAAAAATTCTATGAAAATACAATTATTTGGGAAGCTGAAGCCGGAACACCTCTTCCATCTTCTGCTTCTGAAGTAGTTTCTTCCGTCTCTGGCGCAACCTTTAGAGGTTGGGCTTATTACAGTGAAGATAGTGAAGAAATCTATCCAAATTACTATAAGACCGTTCCAGTTCAAGATGGTCTAGCCCTTAAAGCCATCTTTGATGGCACTCAAAGTAGTGGCGGAGGTGGTGGAGATACTCCAACTCCTACCCCAACCCCAACTCAAACTGGATTTGGTATTTATTTCTCCGCCGAAAAGATTATTCTTGGCGTTGCAAAAGGAACAAACATGGATGGTAGAGATGAATATTACTGCGCATCCGTAGAGTTTGAAGCTGGCGACAAATTCAAAATCTATGATTTTTCCAGCAAAGTAGCATTTATCGATGACTTTGCCTTTAACCCATGGTCCTTTGGATCGGCTGGTAACGGGGCGAATATTGCTACATATTTAAAGGGATCTGGTGATGCTTGGGAAGCATTACGTAGCTTCAAGGCTGACGTATATGTCCAACTTAAGTATCAAGATAACGCAATTTATTTCGAACTTAAATAAGTTCGTTTGGTAAGCAAAAAGTTTTAATGGAGGTAATGCCATGAAAAGTAGAACAAAAACATTTAAAAAAGCGTCTCTACTTCTTTTAGCTGCTATTATTCCAGGAATGGTGGGTTCTTGCTCATCGCCTAGAAATAGCGATTCTAACGAAGGAGAGTCGTTTGTTGATCCAATCTCTTATGAGAGTGATCGTGTTGTTTCGGTCAATAATCCTGACCGCATTCACCGCGCTGAAGAAGCGGTTAAAATTCCTGATGTCGTTAAACTCCATTACCATAACGACGACAATGCTTGCCAAAATAGACGTTTTTATACCTGGGTTACCGGTGTTGATGGTTTAGAGAGAAAGCCAGATTCAATTAGCCCAACTCAAATCGATATTACCATGGATTTTACATCAACCACCGATACCACTTTGAATGACTATGCGAATATGCCTAGCATCTTTGT
>CADBNT010000050.1 GCA_902796125.1 uncultured Erysipelotrichaceae bacterium | reverse complement strand
TCATGTAAATTTAGAAAAACTTCTAATAGAAAAAGAAATCGATTCACCAGTATGGGCTAATCAAATTGCCTTCTGCACTAGTGGCACGACTGGTAAATCAAGAATCTTTGTTTATACAGGAGAGAATATCTCTTATCAAATATACGCTGCATATTGCATGCCTGAAACATGTAAGACAGTTATGTGGGATGGCGATTTAAGACAAATCTCCATTGTTCCATTCGCTCATATATTTGGCTTTGTTGCCATCTTTATGTGGTACACATTCTTTGGCAGAACAATCGTCTTCCCAAGAAGTATTTCACCAGAAGATATCGTTTCAGCAATTAAAGAAAACAAAGTCACTAATATTTACGCTGTTCCTTTATTCTTCGATAAGGTCGCTGCACTCGTGAAAAAAGCAATTGCTTCACAAAGTGAAAAGAAACAAAAACTCGTTAACAAGATGATTGCATATAATAACCGCGATATCGTTAGAGGTGAAGCGGGTTTTGCAGCATCTAAACTTGTTAGAAAATCAGTTCAAAAGAAAGCTTTAGGCACTAGCGTTAAAATGTGTATCGCTGGAGGAAGCGTTCTTTCTAAAGATACTCTAAGAGTAATAAACGGTATTGGCTATCCACTTCACAATGGATATGGAATGACTGAAATCGGTATTACTTCAGTAGAATTATCTCCAAATGTTTTAGATAGACTTCAAGGATCAGTGGGTAAGCCACTTACCAATGTTGAATATAAAGTTGTTGATGGCGAACTTTTAGTGAAATCACCATTTATTCACTCTTACACAATCGTGGAAGGTAAATTAAAACCAGCTTCAATTGATAAAGACGGATACTTCCATACTGGTGATATTGTCGAAGTCAAAAATGAAAGAACCTTTATTAAAGGTAAAAATAAAGACATTATCATTGGTCCAAATGGTGAAAATATCTATCCAGAAGAAATTGAAACTGTTTTTAAAGACCTACCATATGTTTCTAACTTAGTGGTCTTAGGAATTAAGGAAGATAAAGGAGAAGTCCCGACTCTTGTTTTAGAGTTAGAACAAAAACTTGATAAAGAGAAAATTGAAGAACTACAAAATAGGATAAGCGAAGCAAATGAATCACTTCCTCTTGCTATGCAAGTTAAGGCATTTTATCTTTCAACTTCACCACTACCACTTAACGCATCAATGAAGATAATGCGTTATCAAATCAAGGATGATTTTAAAAATAGACCGGAAACATTTATCAAGCTTTCGGGCGGAGAAGTTATTGACTTCGCTGGCTTTGATGAAAAAGAAGTTCAAGAAATTGTTAGCCATCTTATCGATATCATCGCTGATGTCCTATATATCGAAAAAGATAAAGTCGCTCCAAATAGTCATATCGTCATCGATTTAGGTGGAGACTCCTTCTCATACATGTCAGTAATTGCTTCAGTAGAATCTGAATTTAATGTCGAAATTAAAAGCGAACTCATCGGAAGACTCAATACTCCAAATGAATTCGCATTATATATTCTTAGAAATCGTAAATAATTATTCGTTATAGAAATTAATAATCTTTTGGTAAACGTTTTCGTCTACCTTAGATATTTTTCTAAAGTCGATATAGTGATCAATTGGAACTAACACTCCACCTAATAAACCGAATTCGCCAAGAACCTTATCTTGTTCTTTCTGTGAGCCGTCATCATTATATGGTGTATGGCCTTTATTAGGGAGTAATTCAACCTTCAAATTTGGGTGCTTTTCAGCGAGTTTTGCGTACTTTTTCCCAGCAAAACGCGGATTAATTACCAAATCGTCCTCTCCTTGAAGATAATACATTTTTGCATCCGTATGCTTCACTACTTTTCGATTATCAAAGAAGGCATCTTTACCAACAATAAAGAAGTTTCTGAGTTTGACTAAGAAGCTAACTTGATGAGCAAAAACTCCTTCATTATAGAAACCAGAAATAGAAACAACTTTCTTAATATCGTTAGAGTATCTTGGTGAAGAGAATGCCGCGTATCCACCCCAAGAATGACCAAATACATAAAGTGGATATTTAGATAACTCTTCATCACTTTTAATGAAGTTTAAAACATAAGGTATATCTTTAAGCGCTACAGACATAGTCTCAATTTCTTTTCCTTCAGAAGCTCCAGAACCATATTGATCATAAGCGATAACTAAATAGCCGTCTTCACAAAACTTCTTAATCATTGGAAGAAGATAATAATGACCAAATCCAATTCCGTGGATAACTAGAAGCGTGGCTTTTATCTTAATGCCGTCTTTTTTATAGACGTTATAAGAAAGTCTTAAATCTTTTCTAGAAGAAATATAACCATGTCTAATATTTAATTCAGGATAATCAGACGGATGAGCGTACACAATTGAATTAGAGCCATCTCCTCTACGATTAAATGTCTTATGAAAAACATGGTCAATCGCTAAAAGAAGTAGACCTAACAGGATTAGTAATCCTCCAATAACAATCAAGACAATTAAAAATGGAATCATTTAAGATATAACTCTTTAATTTTCTTCAAAGTTGGATCGTCTGCAGGAGAGAAAGTTAATTTATCTAACTCTTCTTTATTCGACCAAGCTTTATTAATGTGCTCAGTTAAAGTTGGTTCACCACTAATAAGAGTGCATCGGTATGTATCGATATGAAGTACTTGAGTTTCATATTCATCTACAATCGATGTGATGAGTTCATGAACTTCAACATTAATCTTAAGTTCTTCGCGAAGCTCCCTAGCTAAAGCTTGTTCAGGAGTTTCTCCTTCTTCAATCTTTCCACCTGGGAATTCCCATTTAAATTTTGTTTCGCCTTTATTACCTCTTTGGGCTGCGAATACTTTGTTATCTTTGATAATTGCTCCTGCAACTACATAAACTTGTCTTTTCATAAACTGACCTCGTTAGTATATTATCATAACTTAAATAAATAATTTATAATTATAAGCATGAAAACCATCATCTTTGTTTGTCATGGAAATATATGCCGTTCTCCTGCCGCAGAATGGATTTTTAAACAAAAGCTAATCAAATATCATTTGGATGAAAAATATAATGTTATTTCAAGAGCGACATCAACTGAAGAAATTGGAAACGATATTTATCCTCCGATGAAAAGAGCCCTTTATAACAAAGGCATTCCATTTTATAAACATAGGGCTACTCAAATAACCCAAGAAGATTATGATAACGCTGATTATATTTTCTATATGGATAACTATAACCTTAGATACTTAAGTCATCTTATTGATGACTATAAAAACATAATTAAACCAATTACATGTTATTCAAAGAATTTAGATGTTATCGATGACCCTTGGTATACAGGCCAATTTGATGATGTTGTTGAACAAATTGAAATGTGTTCAGATGATATTATTGCCAATTTAGAAAATTAGTTTTTAAACATTAAATTGCACATGGTGTTATTTCTAATAAACTATCTCCAATCATTTCTTTTGCTTCTCTAATATCAATATCACTTTGCAAATTTAAGAAATATCTATCACTAAGTCCAAAATATCTACCTAATCGAATAGATGTTTCAGCAGTTATTTTTCTTCTATCGTGGAGAATGTCTTGTATACGAGATGTCGGCACGCCAATAGCTTTAGCTAGTCCGTACGCCGAAAGATTAAAAGGAATCATAAATTCCTCTCGCAAAATATCGCTAATTTTAGGTGTTTCGATACGAGCCATAACTTCCCCCTCCACTAATGATAGTCAACAATTTCAACCTCATCATAGTTTCTTCCTCCGTCGAGAGGAACAAACACGATTCTCCATTGGTCATTAATCCTTATGCTCCATTTTCCGATTCTATCTCCAGTTAATGCTTCTAAATGATTTGCAGGTGGCACTCTCAAATCTGACAATTTTTCGGCTGCGTGTATCATCATTAGTTTTCTTAAAGCAATTTTCTGGATGGTTACTGGAATCCTTTTTGAAAACTCTTGATAAAAGATTTTTTCAGTTTCTTTGTCTTTAAAACTTTTTATCATAAACATTATATACACGCTTCTCGTGTACATGCAACACATATCTAAAATCGTGCAATTCTTTATCCATAAATCTTGATACCTTCTTTTAGTATTCTCTCTAATAGATTTTCATTCTTTACTAATTGTCTATGAGTATGTAAATCAATCGTTTTGGATAACTTTTCTTCTAAATCTACAGCTATCCCATAAAACTTCATTCCCATCGGAGGGCAAACAACTAAAATATCAATATCGCTTTTGCCGGTTGCTTCACCTCTTGCATAACTACCAAATAAATATGCACATTTGATTTCTGGATATTTCTCTTTAAAAAGTTGTCTACAGATATGCTTAATCGAATTAACACTGCATATATGATTGCTTCCATCTAAAACGCCCATCTCTTTTAATTTTTTAAGGAGATTATTGTAAGTGGCGTTTAAGTTCTTAGTTTCTTCATAATTTTGATATGTTCGACGTGAAACACCACAAGCATATGCTGCTTGTATTTGGGTAATCCCTAATTCTTTTCTTATTTGTCTTAACTCATTCATACCTTAATTATATATGCGCATTTTATTTTGCGCAATACGTGACTGATCGAATATTTCTCAATTAATTGAGATTTTGATAATAAAAAGTTTCTAGCAATAAATAGCCTATATAAGTCCCGCTACGACATCTAATATCATCCCTGCTAAAACAAGGGTGATAACTATTGACATTTGAAGCTTGTTTTTTGCTTTGAAGAAAAAAATTGTTGCTAAAGAAACAATGACAAAATCTAAAGCGATAATAATATTCACTATAGCTGGTACAGAATTTGGATAAGAAAAAGCTTTATACCTAAACACCATTGTTAGAGCATTGAACACTGCTCCAGCAAAAATAAATAGATGATCTTTCCAAGTAATGTGAACGATTTCTTTGAATGATTTTGTAACTAGAGATGCTATTAGCATTATCACAAATACAATGCTCATTTGTTGGAAGGAAATAACATCGGGAGCAACATCATAAAGCTTAACTTTTACAATAAGTAGAACAAATGCGAATGAGATACTCGCTATAGTAGCAAATATAACCCATAGCCACTTTTGTGTTGGATTAATTTGTTTATTTAAAACAATAAAGATAATTGAGCCAAGAAGTGATACTAAACCAATAAAATACAAAATAACATTAAGAACTTTGCCACCATTAGTGACTAAACCAAAAGTAAATATTGAGAATAAAACATTTGAAAGGAATAAAACACTAGCAGTGACAAATGGAGCGAATGCTTCTAGGTGACTCATTTTAATAGCTAAGAAATAAAAGAACCAATCAATTGCGGTTAACACCCCAATAACTCCAATCCAAATCCATTGAGTAGGAGTCAAAGAATAAAGGACTGTTATATGTCCAAAAGCAAGAGATATTAAAAAGCAGGCAATTACTATAAAGAATGATTTGACTGTCGCATTAGTTAAAGCACTAGCTTTATTCGCGCCTAAGCGATTGAAGATTGTGTTTCCCGCTGAAGCAAATAAGGCAAGGAATGCAAACAAAACATATTCCATGTCTATAAGTATAGAACTATTTTGTGATTGATATCATTAAAAATCTAAAATAAAAGCTCCGCTTTTTCGGAGCTTTTTAACTGTCCTACTTAAATTGATAAGTTAATTTAATATTTCTCAATTAGTTTTAAGAGTTAAAGAGAATAAGAACAAGAATAAGTAATTGTTACTGACCTAAAGCGATAATAGGTACCTGTATCAAATTTCTTACAATAAATAGTGAAATAATGGGCGTTCTCTGGATTTGGAACATTAATAGTTGTTGTTTTCTCAGGATAGTTTTTTAAAAGGCTAACAAGATTGCCTGAATTATAAGCATCAGATTTCCCTTTTGAAGAGCCTACCCAAAAATATAGTTCATATGCGCTACCTGCAGACCACGTTATACTAACCTTACTAATTGATTGAATTGGAGTTGTTGTATAAAAATAACCATCCGAGGAAGCGTTTTCGAGTTTACAAAGATAAGTTGTGTCATATACGACGCGATCTTGAACGGCAGTAGTAACTACATTGCCATGCTTAGTAGTAACGTTTCTATGAGTGCGATCAAAAACAAGATTCTCATCAACTAAGTCATTGGATAACTCGTTAGCAAAAACAGAAGTTGGAGAATTAGCAGCAAAACCTAAAATAGCAACCATTGTAACTAACGCAATAGATACAGGTAGAACGTACTTCTTCATAGGTATACTTTATCATATAAAAAACCAGATTCAAGGTTGAAAACTATATTCTTTTATTAGGATATAAAAAGTCCTGCTTTGCACAGGACATCTTTTATTATTCTGGTGGATCTGACCGGGATCGAACCGGCTACCTCCTCCATGCCATGGAGGCGCTCTCCCAGATGAGCTACAGACCCGAGGACAATATGTTAATTTTTGAAAATTAACTCTATTATCTTACTTACAATTAGATTATCTTTCAATAATTATTTTTATTCGTCTTCATCTTCGTTGATATCCATGACGACATCGCCTTTGATGTTAACTTTGCAATCGCATTTCTTTTCATCAAAGATATGTTCGATTGGTTTAACGATTGAATAGAAAAGTGGAACCGCGAAGAAGATTACCCATGTTGGGTGCCAAATACCCCAAATCATTCCTACGAGTAAGTATGCACCTGCTACTAAGACTGGGAAAGCAAATCTTGATACTCTTCTATCAAAGATAGCTTTGAAGATTGAAGGAATAATTGGGACAAGGAAGAACACTAGCCAGCCAACACACCAGCCAGCGTTTGTAGTGCCATATGCC
>CADBNT010000049.1 GCA_902796125.1 uncultured Erysipelotrichaceae bacterium | reverse complement strand
TTATATAAGACTCTTTCAGAGTGACTAACACCGTTTTCTGATTTATAAGTAATTTCTTTGCCATCAACAAAGACATTCTTAAGAACATAATTCTTGAATGATTCTTCGTTATCAACGCTAAGTTTATCGCCTTCCACTAATGCGTAGACGCTTGTTGTATCTTTAGAAGCACTAGAAACATTGAGTGGAGATCCATTGATGACACCAAAGGTGACAATTCCTGCAACTGAAGCAATTGTTAATAATAAAGCAATAATACCAACTGGTTTTTTGTGTCTTGTGTAATTAGCGACTTGTTTTTCTTCTTTAACTTCATTATTTTCCATTGGAGAAGCAATTTCCTTTGGTTCGATGTTAAGAAGATTTGGTTTATCAGCAATAGCTGATGCGTTACAAAGTAAGTGCATCATGAAGCGGAAGATAATAAGATTCATCGCTAAGACGAATAAAGCACCAAAGAATAAGACGATACCCATTGGTTTAAGAGCTGTTCCGCCTAAAACATAAAGCATAAGTCCGGCGAAGGCTAAAATAACGGCAACATCCACCACAAACATGAGTGTCTTTTTGGCAGCTTCTTGATTAGCTTTCTTTAAAGCACGACCTTTTTTAACTTCTTCTTTAAATTTATGTAGATACATAATTGAAGTGGCATTTGCTGCGCCTGCTAAGATAATTCCACCAACTAAGGCAGCAACATTAAATACAGCGTGCATAGCCATGAAAACAACATAGGTAAGGAAAACTGTACCAGCGCTATTGCAAATGGCGGCTAATGCGCTTAAACGATAGAAAACAACGAATAATAAGCTAACAACACCGAGTGCTACTAAAGTAGCAATAAGTGTATAAGATAATGCAACATTAACTTCGTTTCCGAAGATTAAGAGGTTTTCACCACTAACAGCAGAGGCATTAACAGAGATCGAGTTAATGACTTCACCGCTTGCAGATTGAGTTACAAGTAAATTCTCAACATCAACTTCATATTCAGAAGCGTTGAACATATTACAAATATATGCAGCCATTTGGTTAGCTTGTTTTAGTTTGGTTGTGTCATATTCACCATCAGTGTTTGAAAAACCACAAAGGAAAGCAAGTTCAGTTTCTTCTTCTTCGGAGTTTTCATACCAAATGTTTGAAGAAACAAATGAACAAATGATCTTCTTTCCTGTTACAGCTGGGTCTTTTTCAGCTTTTTCATATGAATCGCCTTCTTCCCAGTTAGCCCATAAGAAGATATCTGGTTCTTGTTGTTCACCTTCACCTTCTCCGTCATCTGCTCTTAAAATTTTCGCGGATGCTGGTTCATCTCCACCTTCTTCAGAAGGTTTGACAGCTTCAATTAAGTTTTTAACAACTTCAGAGTCGCTGACAGGGAAAATGACATATGGGAAGACATCGTTAACACGGGTAATATAAGCTTCTTTGTCGCCGAAGATATCTTCACCGTTTTTACGTGTTTCTTCATCTTTGCCTGATAAAGAGAAATCTCCTCCGGAGAAGGAAAGATAGCGAGCGATATAATTGAATTGAGTGTCGTCATTATTAGCGATGGTGACTACAACTGTGTCTTCACCTTCAATTTTTAAGGAATAATCTTCGACATTCATCTTGTCGAGTCTGGAGCGCATTTCTTTTGCGACTTCATCGACAGCACCTGATTTTAGGGAAGCTGATTCATCTTTGCTAGAAATGTTGTAGACGATTTCACGACCATTGGTGAATTCACGTCCAGGATTCATTCTAGAAAAAACAAGATTAAAACTCACTCCTACGGAGATGAGGATGGCCAGAGCCATAGTAATGTAAGCAATTAATCGACGCATAATGTGTATCTCTCTTTATCTTAGTATTTGTAAATTAAAAATTTACGCCTTATAAAGAATACTAGAAATAGAAATTTAATTCAACAAAGAAATATACTCACGATATAAAAAAGAGTTGGTTATTCCAACTCCAGATTATATGTTTTCTTTATTATTTGAGGAAGTTACGATTATGGTATTTCTCGAGGTGAGAATAGGCTTTATCAGTTACAACTCTACCCCTTGGAGTGCGGTTAATCATCCCAATTTGAAGAAGATAAGGTTCATATACATCTTCAAGATTCATGACTTCTTCTCCGATTGATGAGGCGACAGTCTCTAACCCAACTGGTCCACCATTAAAGCGATCCATGATTGTTTCTAGATATCTCACATCAACATCATCAAGACCTAAACAATCAACTTTTAAAGCCTCTAAAGCCTTCTTAGCATCGCTTAAAGCGATGGTATCTTTACCTTCGTAGTTTGCAAAGTCTCTAACACGTCTAAATAAACGGTTTGCAATACGTGGCGTTCCTCTGCTTCTTTTTGCAATTTCTTTAGCAGCATCTTCGTTAATTTCAGTATTAAAAACTTTCGCGGTTCTTTTGACGATTAATTCGATTTCTTCATTCGTGTAATAATTAAGTTTTTCGGTTATACCGAATCTTGCTCTTAAAGGTGCAGATAAATCACCTGCTCTTGTAGTCGCTCCAATAAGGGTAAATGGAGGTAAATCCAAATTGAGAGTTGTCGCGCCTGAGTCTCTTGGAATGATGATTGATAAACGAAAATCTTCCATCGCTCCATATAAAACTTCTTCCACCACTCTTGGGAGGCGATGAATTTCATCAATAAATAAAACATCTCCTGGTTCAAGAGTAGATAAAATCGAGGCTAAATCACCAGTTTTTTCAATAGCAGGTCCATTGATTAATTTAATTTCTGAGCCCATTTCATTAGCAATTATATTTGCTAAAGTTGTTTTTCCAAGTCCTGGAGGACCATATAAAAGAACGTGATCAAGAGTTTCGTCGCGGTGTTTAGCAGCCCCGATAAAAATCTCTAAATTTCTCTTAAGTTCACTTTGTCAAACATATTCTTTAAGAGTCTTTGGACGAAGCGATACTTCAAGAGCATCATCTTTTGTTCTATTTCCGTCTACAATTCTAGCCATAATTATTTTTTAAGTTTCTTAAGAGCTTCGCGAAGAATTTGCTCATTAGTAGCATTAGGAATGTTGATAGTCGCGAGAACATCATCAATTTCTTTAACTTTAAATTTAAGTGATTTAAGAGCTTCCTTAACTTCATCATATTGATTTGGATCTGCATCTTTAGATAAATCTAAAACGCCTCTTAAATCAAGTAAGATTTGAGCGGCAGCTTTTCCACCGATACCAGGAAGTTTTCTAAGGAATGTGATGTTGTTTGATTTAATTGCGTTAATGAGATCTTCACCAGTAGTTGCACTTAAAGCATTAAGCGCGGTTCTTGGACCAATACCTTTAACTTTAAGAAGAGCTTCAAAAGCTTCTTTTTCTTCTAATGAAGAAAATCCAGCAAGATATTGTTCATCTTCTCTAACAACATTGTATAGATAAATAGTCCTTACTTCGTTAAGTGGGAAAGCATCGACGTGAGGAACGTAAACTTGATAGCCAATGTTATTGACTTCTATGACGACAAAGTCCTCACCATGATATGAAATATTACCTTTAAATGAAAAATACATAATTATCCAAAAATAAGAGCGTACAAAATAACAACGATAATCGCGACTA
>CADBNT010000048.1 GCA_902796125.1 uncultured Erysipelotrichaceae bacterium | reverse complement strand
ATTGGTGGTTATGCTGAATCATACACCGTTTCTGGACAATCATTATCTATCGATGGCGAATTTGTTCCAGATTTAACTTATTCTGCTCAATATAAATCAGGAAGCGTTTCTTGGGCAGCTGATCAATCACTTATTCTTCGTGAATCAGGTCGCGAATTAACTCTCCTAGCAGAAGCAGGTGACAATAATGCTTATGACGATAGTGGAGTTATCAAAGTTCATAATGCTTATACCGGAATTCTTTACGTTAAAGTTAGAATCTCCGATGGAGCATTCGTTGCCTATTTAGGTGGCAGAACCCACACAAGAGCAATTGAAATTGGTGGAACTCAATATCCACTTAGTCTCTATCAAGAACCTGAAAAACCAGATCAATATCGCGCTTTAGATGTTGATGTTACTGCTGGTGAAGATGTTAAGTTCATCTATGATGGTGTTGAAACATCATTTACTCCAAAAGCAGTTGGTAATAACAATATGACATCCGGCAAGAAGATTCTTGCTTCAAATACTGTCGATATTTATGTCGACTTATCAAACAACGTATGGATTAGTGGATTTGGTGATGTTGGTGGTTACCACGTATTAGCAGGTGGCCGTTTCGTTCGTATGACAGAAAATCCAGAAAATCCAGCTGAATATTATTCAGATATGGTTAACTTCTATGATGGCGATGAAGTGAAGATTATTGACTGCACGAATGGTTCAGCTCTTCCAACAGTCTTCAATCCTGCTGATGGAATCGATCCTGCTAGTGAAAGTGAAATTAAAGCCTGCTTTGCAGTTAATGAAGGCGTAGTTACTTGCACGGATGATTGTAGCGCACGTGTTTATATCAAGCTCTCAACTGATCACGATCAATTCTACTTTGCATCAGCTTCTCCAGAAGTTCTTGCTGCAGTTGAATACGTTAATAACTTCTCTGGTGAATTAAGTGATGCTTGTAGTGAAGCTACTGAATCTGCAAAGATTACAGCCATCTCAACTGCATGGACAAAATATAAAGGTATTTATACAAGTTCATTATCTCCAGCAGTTAAAACTGAAATTTTAAAAGGAAGTTCATCTTCTGTTAATGAAATCAAAGATTTCGAAGAAAGATATTGCTTCTTCATGAGTGAATATGAAACAAGTGCTTCCTTAGATAACTTCTTAGGATTCTCTTATTCCCCAGCCTCTCATGTTCCATCAATTCTTGCTGGCGATGCTTCATCAATTATTATGATCGTTACTATCGTTAGCCTTGTTGGTGTAACTGCTATCGGTGGATTCTTCTATATTCGTAGAAGAAGAAACGAAAAATAATATCTAATTTATTTAACAATCGCACGGACTAAACTCCGTGCTTTTGTTTTAAGACGAAATAAGGCGATAAATTTTATTTATTGATAAATTAAGCGTCCTTAACGTTTTAACTTGTTAAATCGCCTAAAAAAGGTAAAATATGAAATATCTATGTACGAGAAGAAGTATCGAATTGAATCAAGTGATGTCGATCAGCATTTAAATGTCAAACTTTCCTCATTAATGCGCATGATGCAAGATGTCGCGACTACCCATGCTGAAATCCTAGATGTTGGCAAAGTAGCAACAATCGATAGAGGAGTGTATTGGGTTATCACTAGATATGGTGTGACCATCTTAAGAGCGCCTAAATATTTAGAGATTGTTAATGTAATTACATATCCTGGTGATGATATGAAATTCATCTTCCCAAGATATTTTGAAATTAGAAGTGAACAAGGCGAATTACTTGTCAAGGCTTCTACGACTTGGATGATACTTGATAAAGAAACTCATAAAGTGGTGATGAAGCCTTTTGGAGAGCACCATCTTCCAGGCGAACATCATGAAGGTGAAGAGCCAATTCCAAGGAAAGCGACTGGGGAAAATGTCACCTTTATTGAAGATAGAAAAGTACGTTATTCTGACATCGATTTAAACGGTCATTTGAATAACACAAAATACATTGAATATGTCCTTGATATGAAGCCAACTTCCTTTTATAAGGAAAATCACATAAAACACGTCATTATTAACTATGAAAAAGAACTTATGGGAGATATGACTTTATCGTTATATTCTAATAACCAAAATCCAGAGTATATTGTTGGTAAATCAAATGGTGATATTATCTTCGAGATTAATATCGAGTATGATAGAAATTAGGAGCTAAAACTGTTAAAGATAACGCAGTCTCTTATGGGACTGCTTTTTCTTTTGATACCGGTTTCATTCTATTGCATACACACGCCTTAATGCGTAAAATATATGCACGTTTTTATATTAAACTTCGAGATTAGGAGGCTGTTATGGCAAAATTACAACCACATGCTGTAAAGCTTATTACAGAAATTTGTCAAAGATATAAAGATGAACCAACATCAACAATGATGATTCTCGAGGATATCCAAAAGGAATATGGCTATATTCCACTTGAGGTCCAAGAACTCGTCAGTGAACTTACAGGTACTCCTGTTAGCGACATCTATGGTGTTGTTACTTTTTATTCTTTCTTCTCAATGACACCAAAAGGAAAATACGTCATTGGTGTCTGTCTTGGTACTGCTTGCTATGTTAAAGGCAGTCAATTAGTGCTTGATAAATTCTCTGAATTATTAGGCATCAAGGCTGGAGAAACCACAGAAGATGGTTTATTTACATTAGACGTATTACGTTGTATCGGTGCTTGTGCTGTTGCACCTGCTGTTAGTATCAATGGCAAGGTCTATCCACAAGTCAAAGTTGATAACGTTAAAAACATTATCGCGGAATATCGCGCGAAGGAGGCTTAATTAGATGGCAAAGATTACTAATGAAAAAGAACTCCAAGCGAGATTCGAGCACTGCAAAGGTTGCTTAGAGAAAAAGTTCCACTGTGAACCTGGACATAAAGCAATCGCTGTTTGCGGCGGTACAGGCTGTTTATCCGCTGATTCAAAAGAAATTCTTGAAAGATTCCAAGAACTTATTAAACAAAACGGTTTAGAAGATAAAGTAACCGCGAATATCGTTGGTTGCTTTGGCTTCTGTTCACAAGGTCCATTCGTCAAGATTTTCCCAGAAGAAACTTTATACACCAAAGTTAAAGTCAAAGATGTCGATGAATTATTTGAAAAAGACATCTTAAATAACGAAGTTGTCACTCGTTTATTATTCATTGATCCTCAAAGCAAGGAACATGTTCAAAAGCAACATGATATTAACTTCTACAAACTTCAAAGAAGAGACATCGCCTTACACGGTAATGGTGAAATCAACCCAGAAGATGTTGATGAAGCTATCGGTAATGGTGCATTCCAAGGTTTAAATAGAGCCTTACATATGTCCAGAAAAGAAGTCATTGATGAAGTTCTTAAATCTGGCTTAAGAGGTAGAGGTGGCGCCGGCTTCCCAACTGGTAGAAAATGGTCATTTGTTCCTGACACTGATGAGCCAAAATACATGATTTGTAATGGTGACGAAGGTGACCCAGGTGCATTCATGGACCGTTCCATCATTGAAGGTAACCCATGTGCGGTTATTGAAGGTATAATGATTGCTGGCTACGCTATTGGAGCACAAGATGGTTATTTCTATGTTCGTGCTGAATATCCAATTGCGGTTAAACGTTTAGCTAAAGCTATTAAAGATTTAGAAGAACTTGGTTTACTTGGCGATCATATTTTAGGAACTGATTTCTCATTCCGTTGCCATATTAGATTAGGTGCAGGTGCATTCGTATGTGGTGAAGAAACTGCCCTTATTAACTCCATCGAAGGAAAACGTGGTATGCCTCGTCCAAGACCTCCATTTCCAGCTGTTAAAGGTTTATGGGGTCATCCATCTGTCGTTAATAACGTAGAAACCTTAGCATGTGTTCCATTCATCTTAAGAGAAGGATGGGAAAAATTTGCTGCTATTGGTACAGATGACACTAAAGGAACAAAAGTCTTTGCTCTTGGTGGCAAAGTCAATAACGTTGGCTTAGTTGAAGTACCAATGGGCACAACTTTAAGACAACTTATCTATGATATCGGTGGCGGTATCCCAGGTGGAAAGAAATTCAAAGCCATTCAAACCGGTGGTCCATCCGGAGGATGTCTAACTGAAAAAGACTTAGATACTCCAATCGACTTCGGTAGCTTAGTCGCTGCTGGTAGTATGATGGGTTCCGGCGGTGCTATCGTCATGGACGAAGACAACTGTATGGTCGACGTTGCTAAATTCTATATGACATTTATTTGTGATGAATCATGTGGTAAATGTTCACCATGTCGTATCGGTACCAAGAGATGCTTAGACATCTTAACCAAGATTTGTGATGGCAAAGGCGAACCTAAAGACTTAGAAGACTTAGAGGAACTTGCTAAATATATTCAAAGCAATTCCTTATGTGCTTTAGGCCAAACTGCCACTAACCCAATTCTTTCAACAATGAAAGCATTCCCAGAAGAATATAAAGCTCACGTTGTTGATCATAAATGTCCTGCCCATGTTTGTAAAAACATGATGGAATACTATATCGACCCTGCTAAATGTATGGGTTGTACATTATGCGCTCGTAACTGTCCAGTTGGTGCAATTACACCATCTGATAAACCAGCTAAACTTCCAAACAAGTTTGTTCACGTTATTGACTCAAATAAATGTGTCAAATGTGGTAGTTGTATGGCTGGATGTCATTTCGGCGCAATTATCAAACGATAGGAGGAATTGATTATGGCATTAGTAAATATCAAAATCGAAGGTCATCCATATCAAGTAGAAGCAGGACTTACAGTCCTTGAAGCTGCTCGTAAATGTGGATATCAAATTCCTTCTTTATGTGCCTTCAACCATGGTAAATGCTCTAGAGCAAGCTGCCGTGTTTGTTTAGTCGAAATTAAAGGAGCACGTGGATTATGCGCATCATGCGAGTATCCGGTCAGCGAAGGAATGGAAATTACCATTTCTTCAAATAAAGCAGTTGAAGCAAGACGCGCTAGCGTTGAACTCATCCTTTCTAACCACGAAAAGAACTGCTTACAATGTCCAAAAAATGGGCATTGTGAACTTCT
>CADBNT010000047.1 GCA_902796125.1 uncultured Erysipelotrichaceae bacterium | reverse complement strand
ATTATTCATAATTACTTCCTTTCTTCTAAATATTCTCGAATTTCATCAAAGTGTTTAATCGTATGGCTAGCATACTTCGAGACCGATAGCGGTGCCTTTGCCATACAGAAGCTGTTCTCTTGGAACTCTTTGAACATCGAGATATCGTTTCCGGAATCTCCAACGACATAAATGTCGCTGCTAGTTATATTAAGGTAATTGGCGAGAGATTTCAATCCAGAAGATTTCGAAGTTCCCGCTGGAGAGAGTTCAATGAACTCGTATGACCAGCTTGGTTCTATGACATCTCCGAATTTCTCTCTAAGGTCTTTATTAGCCTCATTGCTTCTTTGTTTGGACTTTTCAGTAATGCCAAACATGACCATGATTTTATTGACCTTACCATTATCAATTGCCTCATAGAACTTCTTTTCAGAAGTATAATATGGTTCACGAAGAACGCCTTGATAGATATACCAAAGGAATTGACCAATCTTATAACCAAGAGATTTAAAACTATTCTTAAGAATAAATTCATCTTCGTTGGTCATAACATAGTAACCCTTTGGCTGCCAATTTTTTTCAAGATAATCAAGTACTTCATGAGCAGTCTTTGGATCGATGGTTTTGTTTTGAATGCATTTATCGTGATGATAGATAACTGCACCATTACAGCCAACAATGCCGATAGGACGCTTAATCTTTTCTGATACTTTTAAACAAGAAAGATGGTTTCTTCCTGAGACAACAACGAATTCATTACCTTCATCAATAAAGTCTTGAATGAGCTTTACTGTCTTTCTTGAAAGCATACGAATACGATGCTTAGGATAAAACAAAGTACCGTCTAAATCTGAACCAAGTAGCTTCTTACTCATGTTTTAATATTATTATTAAATATAAGATAAAATGCAACTAATTTTATTTTTTCATTAAGACAAAATAAAAAGGGCATTGCTGCCCTTTATTATTCTAAAGAATAATTACTTGAGTTGATTCTCCGCTTGGAAAATACCATATCCACCATCTTCACGAGCGTAGACGACAGAGATTCTATCATCTTCTTCATCAAGATAGAGGAAGAATGGGTGGCCAATAGCTTCCATTCTAGTAACTGCTTCATCAACAGTCATTGGTTCAAGATATTTAGATTTAGTACGAACGATTTGTTCTTCATCTTCGTCTTCATCAAGTGGTTCAACATCTTCTAGTGCTAATGCTTTGCCTAAAGAAAGTTTTCCACCACGGGAACGATCCATTCTGGTTTTAAGTTTACGCATCTGACCTTCAAGTTTATCGATAGCGAGATCGACACCAGCATAGAGGTCTTCATTTGCGACTTCAGCTCTGAAATCCATCATTGGAGTAAAGATAGTAATTTCAATCTTACTTCCAACCTTGTAACTTCTCACAACAACGCGGCAAGTAACATCATCTTTGATGACGAAATACTTATCCATACGAGAAAGCTTACTTTCCACTGCCTCGCGGATACCTTCGGTCACCTCAATGTTCTTACCAATAATTTGGTATTTCATATTTAGGCTCCTTTCCAAATTATGCTATGTAGCTAATTCTTAACTTTATTATATGAAAAAACTCTATAAAAATATAGAGTCTTTCGCATTTTTTATAAAAGTTTTTTGATTTCTTCAACTTTATCAAGTTTTTCCCAAGGAATATTGAGATCAGGTCTTCCGAAGTGACCATAATTTGATAACTCGTGATATTTGAAGGTTGGCTTCTTCAAACTGAAGTTTTTAATAATCATTCCAGGTCTTAAATCAAACACCTTATCAATGATTTCAAGAATCTTTTCTTTTGGATATTTTTTCTCACCGAATGTATCGACATAGATGGATACAGGTTCAGGACAGCCGATCGCATAACCAAGTTGAATTTCAATTCGTTTTGCAACGCCTGCTGCACATAAATTTTTCGCAACATAGCGTGCCATGTATGATGCGCTTCTATCGACCTTAGTTGGGTCTTTTCCTGAGAAGGCTCCACCGCCATGATGACCAGCTCCTCCATACGTATCAACAATGATCTTTCTTCCGGTGACACCAGTATCGCCAGCAGGACCACCAAGAACGAACCTACCAGTTGGGTTTATTAAGTACTTGAAGTCAGTGTTTAGCCCAAATGATTTAACAACTGGAATCATGATGGATTCGTGAACATATTTTTTGAATTCGTTTTCATCATAATCTTCATCGTGCTGGATGGACATTAAAACAGTATCAATACGAGGTTTATTTGGATCGGAATAGTCCACAGAAACCTGGGATTTCATATCTGGTCGAGCATACTTAAATAGTCCAGATTTGCGGAGATTTGTGGCGATTCTGACAAGTTTATGAGCAATGACAATGGCAAGTGGCATATAGCCTTCATTTTCCGCGGAAGCATAACCAAACATAATGCCTTGGTCTCCTGCTCCAACATCCTCATCTTTTTTAGCATCAACACCTTGAGCAATATCAGGTGATTGGGCCTGTACTTTGATATCGATTTTGGCGGTTTTATCAGAGAACAAATATTCTGGTTTTGTATAGCCAATATCTCTAATAACATCCCTTGCAATTTTCTCAATATCAGGAAGCTTTTTGCAGGTGATTTCTCCACCGATTAAAACGTAGTCAGTTGTAGCAAAAACCTCGCATGCAACTCTCGCGTTCTCATCTAATTGTAAGCAAGCATCAAGAATAGCATCAGCGATTTGATCGCATACCTTATCAGGATGTCCTTCACTGACAGCTTCTGATGTGAATAAGTTGTACTTTTTCATAACGACTCCTTTTAAACAAAAATGACTTCCCACCATGGGGAAGCCACTTTTGAAAGTGAGTTTCCGTTCTTATCGATCAGTGGGTGGGCCACTGCTAAGGAAGAGCACTTACTCATTTGAGAGTTGCTACTGCGTTATTTCATTCCTCTTTACGCAGTTCTTGATAAGAATTGTTAGTATTTTATACTAGATAGTTTTTAACGTCAATTAGATTGTCTTAAGAGCTTTTGATATCTGATCTGGGCAAGAAGTTTTGCCAGTTCTTGATCCTCTACACTCAATACCTTCTAATTTAGAAATTGCTTCTTTAACATCCATTCCTATTAATAAAGAACGAATACCTCTAAGGTTACCTTGGCAACCTCCTACAATTTCGATGTCGACAATTTTATCGTTATCGACGCTTATTTTATAAAGCCTAGAACATACATCTTGTGGATGAAATTCTATAGTTTTCATTTGACGATTTCTCCGTAGACTTCGCCAAAGCCAGCACAGGCATTGCATTCATCGGTGTCGATGTGCATTGCCAAAGCAAATTTTTCAGAGACACGAACAACGACGTCATCAAAAATGATCTTACGTCCTTCTCCACCACAGGCAACTTTAACGATGTCACCATTATTAACCTTAAAGTCTTCAGCATCTTTAGGTGTCATATGGATATGACGTTTAGCAATAATAACGCCTTCGGAAAGGTCGACTTCACCAGCTGGACCTCTAAGGGTGCATTTACCACTACCGGCGATATCACCTGATTCTCTAACAGGAGCAGATAAACCTAATGTTCTTGCGTCTGTAAATGAGACTTCGACTTGGTTTGATTTTCTAACTGGACCAAGGATAGATAAGGCCGCGCTTGGACGTGGACCGTTTGGATCTTTCTTGTTATAGCCAACGACTTCAACTTTATCAGTAGAAGCGAATTGTCCTGGTTGGGAAAGCATCTTACGAACTTCAAGTTCATGTCCTTTTCCAAAGAGCACTTCTAATGTTTCTTGAGTCACGTGTACGTGACGAGCACTTGTTTCAACAATAAATTTCATTTTGTTTAACCTCACGAGCAGTATTTTAACACACTTATTATAAATAATGTCATTTTTTGCTTTGTTTACTTTATAATATAAAAAGATTTAATCAAAGGAGGATTAAATATGTATCGTAAAAATGCATGGAAGAAATATGAAAATGATTACTCTCCAGTTATGTCCTTTGCGAAGGATTACATTGATTTTCTTTCATATGGAAAAACCGAAAGACTCGTCGTTAAAGAATCAGTCGAGTTATTAAATAAAGCAGGTTTCAAAGATGCTTCAAAAGTTAAATCTGTTAAACCTGGTGATAAGCTTTATTTTGTTAACAAAAACAAAAATCTTTGCATCTTTGTTTTAGGAAAAAGACCACTTCTTGATGGTTTAAGAATTTTAGGCGCTCACATCGACTCACCAAGAATGGATTTTAAAGAAAGACCATTCTATGAGAAAAATGAATTCGCTTTAGCAGACACTCACTACTATGGTGGAATCAAGAAATATCAATGGGTCACCATTCCACTCGCCTTACATGGTGTTGTTTGTAAAAAAGATGGCTCAGTCATCGATGTAAATATTGGTGAAGATCCAAGTGATCCAGTTTTTGGTATCACTGATTTACTTATTCACTTATCAGCAGATCAAATGCAAAAGACCCTCGCTAAAGGTATTGAAGGTGAAGACCTCGATGTCACAATTGGAAATATCCCACTCAAGGGTGAAAAAGAAGATGCAGTTAAGGCAAACGTCTTTAAACTTCTCAAAGACAAATATGGTGTTGAGGAAGAAGATTTCTTATCTGCTGAAATTGAAGTTGTCCCAGCCGGACCTGCTAGAGACTATGGTTTAGATAGATCAATGGTTGCTGGTTATGGCCACGATGATAGATGCTGTGCTTATACTTCTCTTAGAGCAATTTTAGAAGTTAAGGACGTCGAATTCACTTCATGCTGCATCTTAGTTGATAAAGAAGAAATTGGAAGTGTCGGTGCAACCGGTGCTGAATCACTATTTTTTGAAAACACAATCGCTAAATTGTTGGAGTTATGCGGAGAAAAAGACGTTTTATACAAAGCTAGATTAGTCCTTGAAAACTCCAAGATGTTATCTAGTGATGTCTCTGCTGCACTTGATCCACTTTATGCTGGAGTAAGTGATCCAAAGAACAATGCTTACTTTGCTAACGGTATTGTCATCAACAAATATACAGGCGCTAGAGGAAAGAGCGGTTCTAACGATGCTAATCCAGAATATTATGCCTTTATACGCAAAGCTTTTGATGAAGCAAATGTTCACTGGCAAAACTCTGAACTTGGAAAAGTTGATCAAGGTGGAGGCGGTACAATCGCTTATATTTTAGGTAACTACAACATGAACGTTATCGATGCTGGAATTCCAGTTCTCAATATGCATGCTCCAATGGAAATCATCTCCAAAGTTGATCTCTTTGAAGCCTATAAAGCATATATTGCCTTCTTAAAAGCCTAATAGCAAAACTTATATAGCGTCACTTCGGTGGCGCTTTTTATTTTCAAAAAATGCTTTTCTTTATTTAATAAAGTGGCTAAACTTTATGAAGAAAGGCAAGAAAGATGGAAAACGAGTTAATTTCAACAGAACAAATTGAACAATTAATTGATCAAAAGAACGTCAAAGAAATTCGACGCCTTTTTGAAGTTGTTCCATCAATCGACCTTGCAGAAGCTTGTTCAGATATTGAAGACACTAAAAAACTCGTCTTTATTTTTAAGACAGTCAAGTCTGAATACACTGCCGAATTCTTTACCGAATTAAATTCCGATGTAAAAGAAGAACTCATCACATTAATGAGCGATTCTGAACTTGCGGATATTTTAGAATCACAATTCACCGATGACTTAGTCGATGATCTTGAAGAACTTCCTGCTAACCTAGTTAGTAGAGTTTTAAAGAACGTTCCAAAAGAAAGAAGAGCGACAATCAACCGATTATTAAACTACAAAGAGAACACTGCTGGTTCAATCATGACCACCGAGTTCCTTTGTCTTGTTGATAGTTTAACCGCTGATGAAGCAATCAAAATTATTAGAGATCGTGGTAAAGATAAAGAAACAGTTTATACCTTATTTATTATAGATAAACAACGTAACTTGGTTGGTACCCTTGACCTTGACGATTTAATCTTCGCTAAAGGTGATGAACCAATTAAAGAAATCATGAACAAAGACTTTGTCACTGTTCACGTTGATGATGACCAAGAAGAAGTTGCTAACGTAGTTAAACGTTACGACTTAAACGCTGTTGCAGTTGTTAATAAAGACAACCGCCTCGTTGGTGTGGTCACCGTTGACGATATCGTTGATGTTATCGAACAAGAAGCGACCGAAGACGTTCAAGCTTTAAGCCACGTTACTCCTTTAGAGGATTCTTACTTAGAAACTCCAAGTTACAAAATGGCGTGGAAATGTATTCCATGGATTATTGTTTTACTTATCCTTGGAACATTCACCACTATGGCACTTGATAAAATTGAGAAGACAGCGGTATTTGCTATTGTTCCAGTATTAATCGCTTTCGTTCCAACTCTTATGGATACAGGCGGAAACTCTGGAGGACAAACAATCGCTTTAATGATTCGCGGTCTTGCCACCAAAGAATTTGAACCTCGTGACTTCTTTAAAGTCATTTCAAAAGAAGCGTTAACAGCGTTAATCGTATCTAGTGCTATTTCAGTATTTGCATTCCTTTGGTTCATCATGGAGCAATACACTGGTATTGTAACCAACTCGGAACTCATGGTTGGAGATACATTCCCAACTATTTGGAATGGTTTATGCTGGACAAGTGAATTCTTCATGAACGCTGTTAAAGTTGCAGGTACTGTTGCTTTAACATTATTTGCTGGTTCATTTATTTCTAAGATTATTGCTGTTTGCCTTCCACTTGGTGTTGCGGCAATTAAAAAAGATCCAGCGATTGTTGCTCAACCACTTCTTACAACAATTGTCGACGTTATATCTTTGATATCTTATTTAGGCATCGCAAGTTTACTCTTTACGATGTTCCATTAAACTTTCTCTTGTTAATACTTATTTAAAAGTATATATTTATTAAGCATATTGCAGCGATGGCGGAACTGGTAGACGCGTACGTTTGAGGGGCGTATAGGGCAACCTGTGTGAGTTCGATTCTCATTCGCTGCACCAT
>CADBNT010000046.1 GCA_902796125.1 uncultured Erysipelotrichaceae bacterium | reverse complement strand
CGACTACGATGACGATGCTGTTAAATTTAATTATTCAACAGTGGACCTTTCTAAAGAAGGAGATTACTTTTTCATGGTCAGTGTTAATGGTTTTGTTAAAGTATCAACAATCAAAGTTGTTACCGATACAAGACAGTGGACTAATCGTCAAAAGAAAATAGGCGGTTATGATACACGCGATCCTACCCTCGCTGGGAAAGTTGATGAATTTTGGTTTTACGATGACAACAAATGCATCATTCAATCAACTACCTATGATGAATTCTATCCATTACGATATGAAATGGTCGAAGATAATAAAGCTGTAATTATTAGAAATGAGGATGGATCAATTGATTGCAAATATAGAATCAATACTAACATTGATCCATATGCAATTGAAGGAGTCAAAATCGGTGTTGCTGGAGTTCGTTATGATTCTCTTCAAATCTTTACAGAACATGGGTTCACTCCAGAGACAAGAGACGGATACGCTTATATTGTTGCCCGTCTTCAAGAAGCGCTGTTCGAATTAACTACAAAGTATGAATATAATCCGGATACTAAAGCCGTGAAACTCTTTGCACCAGTTTATTTTAATTCTCTTACATATAACGCGGGCGAAAACGTACTTGTATATAACGAATAGTTTTTCGCAAAACGCCAAACAAATAAATAGCTACCTTTTGGTAGCTTTTTTCTTTAAAACCAACTAATTTTCTTGTTTCATCTCTAATATCGACTATATTATCTATTAGAAGTAAATAACTTATTGGAGTGCATTATGAGTGAAGTTAATCCTAAGAAAAACGCTTACTATTTTATCGGTCTAGGAAGTGGAATATTGGCAGCTATTTTCTGCATCGTTTCATTAGCCTTGTCCATCATTAATAATTACGTAGCGATATATTTCTTATCCTTAGCCTTAATAGCTTTAGGTATTAATCGCATTGGTCTACATCTAAGCAATTTTAAAAAGAATATGTTTGAAAACATATTTATGACAGTCTTTGTCTTTGTTTTAGCAATCTTAGTCGCTCTAACAAAATATAGTATTTATTTCCTTGTAACAGGCATGTTTTTATATTCTGTCACTATCATCATTGATAGAATGCTAAAGATTAAAGAAGATCACTCTAAACAATCAATAGTCTTCAATGCCCTATGCAGTGTTTTTGCCTTCTTATTTTCGTTTGTCTTTTTCTTCCCAGTCATCTTTGAAAAACATGCGACATCAGTGAGTAACTCCAATTTTATTGCGATGTGCTTTGCAATCGTCATCATTGTTTCAAGTGGAAAGAATTTATTATTCCCATATCATAAAACTCTTAAGTTACATATCGTCTCAAACATCATTAAAAAGACAATGGTGTATGAAATCATTTTAAGCTTATTAATTTTAATTATTTTATGCTCGGTCTACTTCACAGTTGTCGAACCAGCAATGACAAGCTACGTTGATGCATTATGGTATTCGTTCTCTGTAATCACAACAATCGGATTTGGTGATGTTTATGTCACTACAACATTTGGTAGAATCTTATCCGTTATTTTGGGTATAAGTGGAATTGTTGTTGTAGCATTATTTACATCCATTATTGTTAACTTTTATAACGAAGTTAATAAACGTAGAGAAGATAAAAAGATTCAAAAAATTGAAAGCGAAATAAAACATATCGAAGAATCTAACGAGAAGGTAGAAGCTTCTAAAGAAGATAAATAATTTTGTCTATGGCATATATGTGACACTTATTGTGATATATTGCTTGTCGTAGTGAGGTAATAAGAATGAATAAATTTACAAAACCACTCTTAATATTGTCCACAACGTTTCTTTTATCGCCATTTTTAGTTGGTTGTAATAGTGGGGATAATAAAGAAGAAGAAATAATCAGTTATACAGTCACATTTTTAAATTATGACGAAACTGTTTTGCATGAAGATATTGTTAAAAAAGGTAATGACGCAGTCTATCATGGCAAAATTCCAGTAAGACCTGACGATGCTAATTACCAATATGAATTTACCGGTTGGGATAAATCGTTAGCAAACATCTTAGAAGATACAGTATTTACTGCTCAATATAAGGCTACCAATGATTACGCTGTTAATTTTTACGACGTTGAAGGTGGAACTCTTCTATATAGAGACTATGTTAGCGCAGGAGAAACAGCTTCGTATGAAGGAGAAACTCCAAAGAAAGAAGCTACATATGAGTATTACTATACTTTTACAGGTTGGGATAAATCACTCGAGAATATCTCATCTAATTTAGACGTTATAGCGACATATGAAGAAAAATCTAATTTTAAAGATTATGATGAGAGCTATGAATATTGGGTCTATAAATTCGCTGATAAAAATAATCTCGATCCTACTAACTCAAGCTTTTGTGGAACCGGTCGAGGTTTAAATGTCTTCTTAAATAAACCAGTACTAGTCCGTGGCGAATATAAAGAGTATTACCGCGTTGATTTTGCAAGTGGAGAAATATCCATTGATTTGTCAAACCTTGATACTTCTCATATTGGTGAATATGAAACCACGATTACCTATAGGGGTATCTCTAGAAAAGAAGTCATCGATGTTATCCCAGATAGTGATAAATTTGAGGACGAACCTGTCAACCA
This sequence comes from uncultured Erysipelotrichaceae bacterium, assembly GCA_902796125.1. Lineage (GTDB taxonomy): Bacteria > Bacillota_I > Bacilli_A > RFN20 > CAG-826 > Fiminaster. The sequence continues at coordinate 388 of CADBNT010000046.1, read as the reverse complement.
TTTCTCTGATGGTGGATTACCAAATGTGCCAGCTCCAGATTGGTATAATGTTGTTACCATGGACTTCTATAGATATAAAGATGGTGATGATGAAGAATACACTGTAATAAATGGTGTATATTCAGAACTATATCTACACGACTATTTCGAGAAAGATGATAAACGTTATATGTCCTTCTATCGCATATATAACGGTGTAAGCGAAAACGTTATATATAAACTCAGAACTGTTGGTACGTCTGGAACATATTTGAGGGATTATGATTTCCCAGGTCACGAATCTGAAATTGGCAAAGTTACAATTGTTAAAGGTGATAAAGAACGTCAACTAGCGATTCATCAAGAGTTAGATGACGCTGCATCAGCATATGGTCAACTTGAAGAAACT
>CADBNT010000045.1 GCA_902796125.1 uncultured Erysipelotrichaceae bacterium | reverse complement strand
TAAATATATGAATGTCGTAATCGATGTTACAGGTGGCCCTTCTTATGGAAGAACTAACTGCGACGTTTATGACTATTTACATCAAAAGCCTAACGCCTATGTAGCGATTGATATCGACGTTAATAAATATTGGGATGAAGTCGAAAAAGGACTCAAAAGGTATTCAAAATGAGTAGAATTTTCGTTTTAGGTAGTCTCAATATGGACCTTGTAATTGAAAGTAGTAGAGCTCCTTTAGAAGGCGAAACAATTACAGGTAAAAACTTTAGAACTTGTCCGGGTGGAAAAGGACTAAATCAAGCTATTGCAGCTAGTAAATTAGGCGCTGATGTTTACTTTTTAGGTGCTGTAGGAAAAGACTCTTTTGGTAAGGAAATGAAAGAAGCTTTAAAGAAAAACGGTGTAAACATTTCCAATATCAAAGATATTGAAGGTGTTTCTTCTGGCATTGCTGTCATTCAATTAATTAATGGCGATAATCGTATTACTCTTGATTTAGGCGCGAACTTAAAGATTACAAAAAGCGACGTTGATAACTTCTTATCCATCGCGACTAAAAACGATATCTTTTTGACCCAATTGGAGTGCAATTTTGATGCGATTGGCTATGCTTTAGAAAAAGCTAAAAAAATTGGAATGACGACAATTTTAAATCCTGCTCCTGCAAACTTAGAAATATTCAAATATCTGAGATTTGTAGATATTTTTACACCTAACGAGACAGAGTATGCACTCTTTTCTGAAGGTGGCATGTTGGATATAAATTACCTTGTAATCACTCTTGGAGGAGATGGTTATAAGTTTGTTTCTAAAAATGAATCATTTAAGGGCTCTGCAATGAAGGTTAAGGTGGTTGATACCACTGGCGCAGGCGATACTTTTAATGGTGCGTTTGCCTATGAGCTTTCCTTAAATCATGAAATTACTAAAAAAGCCTTAGACTTTGCATCCAAGGCTGCATCAATATCAGTTACGAGACTAGGTTCATCAGTTTCTTCTCCAACACTTGAAGAAGTTTTGAAGTACTAGTCTACATTTCTTGATTGCCATCATTCGTCGATGGCTTTTCATTTGCTTCTTTTGCCATTTTTCTTGATGCGATTGCTTCAAATGTAGCATTAGCGATAAATGAAATAATCAAAATGAAGTAGAAAGTAATCATTCTCCAGATTAGAACAACTGCAGCTGGATCATTTGCACTTGTTCCAGTGACTGCAGCAATGACAATCATGAAGGCATATTCAATTCCGCCTGTTCCTCCTGGTGTTGGCATCCATACAACTGAAGTAATAGCGAATGATGTACAGAACAAAACAAGGATTAGTTTATCGAATCCAAGTTCAATTCCGACAGCTTTTAAAATAAAGAAAGGAATTGCATAATAACAAGCCATTGCGGCGATTTTGATTATAATTGCAAAAGCTGTAGCACGTTTATGAGTCCATGTTTCTTTGAATGCTATTTGGGCGTTATTACAGTATTCTTCAAACTTTGGAATTCCGTTAGTTAAAGCTTCACCAATCTTGCCAAAAAGCTTTTGAGACCATTTATGTTTGTGCTCTTTATGGAACATTTTGGCGTTAGCAATCTTCTTAAATAAGTTAACAAAGCCATTTCTAAGTTTTTTGCTTGTTCCCATCGCTATCATAAATAAAAGAACAGCAAAGTTAATAACAAAACCCACAATAGCGATATATTGAAGCCATCCTAGGTTAAGGGTTTCTAATCCATCAGCAATTTGTTTATAAAAAATTAATGATGCAATCGCAAAAGCATTTGTAACCATCATAAAGGTAACAAAACTAGTTAAAACGACTCCTGTTGCTTTAGCAGTGGTGACTTTTCTTTTTGTGAAAGAGTAAATCTGGAATGGCTGTCCGCCTGCTGCAAATGGAGTGATTCCATTATAGAAATGTTCGGAGCATCCTATTAAATAGGATTCCATGCCTGTCGCCTCGACTTTTAAAGCTTTTCCAAAGATAACTTGTGATAACGGCCAAAGTAGAAAGTAGGCAAGTGCTAATCCAATCGCAGCTAATAGCCAAACCCAGTTATTGCCATTCGCAATTTCGTTGAATTTGGCGATGATGTTATTAATTTCACCTAGTGAAAGAATTAACGTCACAACAAGGATCGTTAAAAGAATCATAAAAATGATGTTTGAGATTAATCTTCTTTTTGATTTCTTTGCTTTTACGTCTTCCATAATTATTTAAGTTGCAATTGTCTTAATGCGTGGATTGATAAATCAGTTGCTAATTGGACATTTTCTTCTTTTGTTCCAGTTGCATAGATGATCCAGTTTCTAATTAAACCATAGATGCCAAACACCATATAGTTAATTGTTAGTTCGTTCTTAATTGTATCCTTACATATTTCTTTAATATATTTACGTATGTTAAACATGAGTTTTTCGACATAGCCAGATAGGTTTTCGTTTGTTAAAACAATTCGATATAGTTCAACTTTTTCATCGATAGTGTTAAAAATCGCTTCAAACATTGATGCGATATTGCGTCTATTGTTACGCATCTTCATATAGGATTGAATTTGAAGTTTTTCAACCTGATCTTGATAAGCACTCAAAATAATAGATTCAATAATTCCTTCTTTAGATTCATAGTGAAGGTATATGGTATTGCGGTTAACGTTAGCTTTTTTAGCTATATCGATTAGTTTAACGTTCTCGTAACCTTTTTCTTCCACCAATGAAATAAAGGCATCCTCGATTGCAGTCTTTGTTTTTACAACACGTAAATCCGTCTTCATAAGATAATAGGCATTATATCAAAAATGCACAATAATTGGCAAATGCTAAAATGTGTCTATTGCGCATAT
>CADBNT010000044.1 GCA_902796125.1 uncultured Erysipelotrichaceae bacterium | reverse complement strand
TTCATGTCCTGCAACAGCTGGGAAACGAACTGGTTTAGTTCCATTAATGACAACGTTAAAGTTAAGTTCTGTATGGTTATCAACTTCGTTTTGGGTAACTGTATAACCGGATGGATGATAATCACCATCAACTCCGCAGAAGCCAGCGGCGTTATAATTATGCTCTTCAGTAGCGCTGACACTTAGTGTTAAACCATGATCTGGATCAGTATTACGTAATGAGAGGAAATAATAAGAATCTGTTTCACCATTAACATTGATTCCGTATGGAAGATTTCTATAAGTGAATGGTTCGGCAGGTGAAATTTCTGTCATTTGGTATCCTGTCCAATAATAAAGTTTAGCTTCAAAACCGGAATAAGTGTTGCAGTAGAGTGATAAATCATGTCCTGCAGCTGCTTGGAAACGATAATATTTTGTTTCACCTTCATCAAACTCAATAGCGGAATAGGTAGTGATGTCATCATTGCTACCAGTCCAAACTGGATTAACGTGGTGTCCACAGTAGAAATTCTTATAGTCATCTGTTGGGGATGGGAAGTGTCCATGACAAACAGCAACTTCTTCACTACTTGTTAGTGGTGAAGTAGAAAGAACTTCAAAGTAAATATCTTCAGTTCCTGTAGTGAAGAAATAACCATTTTCATCAACAGGAATGTATTGAACGTTACTACCATTTTTGTAGTAAGCAGAAGCGGATGCTCTTACGAATGATGAACGTAATGCAAAGCATTCATCATCATCAAATCCTGAAACGCTGAAGCAATATGAATAGTATTGACCATCATTGATATTGCCAATAAATTCACTGACAAGACCTTCATCAGCGTTAATAGTATTTTCTGGTGCATGGAAACGTCCATATCCTTGGACCGTATCCCAACCATTTGTTCCGATTGGAGCAACGGCCATTGAACCAGTTAATGAACCTGAACCAGCATAGTTAACAACTGCGTAAATATGTTGATCTTGTTGAATTTCTGGGACTGAGAAAATTAAATATCCGTCTTTAGTGTTTTGGGTAAGCCCGATTTGATGCATGTTTTTAGCATTGTCTCGCCAGTATAGATCGACACTTGCGCCAACATTTTCACCGTCTTTTGCATTACCCATGAATACTGTTTGTAAAACACCTTGGTGAATATAGTAGAAACTATAGAAGTCTTTTCTATGTTCACTAGAGATGCCTGATAAATCAGATGGAGTTTGATAATTGTGAGAATTTTCATGACCTTGGAATTGATCGCAATCTTCACAGAAACCATAATCATCGATGTGCTCATGAGCGCATGGTGTGTATTCTTCTAATGTGAGATTAAGAGTACCTGCTGATTGGAAATGCATATAAAAGTATATGTATCCATCGCTTTCGGCAGGTATCGCCCATGGTGGCATTGTTGACCAAATGCTATTCATGGATGAGGTTTTGAGCCAGGCATTGCAATCATCTGCCATGAGTTCTGAGTGATCAGCACCAGGAATATATGTTTTTCCTGTAGTGACACTAACACGGAAATAGATTTTTTGACCTGCAGTGCCAGTAAGTGCAATTGCACTACCTGTCTTAGTTTCTCCTAAGTATTCGCCACAACTAGAGCAGAAACCATATTGATCTTGAGTATGATTATGAGTTTCGCTTGTAGTTGGAGAACCACTTGTAGTAGGAGAGCCACTAGTTGTAGGGGTGACTGAAGTAGTAGGAGCAGCAGAACCGGTAGTGACATCACCAGATGGATTGTCGTTATTACCGCCACAACCCGCTAGAACTAAAGCGCCCAAGCAAAAAAGTGCAGCTAATGAAACTTTTTTAAAACTTTTCATTTAGTTTTTTCCTTTCTGAAAGATTAAGAATATTAAGGACCTTTCTATATTAATTTTAGCAACTAAATTAATATTAAGTGTTAGATATTTCGAATAAACTTAGTGCATTCAATGGATTTTGCTACAATATCTACGAGGTAAATAACTATGTTACTTGATAGATTTATTAAATATGTGAGTATTGATACTCAAAGCGATGAAGATAGTAAAACCACTCCATCAACTTTAAAACAATATGATTTATTAAAACTTCTTAAAAATGAACTTGATGAATTAGGTGTTCAAAATGAACTCGATGAATGCGGAAGAGTCTATGGCTTTATTCCAGGAAATCCATCTTTAGATCCGATTGGATTATGTTCTCATGTTGACACTGCTTTAGAGTGTTCAGGCAAAGATGTTAAACCTCAAGTAATAAAAAATTACGATTTAAGTGATATTAAATTAGGAAAATCTGGACTCATCTTATCTCCAAAAGAATACAAACATTTAAATGAATGCAAGGGGAAGACCATCATTACAACGGATGGCACAACTCTTCTTGGAGCGGATGATAAAGCTGGTTTAGCAATCATTATGGAAGTAGTGGAATCACTTCTTAAATTAGATCCTTCAAAAAGACATCCTTTATATGTTTTATTCACTCCTGATGAAGAAATTGGAAGAGGTCCGGAACATTTCAACACTAAGAAATTTGCATGTAAATATGCCTATACAATTGATGGGGCTAATATCGATTACATTTCCTATGAAAACTTCAATGCGAAAGCTGCGAATATTGTGGTTAAAGGAAAATCAATTCATCCAGGTTCTGCAAAAGGAATCATGATCAATGCTTCTTTAGTTTTAGCAGACTTTATTAACAAGCTTCCAAAAGACGAAATCCCCGCAAAAACCGAAGGAAAAGAAGGATTTAACCATCTTTGCTATATGGAAGGAAGCGTGGAAAAAGCCTCCGCAAATTACATTATCCGTAACCATTCAAAAGAGATTATTGAGCGTCAAGTTCAAGACTTTTATAACATCAAATCTGAACTTGAAAAAGCTTATCCAGGAGTGGAGATTTCTTTAGAGATAAAAGACCAATATCATAACATGTATGAAATCATTAAAGATCATCCAGAAAGCGTTAACCACGCGAAGGAAGTATTTAAGAAACTTGGTGTTGATTTAAAAGACGCACCAATAAGAGGTGGTACCGATGGAGCGACATTCTCCTTTAAAGGTGTACCTACTCCAAATCTAGGAACAGGCAGTTATAACCATCATGGACGCTACGAATTTGCTGTATTAGAAGAAATGGAAAAGATGGTTGAACTCGTCACTGAATTATTAAAAGCTTAAAGAAAAAACAAGGCCCGATGAAGGACCTTGTTTTCATTAGATTTCTTTACGATGTCTTTGAAGAGCAGCTTCAACAATTAGAAGAACACCTGATGGTGTGCTACCAATGATGGTATTAAAGATACCAATGGTGAGTTTACTTCTAAAGGTGAGATTTCCTCTATTGACTTTAGCTTTGCTAACTAAGCAAGTACATGCTGCAAATAAGAAGATTGTGCTTGATAAGAACATGCTAGCAGCCCATGAAGCAATGAATGTTTGAGCGGCAAGCTCTGTCATATTTGGATCAGATTTCATTAACTCTTCGATAATTGAATGAGATAAGGCAAGTGGAATGATTCCTCCTGCAACCATAAAAACAAAACCAACAAAATATAAAATCGTAAATATAATGAAGCAAATATTAATTGCTCTATCCATTTTGTGCATATTAATTAATCTCCTTTATTATCTTTTTAGCGATGTTTCTTATAGAATCATCGTTTAATAGATTATGTAACTTAGCAAATGAATCAACAACATAATTTTTTGTTATTTTATAGATTGCATTGATGATTTGATCATTTTCATTTTGATATTTGACATAGTCAATATCGCTATAACCATCGAGGTTTTCTTCAAAGACAGTTAAGATTTGTCTTCTAAGCATAGCGAGCAAAGAATCTTCAATCCAATATGAGAATTTCATATTTTGAATTTCTTCTTTTTCTATAACTTTTAGATATAACATCTCACCATCATGGACGTTATGGTAAATATCAACGAAGACATAGTCATAATTTCTTCTTGTCTTTAAATATTCGATCGCATCAGCGTGAATGATATTTATCTTTTCTTTGTGTGGGAATTTATCGATTAAATGTTTATTGAATAAAGAGATGATGTTTTTATCAAGTTCAACCACATCGACGCATTTAACATCATTTTTTAGAAGAATGTTATATAAATAGTAACCTAGACCTAGTCCAAGGACTAAAACGCGTCCATGTGCCTCATTTATCGCTTTTTTCATCGTATTTATTTCATGAGGAATGACACTCATCCAGATTTCATCATCTTTTAATAAGGCAAGATAAGGAAATTTTGAGTCGAAAAAGCCAAATGGAGTGTGCTCTTGATATAGCTCGTCGTTAACTTCTATTTCATCATAAACAAATCCTTCATATGGAAGATAAGATAGAGTTCTAAATTCATAATTACCTTCTTTTAAATTAATAGGACCAATATTTTTATGATATAAATCATTCAAATATTCATCCTTATTAAGGAAATCCATTTTATCGATATGAGTATCTTTATTGATTGAGACATATTCTGGATCGTTTTCTTTAATATCTAATTTATGAAGAAACGCTTTATAAAAGGAAGTGGAACGATTATGTTTTCTTCCAAGAATTTCCATATCAGTTTTTGTGATATCACTAAAGTGATTGTTAAGATAATCAATATATATCTCAACAGCGGAAATATTGCTTTCTTTTACATCGAGTAAACGAAGGCATTTTGCTTTTTCAATTTCATTTAACTTAATTATCATTTTATTAATTTATTAACAAAGTCGTTAACGGTCTTTTGATATTTTTCGTATTGAAGGATCGATTTATTGTGATTCGCGCCTTTAAAGGTGACGACTTCTTTATATACTCCTTCAGGGACGTAAGAGGCATTTTTAGCGAGATTTGCATATGCAACATATGTATCATCTTCACCATGAATTAAAAGAATTGGAAGTTTAAGGTTTTTAAAGGCATTTTCCGTTGAATCACTAAAATTAAAATGATGGAAGACTTTCGCGTATAAATTTCCTAACCATACGACATAACGTGGAAAGGCAACTTTATTAGCCTTCGCGGCTTCATAAAGCATATTTTTAAGCGAGGCATAGCCGCAATCCTCTGCGATGCATTTTACATTCACTGGTAGGTTAGTTTGAGAAGCACTCATCATCGCGATATGCCCACCCATGGAAACCCCAAATAAAGCAATCTCATAATTTGGATTTCTTTTGATCATTAAATTTATCCACCCTAAAGTATCCTTAGTCTCTTTAGGGCCCATAGAGAAATATTTACCTTCAGAAGTGTCATGAGCTCGATTGTTGATGCATAAAACGTCATAGCCATTTTCAAAGAAGATTCTAGCTTGGGAAACAAGTGAATAATATCTTCCTCTATAACCATGAATTAGAATCGCTAATTTATGAGAATTATTGTTTAAAAAATAAGCTTTTAATTTAAGATTATCAAAAGACTTCATTTCAATTTCTTCTAATTCATTAGAAAAATACCAAATACGGTTAGGAGTTTTCTTATCTTCTGGAATCTCATTTTCAGCGAAATGTTCATCGCCTTTTCTTCTACTAAAAGAAGCCTTAAAAAAGACTTGTCCAGAAATAAATGAAAAGGCTATAAATAGGAAAGTAAGTCCGCCTATGATTGAGATAAGAAGAATTTGATAAACTTCCATAAAACTAATTATACATAATTATTGTCTCTTTACTATTTGAAAAGTAGTTTGTTATTATTTTTGTATGTCTGAAGAAAGTTTTGCCAAAAAGCAAAATGAGAAGGTTAATTCTTTAAATAATTATTATCGTTCTTATCTAGAATACTTTCGTTTTCGTCTAGAAAAACGTCGCTTTAAACTCGTCAATAAATTTCGTAAAGATCATCCCGCTGATGAAGTTAAAAAATACGAGAATGAATTAAAGCTTTCTGATGAAGTAAAAATCAATCTTAAAAAAGAAAAATTAGATAAACGTTTCTTAAAAAGAAAAGAGCACATCGAAAAAGCAAATAAAGACGAGAATAAAAGAGTCTGGGAAATCGACTTTGTGCGTGGCTTTATTATCATTGGCATGCTTATTGATCATTTCATTGGCGATTTCTGGATGGTGACTGAACCATTAAGAATTGCTAGTGGGAACGATTTCTTTATGTTCATGCATCGCTTTTCGATTGGATATTGGGATCATCCTGCTAGAGTGGCGGTGCGTCTACTTGGTGTCATGCTTCTTTTAGTGCTTTCAGGTATATCATCACACTTTTCTAGGAAAAGCTGGTTCCATGCTTTAATGATTCTAGCTTTTGGTGGAGTAATGTCTGGCGCTTTTGGAATTGCTGCTGTGGTTACGGGCGATTTTACAATGAACGTCGTGATGGGTGCGATTACTTGTATTGGACTATGCTTACTTATCTATAACCTCTTTAAAATCTTATTTAATAAGATAGGAGCAGGTTCTTACTATAAATGGTTCTCTTTAATTATGGCTGTTACTATCCTCGTGATGTGGGGATTTGTTTCATATATGAATCCAGATCGTAGAGTCGGTGGAGATTACGATAGTTTCTGGTTTGTTTACAATAACTATGCAAGATGTATTAGAAACATTTACACTGCGGATGAACTTAAGCAAGACTTTTGGAAAGTTTTGTTTGGTCTAAAGTATTTTGGAGCGGACTGGTTAGCGATTTTCCCATATCTAGGATATATGTTCTTAGGTGGTTTTATTGGTGAGACAGTTTATAAAAATAAAGAATCGCTTCTTAGGTTTATTCCTTCTAAAGAAGGAGAAAGAAGTTGGAATGCGAAATTTAATCACGCGACAAAAGGTTTTATATTCTGTGGAAGAAAATCAATGTGGTTTTATCTACTTCATCAACCAGTCTATATTGTCTTAATAATTTTACTTGCCATATTTATGGGTTTAACAATTAGTATATAATAGGAAAACATATGGAAAACGAAAC
>CADBNT010000043.1 GCA_902796125.1 uncultured Erysipelotrichaceae bacterium | reverse complement strand
TGCTAAGAAGTATGGTGAACCAGAAGTCGTCATCAATGCGATTGAATCTCACCATGGTGATGTTCCAGCCAAATTTGTCATTTCTAACTTAGTGCAAGCTGCAGATACTTTAAGTGCTGCTCGTCCAGGTGCTAGAAGTGAAACACTTGAAAACTACGTCAAACGTATTGAACAACTTGAAACTATCTGTAAAGGATTTGATGGAGTCTATCAATGCTTTGCTATGCAATCAGGACGTGAAGTTCGCGTTATGGTCATTCCAGAAAGAATTGACGACTTAGCAGCCTTTAAGATGGCAAGAGATATTCGTGAAAAGATTGAAACTGAAATGACCTATCCAGGCCAAATCAAAGTTTCTGTCATTAGAGAATATCGTGCGATTGAAACCGCAAAATAATTCCCGAGCATTGCTCGATAGAAAGAAATTAAACTCATGAAAATACTTTTCTTTGGCGATGTTGTTGGTCGAGTTGGACGTCAAGCCGTCAAATATTTTCTTCCTAAATTGGTCGAAAAATACCAAGTTGATTTTGTCATCGCTAATGGGGAAAACGTTACCCACGGTAAAGGGTTAATTGAAAAACATTATAATGAGCTCATTGATAATGGTGTTGATTGTATTACCTTAGGTAATCATTATATGTCTAAAGACACCATCATGGATTATATCGATGATGCGACTGCTTTAGTTAGACCACTCAACTTATCAAAACGCATTGGTGGATCTGGTTCTGTTTTATTTGAAGTTAATGGTGTGAAGATTCGCGTTACCAATATTCTTGGTACAGCCTTCATGAAAGAAGAAGTTTCTAGCCCATATTATTCATTTAAGCAACTAGTTGATTCACTTGGTGATGAAGATTCAATCCATATTGTTGATTATCATGGAGAAGCTACATCTGAAAAGATTTGTTTTGGTTATGTCTTTGATGGCTTAGTAAGTGCAGTAGTGGGAACACACACCCACGTTCAAACTAATGACGCTCATATTTTAGAAAATGGTACTGGCTTTATTTGTGATGCTGGTATGTGTGGTGCTTATGGTGGAGTGCTTGGCTTTGAAAAGCACTCTGTCATGAACAAAACCTTATATGGTGATAAATCTCGCTTTGAAATCGACGAAAATGCGACGCCTATGGTGAACTGCGTTGTTATCGATGTTGATGAAATAAGCAAGAAATGTAGAGAGATTTTCCCTGTCACTTTAGTGGAAAAGAAATAATTATGGCAAAGAAGTGTGAATTTAAATCCCTTCCTGAATCAGATCTCGCGAGACGTAGAAATATGTCTTTCGAGTTTTCTTATGCAGATTTAGAAGTTCCTAATAATTTAAAAGCTTATGCGAAAGGAAGAAGTTATTTTATTCATACTTATGGTTGCCAGGCTAATTACCGCGATGAAGAAATTATGGCGGGTTATCTTGCTAAGGCAGGCTTTAAAGCTGCAAGTAACGAAGAATCCGCGGATGTAATTATTCTTAATACTTGTGCGGTAAGAGAAAATGCTGAACAAAAAGTATTTGGCCATATTGGTAACTTAAAAAGTTACAAAGAGAAAAATAAAGATGCCATCATTGCTATATGTGGATGCATGGTTCAACAAAAACATATCATCGAATTTATCGTTGATAAGTTTAAACACGTTGATTTAATCTTTGGTACGCATAACTCGACCGATTTACTTAAGCTTCTTGATGAAGTTATTTCAAAACGTATTCGTCTAGTGGATGTTAAATCTCTTCCAGGCGATATTGTTGAAAACCTTCCGTCTGTAAGACAATCCTCTTTTAAAGCTTTCGTTAATATCACTTATGGCTGTGATAAGTTCTGTACTTATTGCATCGTCCCTTATACACGTGGAAAAGAAAGAAGCCGTAAGATGGATGACATTCTTAAAGAATGTAAAGAATTAAAAGACCTCGGTTATCAAGAAGTTACTTTACTTGGTCAAAACGTCAATGCGTATGGAAAAGATTTCAAGGATGGCACTAGCTTTGGGAAACTTCTTGAAGAAGTCGCAAAACTTGGCATACCAAGAGTGAGATTTTTAACATCTCATCCATGGGATTTTACAAGCGATATTATCGAT
>CADBNT010000042.1 GCA_902796125.1 uncultured Erysipelotrichaceae bacterium | reverse complement strand
GTGTCTTCAATAATGACGACCTTCTTGCCTTCAGGAGTAACTGTATCTTCTGGTCTTGGAAGTGGCTTACGAACAAAAATAATCTTGTGGAATAATTGATTAAGAAGCCAAATAACAATTGATAAAATTACTGGACCGACAACGAATACAGCAATAGAAATAATTGATTTAACTAAGTTAACATTTTCACTTCTAACGCCTTCAACGTAGTCATAAGCAAGTAAGTACCAGTCTTTTGCACCAAGATCGAATAAGAAAATGGCACTGAAATAAAATCCAGCATATAAAAGAACTGGAATCAAAACCCAGAACACATGTCTAAATTTGATTTTTGCTTGTGATTCAATAACCACAAATGAAAGAAGTGCTAAAGCAGGTGTGATCAAATGAAGGAATAAATGAGATCCTTTAAGGATTGCATCATATCCCATTTGAATACCAAGCCAAGATAATGATGTTGCCATTGTTATGGTAACAGTTGTAACGGCAGCTAATTTAGCAGCATAAACAAATGTTGGAATTTGATCTCTTCTTTTAGAAATTGACTTAATAAGGAATGGAATCTCTATAAGTGAAACTAATCCAACAAATATGTTAGATAAAACTGTGAAATATAAGTAAACAGAAATTGGTGTTGGATCGTTTGGACCAAAAATCTCTACATGGAATGAAACTACACAAAGTGCGACTAAAACTACAATCGCAATATTAGTGATTAAACCGAACACACTTAATACTCTATTTTTCATTTTTCTTTTCTCCTTTTTTAATCTTTTCCCAATATTCTTTATTCGCTAATTCAATTTTATTGGTTCCATAAATATAATACTTTTTATCTTTTAAGTCATCAGGTAAATACTGTTGTTTTACATAATGATTTGGAAAATCGTGTGGATAAAGGTAATGCTGACCCTTTATTTTGGCATCTTCTCCATCATAATGAGTATTTTGCAAATGACGAGGAGGAGTTGTGCCTTTTCCTAAGGCAATATCTTTTGCTGCTGCATCATATGCAAGATAAGCTGAATTTGATTTAGGAGCAGTAGCAATTAAGATTGTCGCATTTACAAGTGGAAGCCTTGCTTCAGGCATTCCAAGTTGAAGAGCGCTGTCTACTGCTGCTTTAACAATTGGAATTATTTGAGGATAGGCAAGTCCAACATCTTCACTTGCGGAACAAAGTAATCTTCTTGATGCTGCAACTATATCGCCAGTTTCAAGTAATTTAGCGAGATAGAACACCGCTGCGTCGGGATCACTACCTCTAAGTGATTTCATGAATGATGAGAGAGTATCGAAATGATGATCTTCACTTCTATCATACGAGATATTAGCTTTGCTAATTAGTTCATCCGCCATCTTAAGAGTGATCTTATTTTTATCTGGCGGCAATGCATTGCATAAGAACTCATAATTATTAAGAGCCTTTCTCATATCGCCATTCGCGGATTGAGCAATCTTTTCTAAAGCATCTTTACTAAATCCAAAGCCCGTCTTCTTTGCTGCTTTTTCTAAGCCTTCTTTAATGTCATCTATTTTTAGAGGTTTAAACTCAAATACTGTGCATCTAGATAACAAAGCTGGATAGATATAGAAATAAGGGTTTTCAGTTGTAGAAGCAATTAGAGTGATATCGCCGCTTTCTACAAACTCTAACAATGACTGTTGTTGTTTCTTATTTAGATATTGAATTTCATCTAGATAAAGAAGAATACCGTTTTGAGAAAATAAAGAATTAACATCGCTTATGATTTTCTTTATATCCTCAGTAGAAGCAGTCGTACCATTAAGTTTATAAAGATTCATATTGGTGTTTTTAGCGATGATATTCGCCATGGTGGTCTTTCCAATTCCTGGAGGACCATAAAACACCATATTTGGAATCTTCCCAGAATCAATTACATTACGGAAAACAACACCTTTATCGAGAAGGTGATGTTGTCCAACCACATCTTCAAGAGAAGTTGGTCTAAGAAGTTCTGCTAATGGCTTATCCATATATTTAATGATAGTTAATAACAATCATTAATTCAATGATAAATTATTCTAATTTAATAATGTAATCTACAAGCTCCTCGTAGAAGTCAATTTCATGTGAAACTAAGATGACTGGACCTGGATATTCATCAATTGCTTCTTTTAAAGATTGCTTTGTGATTATATCGAGATGATTTGTCGGTTCATCAAGTACTAGAATGTTTGATTTTCTAAGCGTTAATAAAGATAATCTTGTCTTTGCTTCTTCTCCACCACTAAGTTCCTTTAAAGGCCTAGTAGCAAGATTAGCCTTAATACCTGACCTAGCTAAAAGTGATCTTATTTCCAAATAAGTCATAGTTGGATAAAAGCTTTGAATATATTCAATTGGAGTAACACTTAAATCATCTAGTTCGGTTTGAGAAAAATAATTAATTATAATCTTCTCATTAAATTTAAATGATCCTCCTAATGAGGGAATTATCTTTAATAAAGTCTTAATTAAAGTGGATTTACCAATGCCGTTTTTACCAATAATCGCAATCTTCTCACCTTTATGCAAAGAGAAAGAAATCGGATTTAAAAGAGGTTTATTATAGCCAATGACAAGCTCGTTAACTTCTAAGATATCTCTTCCAATATCTCCAGAATATGGGAAGTGAATATAAACGCGATTCGTATCATCTTTAGGAGCTTCAAGTCTTTCAATATGTGCAAGTCTAGCTCTTCTAGATTTCGCAGCTCTTGAAGAAGTTGCTCTTACGATATGCGCGGCAATAAATTCTTCTTCCTTTTTGATGAACTTTTGTTGAGCTTCATAATCTTTCTTATATTGCTCTTTTCTAATAAGAGATTGTTCTTTATAAAACTGATAATTTCCTTTGTATCTTTCAAT
>CADBNT010000041.1 GCA_902796125.1 uncultured Erysipelotrichaceae bacterium | reverse complement strand
TTCCATAGTGCGAACTCTCATCCAGTTGAAATGGGTGATGTTATTGAAGCTATGAATGAATCTGGTCTTAAGATTGAAAACGTTAAAGACAAGGAATTTATGGATGCAGTAGTGGAAGCTACTAGTGATGAAGAAAAGAGCAAGAAAGTTTCTGCTTTAATTACTTACACAAGTAACGATAATCACTCCCACTCATATATCCTCACTGATAATAGCTTTACCATCAAAGCTTTATATCGCCTAGGCTATAAGTGGCCAATTACCGACAAGGAATATCTTGTTAAAGCAATTAAGTCATTAATCTCATTAGAATTCTTTGAAAGGAATGACGAATAATGCTTGAAAGAAATTCCAAACTAATGACAAAGAAGATGATCCAGTATCTTATTCCATCGATACTGATGATCTTTGCAATGCAGTTTGGTTCTCTGTTTGATGGAATCCTCGTTGGTAACTTGATGGGCAATGATGCTCTTACTGCAACATCGTTAGTTTTACCAATCCTTTATATCATTCAACTCCCAGGATTTGCTTTAGGCGTTGGTGGTTCAATTGCTGCAGCAACTTTACTTGGCAAACGTGAAATCCAAAAAGCTAAGACTGCTTTTACAGTCTGTATGCTAATCGGTGTTGGTTTATCGCTTGTATTTGCTGCTTTAGCATTCTTTGTTTCTGAACCTTTAGCAGGACTATTTTGTCCAGAAGAATATAAAGAACTTGGAAGACAATATGTCTTTGTCTTTTTCTTAACCGATCCAATTATTGCATTTGCTTTAATCTTAGCGAGCTTTGTTGGTGTTGATAATAACCCAAGATTGGCTTCCATTATGTATATCGTTGCAAACGCAGTGAAAGTCGGAAGCGAATTCATCTTTATTGAGTACGCGGGTATGGGAATGTATGGAGCCGCTTTATCTACTGGAGTAGGTTACCTTGCTGGTTCAGCATTAGTAGTCTTTTATATTTTCAGTAAAAAGAGACTGCTTTCATTCACTTTCAAATTTGAAACTCCTCGTGAGATTGTCAAAGAATCGCTTAAAGCTTGTTCCACAACAGCGTTATGCATGTTTTTAACAGCAATTCAAATGTCGATCGCCAATATCTTTATTGCTCGACTCATCGATCCAAATTCGGTCGATATTCTTATCTTTGGTGTTTTATCAAATCTAGTATTTGTCTTTGATTTGGCCTTAGGAGGAATTATCCAAGTTATTCCAAACATATGTGGAGTACTTTTTGGCGAAAGAGATTTCTTTGGCTTAAGAAAGATAACGAGATTACTTTATTTAATTGATGTAATAGTCACATCACTTTTAGTGGTTATTGTTATTGCTTTCCCAGCTTTCTTTTGTCAGATATTTGGTTTTGATGCCTCTATTGATATGGATCGAACTAGATTATTTATTAGCATTTACACGCTTACCTTCCTTCCATATGAAATATCTAAATTCAATCAGCTTTACTATCCGACCATTGATAGAAATATTCCAGCTTACGTGACAGTTTTATGCCGTGAACTAGTGCTTGTTTTACCACTTACCTTAATTCTTCTTCACACGCATGGACTTCTTGGCTATTGCATCGCTCAATGCACGACTGAACTTGGAGCGGTCATTATCACCTATATCTATATCCTTATTTATAATAAGGTTAAGAAACTTAAGAAATATGGTTTGTTTATGATAATGCCATTAAAGAACATCGATGAATATAACGTTACCGTTAATAACGATGTTAAAAATATTCCGGAATTATCTGAAGAAGTTAAAAACTACGCTTTAAAACATAAGGTTGATGAAAGAGATTCAACTGTCATTGCCTTAGGTGCGGAAGAGATGGTCGCAAATATCATTGAATATGGTTATAAGTTCAAAAACCATAACTACTATATCGACATCTCTTTAAAGATTGTTAAAGACAAGATGGTTCTCACTATTAAAGACGACGGAGTTGTCTTTGATCCAACCCAATATCACGAAAGTGAAAAAGAGTTTTCTACTAGTGGCATCTTGTTAGTTAAGAAATTAGTAGATAAAATTTCTTATACAAGAGTTTTAAATACGAATAACACTTCAATTGAAATTAATTTAAAAGGAGCGAACTAATATGAACATTAAAACAAAAGAAGAAAAAGGCACCTTACTTATCGAACTTGAAGGAAGACTTGATACAGTTACTTCCCAAGAACTCGCGAGTGCCTTACCAACCGAGAAAAGAAGAAATCTTGATATCGATATCGACTTCAAGAAACTTCAATATATTTCTTCAGCTGGTTTAAGACTTCTCATTCTTTTCAAAAAAGAAGCCCAAGCTACCAATAATAAAATGGTCATTAGAAACATTAATGATGTTGTAAAGGAAATCTTCTCCGTTACAGGCTTTGATAAGATTTTAAAAATTGAATAATGAAAATTAAGAGATTTGGTCTATTAGCGAAAATTGTCTTGTTAACAGGCTTGTTAACTATTTTCACTGTGACTTCAAGTTTATCTATTAACTTATTAATCTCTTACACTAATACCAAAAAGTCATACACAGAAT
>CADBNT010000040.1 GCA_902796125.1 uncultured Erysipelotrichaceae bacterium | reverse complement strand
GTGGTCCGGTAGCTCAGCTGGTAGAGCAGCGGACTGAAAATCCGCGTGTCGCCGGATCATCCCCGGCCTGGACCACCATTTAGAAGAATTCCCTCGATACAAAGTGTTGAGGGTTTTTTCTTATTTGATATTGAATATATAATGTGTTCTATATATAATATAGAAAATTGGATATGAGTGATGAGATTAGGGGTTAATCTATTTCGGCAAGAGAGCCTGAATTAAGCTCGTCATTAAAAAATAAAAAACTGCCCCGATGAACCTATTCAGTTCCACTTACCGGTTGCAGCACCATTATTAAACCAAACAACTATTGTTGTGTCAATACGGGATGTTAGAATTTTCAAAGACGTTGCAATATTTATGAAAACCGAGAAAAATAAAGTCTGACTTTAGAAAACTCGGGAAAATAACAAAATCTCACACAATAGGTAATATAAACACTTAGACTTTAAACAATAAAAAACAACCGATGAACCCACTTGGAGTCAACGCGTACCGGTTGCGTGAGTTATTTAATCAAACTATTGAGACTCTGTCAATAAGTTATTGAGTCACTTTTAAGTATCAAAATAGGTCAATTGAGACATTTAGTAAAAAATCCCTCGATACTGGAGTAACGAGGGTTTTTCTATAATTATTTGTTTAGAAGTTTATATATTTCTTCGGTTGCTAATGATATTTTTGTAACTGCGAATTTCTCACATTCTGGATAAACATATAACGTGTCATCAAGAGTGTTTAAATCAATGCAGTCACCATATTTACCAAGATATTCATATTCGATATGGACACCATAGGTGTCTTTGGCAGGAATATCAAGGGAATAGTGTTCATCATTTTCTTTATAATATCCTTCTAAATGGAAGCCATTAATATCGTGGATAAGTTTACCTTTACCTAAATGGAGGAATTTATCAGCATTTGGCAAAGCATCAACGTGCACTTCGCTTTCAAAATGATATTTACCTTCCTTAACTTCTTTAGCAACATTTGCTCTTTCCCATTCATACCAATCTGGAATATGCGAGAGTTCAGTTTCTCCATCAAGAGCTTTTAATTCACCAAGAGTGGTGTATTCCCATTTCTTTCCACAATGTTTGCAAAAAAGAATGTTATCTTTTGAATCCATTTCATATTCGGTGTGGCAGTGTGGGCATTGATAAAGGACTTTATGTAGACCTTCAGCGCGTCCTTTATATTTAACTTCGATGCCTTTTTCTTTTTGCCATTTATATTCATCATAGACATAGGCGTCTTGGATTCTTTTATTAACTTCTTCCAAAGGAAGACTTTCTACTTCTTCAGCATTCATTAGACATTTAAGTTCAGCTTCAATGCCTTTGATCTTACGGTTATGAAGATTCCAAAATGGTGAATTGATATGATGTCCATGCATCATAAGCATTACAACTGGAACTTTTAATAACTTAGCGAGTTTAGCAACTGATTCAGGGATAATAGCGGTAGTGCCACAAAGCGAATATCTCGCTTCAACAAATATTTGGATGATATCACCGTTATTTTTAACAGTTCGAAGATGTCTAATTAGATTTAAGTCATTCGTGAATTTTCTTTTACAAATTCCTCCGACATTTCTTAAAAGCTTTTCTCTACCGATAAATCCGTCGATAGCGATAACATAGTTAACTCGATGAGGAAATGTAGCAAGATTTAAAATATCGACGTCCATTAAGGCGTTATGATTGGCAAGTAAAAGATATGGAGGTTTAATTCCCTTCATATTTACTTTAGTGATCTTACCTTTATGTGACCAAAGCACTGGTAAAGCTTTTAAATAACCAATAAAACGAAGCTTTTGCCTTTTAGGCGCTTTCTTCATATCGAAGCGAACAACATTTTCTAACATGTTTTAATTATAACATAATTATCCAAACACTATCTTGCTAGTTTTCTTATGAAAAATAGATATAATAAAAGCATCTATACGATTTAATATGAAAACGATATATTTTGCAGGCGGTTGCTTCTGGGGTGTTGAAAAATACTTTTCGTTAGTGAAAGGAGTTTTATTCACTAAAGTTGGCTATGCGAACGGAAGTAAAGAAAACCCATCATATGAAGATCTTAAAAGTGGAAGAGATGATGCTTCTGAAACAGTTGAGATTAAATATGATGAAAAAGTTATCTCTTTAGAGAAACTATTAGAACTTTATCTTAGAGTAGTGGATCCTTATTCAAAAAATAAACAAGGTGAAGATGAAGGAATCCAATATCGCACAGGCATATATTATCTAGATAAAAGTGAAGAGAATATAATCAAAGATTATTTCTTAAAAACGTTAAATAACAATTATCAAATTGAAGTTCTTCCTCTTAATAAGTTCTTCGATGCGGAAGAATATCATCAAGATTATTTAAATAAGAATCCAGGTGGGTATTGTCATATTAATATGGCAAAACTAAGACCAGATGAGAAAAAATAGCCAGTGATTTGGCTATTTTTCTTTAATGTTTTTCGTTTACGAAGGTTTGGAATTCAAGAGCCTTATCAAGTGTTGGGAAGGCTCCAATATAGAATTCATCACCCATTGCGTCGCGGAAGCTTGGTGGATATTTTCCGTAATCTTTAATGTAATCACCATACTTTGCGTATATCTCATCATGAGAATGAACATAGTTATATTGATATTTTCTATTCGCAGATATAGCGACTTTTCTTTCACCCCATCTAGATAAATCTGAAGTGTTATAGCAGATTGTATCAGCGTAGATTTCATAATATGAACCAGAGAGAGCTTTGCAAAGTAATTCTGGAGTTTCTCCACCAGGAGAACGCATATTGACTTCAATAGCGACAACATCGCCTTTTTTCGCTAAACCTGGTTTATCGCTTTTAAGAACAAAGAACTCAATGTGGAAGCATCTATTTTTAATTCCGAATGATTTAACGACTCTTTCACCCATTGCTCTAAAATCATCAGGCATATCCATCTTCGCGTAATAATATAAATCAGAATTTGTTTTAACTACTTGATCGATTGGAGTAGGGAAGGTTTCGTTGAAGGCAACAATTACTTTTGATTCGTTATTAGCGACTCCATCAAAGGAAGTGATGTAGCCATCAATATATTCTTCCATGATGTAGATTTCGTTACCGATTTTATTGTGGAACTCTTTGAGTTCTTCTTCGTTAGAAATCTTAAATGTGCCTGCTGCACCGACACCATTATCTGGCTTTGCAAATACTGGATAACCGACGCTTTCAATGAACTTAAGTGAGTTTTCTAATGAACTAACAAGAGTATATCTAGCAACCTTAACATTAGCCTTTTCAAAGTAAGCTTTCATCTTGCTTTTATATTTCCAGTTTTCTAGCTCAGCAGGTCTTACGCCGTTTTTCGCGTTAATAAATTCACGAAGTTTCGCGTCGCTTTCAAGCCAGAATTCATTGTTGGATTCGATGTAGTCGATTTCACCATACTTATCTTTAAGATAAGAAATAGTGTTTTTCATCCAATCTAAATTGCCTAGATTTGAAACATAACAATATTCAGTTAAATTAGCTTTTAATTCATCGTTTAAAGTTTCATATCGTTCATCACCAATACCTAAAACAGTCACGCCTCGATCATGAAGAGCTTTAACGAAATGAGAATAGATTTTTGGAAAGTTTGGGGAAATAAATACAAAATTCATACCAAAGATTATAGTTTTTAATTTTATTAAATCAATATCTAAAATATAATTTAGTTATGATTGATGTAGTCTACGCAGGAAACGATTTAATGTTCGATGGTATTCTTCTTTCTACTCTTTCGATGGTAAGAAGAACTAAAGAAGATATTCATGTTCATATCTT
>CADBNT010000039.1 GCA_902796125.1 uncultured Erysipelotrichaceae bacterium | reverse complement strand
GTGCTTGATTCTCATGAAGACCCAAATTACCCTCCATTTGGCTATGCGGTAGATTATTTAACGTTCTCAGGCATTTATCGAGAAGTATGCCTTATAATCCATGAAAAATCATATTTAGACAATATCTACGTTCATGGAGACAATAAAGGTAATATCGATATCACTTACAATGTTATTGGAGAAAAAGTAGGCGATATTGAATTCTTACTATACGATTCAAAAGATAAAGAACTAGCTAAATTTAATTCGAATAGTTTCAAATTGGATAATCCAATCCTTTGGGATTTAGATAATCCTTATTTATATAAATTAATAATTAAATATAACAATGAAGAATATATAGAAAGATTCGGATTTAAATCATCGATCTTTAAAAACGATGGTTTTTATCTTAATGATAAAAAAGTTAAGCTCATCGGCTTAAATAGACATCAAGGTTATCCATATATGGGTTATGCTGCCAGCAAATCTCTTCAAGAAGAAGATGCAGATTTATTAAAGAATGTAATTGGAGTTAATGTAGTTCGTACATCGCATTATCCTCAAAGCGAACATTTCTTAAATCGATGTGATGAAATTGGGCTTCTTGTTATCAACGAAATTCCAGGCTGGCAATTTGTAGGCACAAATGCAGACTGGAGAAACCAATATTACGAAAATGTTAAATCGATGGTTTTAACTCAAAGAAGACATACATCATTAATTGCACATGGAGTTAGAATCGATGAATCAAGAGATGATCATGAACTATATAAAAAGGGGAATGAAATAGCTCATAATCTAGATAAATACCGTCAAACGTTGGGTGTTAGGAACTTTAAAGGGAGTGAACTATTAGAAGATATCTATTCATATAACGACTTCTCTGGAGATAGATTAGAACACGGATTAGTTAATCCTAAAGACGTAATAAAAGGTAAGCCATATATCGTAACTGAATATATGGGTCACATGGATCCGGTAAAACCAACAAGCGATATTGTTATCCAAAAAGAAGTTGCTCTTAGACACGCAAGAGTAATAAATGACAATTTAAGATATCCATCCATGGCAGGAGCAATAGGCTGGTGCTTTGTTGATTACCACACTCATGCTGATTTTGGTTCTGGCGATCATATCTGCCCACATGGTGTTTTTGATATGTATCGTAACCCAAAACTATCGTCATCAATCTATGCTTCTCAACAAGATAAATTCCCTGTTTTAGAAGTTTTAAATAATATGAAACCAGGAGACTATAAAGAAGCTATTTATGAAGACATCCATGTCGCTACAAATTGCGACTATATTAAGTTATATAAAAACGATAATTTAGTAGGTACTTTCTATCCAAACATCAAAGAATTTCCTTATTTAAAACATCCACCTATCATCTTAGATGATATTGTTGGCTTTACCTTAAATGACAAGCGTTTTACTAAGAAAGATAATATCAAGATGGCAAAGCTACTATCTGAATCAGGAATAGATGGCTTTAACCACATGAAAAAATCATCATATATGAAACTTGCTTTATTAACTTTAAAGTATCACGCTAAATACCAAGAGATTGTCGATTTGTGGAACGAGCACATTTCAGCTTGGGGTGGCCTAGCCAAGACATACAAATTTGTTGGTTATAAAGATAATCAAGAAGTCATTTCAAAAGAGTTAGGACCATCAAAGAAAAACGTTCTTGATGTTAAGGCTAATAAAACTATTCTTAAAAATGAAGAAACATTTGATACCTTGAGAATCGTAGTTAGACATCTTGACGAACATGGTATGCTTTGTAACTATTCAAATAGAGTCATAACAATCGAGACTTCTGGTCCTATCAAAATTTATGGTAATAACCATCAAGCTTTACTAGGCGGACAATTATCTATATTTGTAAGAAGCCTTAATCAAAAAGGAAAAGGAATTGTCAAAATAAAAATGGACGATCTAGAGAGCGTAATTGCTATAGATGTCCAATAATTGCTGGTTATTTTAATAATTTAATATGAATCGCTAATGTGCCATACTTAGCAATTTTTTCTTCACTATAATACTGAGCCATATCGTGATAATCTGGATGATCACCTTTAGCGTATCCAATCTCTTCAGGCTTATAGTATATGTACATTTCTTTAAAAGATGGAAATGGTTTTAAACCTAATACTTCACAATAGATTATTTCGTGAGTATCGGTGTTTTCAAAACTTAATATATCTCCAACTGATATTAATTTTCGTTTTTCATCATTTAAACGCATCTCTATTACTTTATTGCCACTTTTAATAGCTGCAAATGGAGATGGTCTAAGCGTCATTATATGAGTAACTGGTTTTTCAATATTCATGTTTCTATTATATGAATAAATAAAAAGGGTGGCAACGCCACCCCTATGATTTAGATTTTATTAACGACAATTTGTTTATCTACATAATCAACAAGATATTTTGATTTCGTATCAATTTGATTAGAGATAATCATTGTTGCAATCTTGGTCTCAACTTCATTTTGAATAAATCTCTTAATTGGTCGAGCACCATATGTTGGTGAATAGGCACTCTCTAAGATATATTTCTTAAGTGAATCAGAGAATTCAAATGAATAATAA
Organism: uncultured Erysipelotrichaceae bacterium; assembly: GCA_902796125.1. GTDB lineage: Bacteria > Bacillota_I > Bacilli_A > RFN20 > CAG-826 > Fiminaster. Next base: position 2,760 of record CADBNT010000039.1, on the reverse strand, counting down.
GATTCTTTGAGTCTATTATTGAGATTATTAAGCATCTTATCGACAATCTTCATCTGAGTTTCTTTACTTAAAGGTTCGAAGTAAACAATCTCATCAATTCTATTTAAGAATTCAGGTTTGAATGTTTGATGTAAAAGCATTTCTACCTCGTCTTTGTTACCTTCAAGCAAAGCTTGAGAACCTAAGTTTGAAGTCATAATAATGATTGTATTCTTAAAGTCCACTACTCTTCCTTGAGAGTCGGTAAGACGACCATCATCAAGAATTTGAAGTAATAAATTGAATACTTCAGGATGTGCCTTTTCAATTTCATCAAATAGGACAATTGAATAAGGATTTCTTCTTACTTTTTCAGTAAGTTGACCACCTTCTTCATATCCTACATATCCTGGTGGCGCACCAATAAGGCGTGACGTGGAGTATTTCTCCATATATTCCGACATATCGATACGGATAATATGAGATTCGCTATCAAATAACGCTTCAGCAAGTGTCTTAGCTACTTCGGTTTTACCAACACCAGTAGGACCAAGGAATAAGAATGACCCAATCGGTCTATTTGCATCTTTAATACCTGCTCTTTGTCTTAAAATAGCATTGCTTACTAAAGTAAGTGCATTATCTTGACCGATAACTCGCTTTTCAAGAATCTTCTTTAAGTCGAGAACCTTTTCTCTATCACCTTTGGTGATCTTACTTAAAGGAATATTAGTTTGCTTTGATATGATCTTCGCGATTTCTTCTTCATTAACAACTTCAGAAATTAATGGTGAATCAAGACCCTTAGAATCAATTTCAGAAAGTTTCTTCTCTAAGGCTGGAATAGTCTTATATTGAAGCTCACCAGCTTTTTCATATTCGGCGTGCGAGAAGGCAACCTCTAAATCAAACTTAGCTTGTTCAATATCACGCTTAAGATCTTTAGCTTTGATAATGTTAGATTTTTCAATTTTCCAACGTTCTGTAAGCTCTTTATCTTTAACGTGTAACTTATCTAATTCTTCATTTAAAGAAGCAAGTCTTTTCTTACTAGATTCGTCTTTTTCCTTGGAAAGTGCGGACTTTTCGACTTCTAATTGGCGAATTTTTCTTTCAAGTTCATCAAGTTCGGAAGGCATTGATTCAATCTCTACTTTGATGGATGCACAAGCTTCATCAACAAGGTCAATTGCCTTATCAGGAAGGAATCTAGAAGTTAGATATCTATTAGATAAAGTTGCCGCGGCTATCAAAGCATCATCAGTGATCTTAACACCATGGAATGATTCAAAGCGGTTTTTAAGTCCACGTAGAATCGAAATAGTGTCTTCAACTGTTGGTTCATTAACTAAGACAGGTTGGAATCTTCGTTCGAGTGCTCTATCTTTTTCAATATATTCTCTATATTCATTTAAAGTAGTCGCACCTATACAATCGATTTCACCACGAGCAAGCATAGGTTTAAGCATATTGGATGCATCAAGTGCACCATCAGTTCTACCTGCACCTACAATTAAGTGGATTTCATCGATAAACAATATAATTTTTCCTTCACTATTCTTAATTTTATTAAGAACCGCTTTAAGTCTTTCTTCAAATTCACCACGATATTTTGCACCTGCAACAAGTGCACCCATATCTAGTTCAAATATTTGTTTGTCTTTTAAAGTAAGAGGCACATCATCTTTAACGATACGTTCTGCTAGCCCCTCAAGAATAGCAGTTTTACCAACACCAGGTTCACCAATCAAAATTACGTTATTTTTTGTCTTACGTGCGAGAATCTGAATAATCTTACGAATCTCTTCGTCTCGACCAATAACAGGATTGATTTTGCCTTTCTTTACATCATCGTTAATAATACGTCCGAATTTTTGAAGGACGTTCTCATCATTTTCATAATTTGGCATTTCATTCATTTGCATATTTTTGTCCTCCTTCACTACTATTATAATCCAAAATTAGCACTCTGCAAGTGAGAGTGCCAATTATTTTAGTAATAACAAAGTTATTAAATTTTTATAATTTGATTAAATCATTAATTTCTTTGATTAATTTTGGTTCAACTTTGACCACTTCTCTATCGTATGTAACAAAGCCATTAGTCTCTGTTTCAACATCACTTAGTTCAGTGTAAACCAAAGCGCATAAACCTTTTGGAATATTCTTTAAAATATCCTTATTAACGAAGGTCTTATATTCATTGAGAAGATCTTCACTACTTTTAAGCTTTTTATAGCCAAAAGACTTATCTAAGAACATATGTCCTTCAATAGGAAGAGAATAGCCTCCAGCTTCTGAAAGAATAAGCGCTCTATTATTAATCTTCTTTTTAGAAGGTGCTTTAACTCTTTTAAAGTAAACGTGTAGCGATTTAACATCACTAACGCCTTGATCATGCCAACCAGAAGCGTGGTCAAACAATCTAGATGCATCTAGTTTCTTAAGTTCATCATAAATTCTTACTGAATCAAATTGACCCCATCCTTCATTAAAGATAGTCCAAAGTCCAATTGAAGGAACGTTATATAAATAATCAATAATTCCTTTAAATTCTTCTTCAGTGCAATTTCTTCCTTCTAAAGAAGATCTTGCGAATGCTTTATATTTATTATCCTTTTTATGATGCCCTGTAATTAAAGGGAAGGCGATGGTTGGAAATTTATATTTACCTCCACCATTAATGAAGTCCTGCCAGACAATCATGCCAAGTCTATCACAATGATAATAATATCTAAGTGACTCAATTTTTATATGCTTACGCATCATATTAAATCCAAG
>CADBNT010000038.1 GCA_902796125.1 uncultured Erysipelotrichaceae bacterium | reverse complement strand
GATGCTGAGATGAGTATCGATAGCGAACCTGGAAAAGGTACAAAAGTAGTAGTAAAGTTTAATAAGCAGTTATGAAAGTTTTATTAGTCGATGATGAAGATTTACAACTTCTTCGCTTAGAAGAATCAGTGAAGAATGTACTTTTAAAAGGAGAGATTCTTTCTTTTAATAATCCTGTAGATGCATTAGAGGCCGCTAAAAAGGCCAAAATAGACATCGCCTTCCTTGATATTGAAATGCCAGAAATTAATGGCTTAACGCTCGCAAAATCACTTAAAAGCATTAATCCACAAGTTAATATCATCTTTGTTACTGCCTACGATAACTTCGCCTTAGACGCGATGAAGATGCACGCTTCTGGTTATATTTCTAAACCAGTTAACGAAGAAAAAGTTAGAGCGGAAGTGGAAGGTCTCCGTTTCCCAATCAAATTAAAATTCACTAAACTCATTCAAGTTAAATGCTTTGGCAATTTTGAAGTTTTCCATAATGGTCAACCATTAAAATTCACCTATTCTAAATCAAAAGAATTATTTGCCTATCTTATAGATAGAGAAGGCGCGGCCATCAATATTAATGAGCTTAACGCTGTGCTTTGGGAAGAAGATCATAAATCATATCTTCGTAATCTCATAAGTGACATTCAAAAGACCCTTCAATCAGTAGGGGCAAGTGATGTATTTAAAAAACGACATAACGAATGTTATATTGATGTTGATAAAGTCGATTGTGATGCCTATGAATATCATCGTAATAACCCAGACGCCATTAGAATGTATCGTGGGGAATATATGATGCAATATTCTTGGCCAATATTTGATGAAAGTTAAAAGCTAACAAAATAGAATTACCAGCCTAAATAGTGTGGGCTGGTTTTTTTATTTAAAACAAGAAGTATCATTTTATATCAATGTAAATTACTCTTTACATAATAAAATTGCATAAAAACTGCTAAAAATACGTTAAAAACGGCATATTTCTTGTTATAATTTTTCAATGTAAACCAAACTTAACATATAAAAATGGTGAAATAAAGTGCTTTTTTTCTTTTATTTAGAGGTTTATATTTAACCTAGAAAACCTAGCGAGGTTACTATTATGAAAAAAGAAGAAATTAAACAAATTATTAAGGATAATCATATTTCCTACATAAGACTTCAATTCACCGATATGCTTGGTGATATTAAAGCGGTGGAAATACCTTCCGCGAAGATTGATGATGCTTTTGATAACAAAATTATGTTTGATGGTTCATCCATTGAAGGTTTTGTCCGTATTAAAGAAGCTGATATGTATCTTTATCCAGATTTAGATACTTTCCTTGTTCTTCCTTTTGAAGAAGGAATCGCCCGCTTTATATGCGACGTATATACTCCTGATGGAAAACCATTCGTAGGTGATCCTCGATTTATTCTTAAGAAAACTGTTTCTAAGATGCAATCTATGGGCATTGAAACACTTAACATTGGTTTTGAACCAGAATTCTACCTTTTTAAGCTTTCTCCAGATGGAAAACCATCATTAGATCCAACTGATAAAGCATCTTATTTTGATTTATCACCATTCGATGGTGGTGAAGAAATTCGCGCGGAGATTGCCTTGATGCTTGAAAAGATGAACTTTGTTGTTCAAACTTCGCATCATGAAGTTGGTCCAGGCCAAAATGAAATCACTTTTAAATATAGTGATGTTCTTCATTCTTGCGATAAAGTCCAAACCTTTAAGCAAGTCGTTAAAGTCGTTGCAAGAAGACACGGCTATTTAGCCTCATTTATGCCAAAACCACTTCAAGGACAAGCTGGAAATGGAATGCATACGAATTGCTCCTTATTTGATAAAGATGGAAGCAATATGTTTTTTGATAAAAATGATCCAATGCATCTTTCTCTACTATGTAGAAAGTGGATTTGTGGCTTATTAAATCATTGTCGAGAACTCGCGTTACTTACTAATCCAATTGTCAATTCTTATAAGAGACTTGTAAGTGGTTATGAGGCTCCTATATATGCTTGCTGGTCTGATGCGAATAGAAGTTCTTTAATTAGAATTCCTGCTGTTAGAGGCTTATCAACTAGAACTGAAATGCGCAATGTCGATCCATGTGCAAATCCATACCTTGCTTTGGCAGGTATTCTTGCTGCAGGGCTTGATGGTATTAAGAATACCAAAGATGATGAACTTATCGCACCAGTTAAAGATAACTTATTCTCTTTAGATGAAGAAACAATTCAAAAGATGGGTATTATTCATCTTCCAGAAACTCTTCATGAAGCAGCAAGAGATTTTAGACATAGTGATTTACTTAAAGAAACTTTAGGAGAACATATCTTTTATAAATATCTTGAAGCTAAAGAAAAAGAATGGAAGGAATACCATACTTCAGTGTCAGAATATGAACTGAAGAAGTATTTAGGTAGATAGTTATGTGTGGTATTGTAGGCTCCATTGGAAAAAATAATGGTAGAGACTTCATTATTGAAGGACTTAAAACCCTCGATTATAGAGGCTATGATTCTGCCGGCATTGCTTTTCTAAAAGAAAAGGAAATCAAAATCTATAAAGATGCTGGATCAGTGTCTCATGTAAATTCTCTTATTCCTAATAAAGAAAATGGAAATGTTTTGATCGGTCATACTAGATGGGCGACGCATGGTAAACCAAACATGATTAATTCCCACCCTCATCTATCTTTTAATAAACAGTTTGCCTTAGTTCATAATGGGGTAATTGAAAACTTCGTTGAACTTAAAAATAAACTCATTTCTAAAGGTATAACCTTTAATAGCGACACTGATAGTGAAGTGGTCGTTAATTTAATTGCTTCAATATATATAGATACAAACGATGTTTTAGAAGCCATTAAAAGAGCTATTAAAGAAATTAAAGGTAGCTATGCGATTGGTCTAATCCATCTAGGAGAAGATAAATTATATGTTCTTAAAAATGCTTCCCCTTTACTAATTGGATTAGGTGAAGGTTATAACATGATTGCAAGCGATGCTTCTCCAATGATTGAAGAGACATCTAAGTTCTTAGAACTTGGCGATGAAGAGTATGGCTACATCACTTCTAAAGAAGCGATTATATACACCCGTGATGGGAAACATATCCACAAAGACTACGTCACTAAAGAAGCAGAGATGATTCGCCATGATAAAAATGGTTATGACCATTTCATGCTTAAAGAAATCGAAGAGATTCCAACAGTAATTAAAAGACTATTTGATTTTTACACCAAAGATAACGAATATCATTTCAATAAATCTTTGATTTCAAAAATAAAAAAATCTGATCACATCATCTTCCTTGGCTGTGGCACTAGTTATCACGCTTCACTTGTCGGAGGAAGATATTTTGAGGAGATGCTTGAAATACCGACGGCTTCATATATTGCTTCTGAATGGGCGTTTCATCCGATGTTTCCTGGTAAAAAACCATTTATCATCTTCATTTCTCAATCAGGTGAAACTGCTGATCTCATTCATTGTATGAAGATAGTGAAAGAAAGACATTTAGATACTTTAATAATCACTAATACAAAGGGTTCCACTTTAGAAAGAGGATGCGATTATTCACTCATTTTACACGCTGGAGTAGAAGTATCTGTTGCATCAACCAAAGCTTATGCTGCACAAGTTGCATTACTTCTTTTAATTGTTGCGGCAGTTAAAGGCGATATTAATATTGCTAAAGAAATGATTGCATCTCTTCCAATCATTAGCCATATCAAAGATAACTACAAAGATAAAATCAAAGAAATTGCGAATGAAATAAAAGATAAAAAATCAATCTTCTATCTAGGAAGAGGCTATGACTATTATCTTTCTTTAGAAGCTTCTTTGAAGCTTAAAGAGATATCTTATATTCACTCTGAAGCTATTGCTGGAGGAGAACTTAAACATGGTCCAATTGCTTTAATTGAAGATGGCACGCCGGTAATCGTCTTTATTACTGATAAAGTAACGGCGGCTTCCATGAGAGGAAATATCGAAGAAGTTAAATCTAGAGGTGCTAGTGTATATGTAATATCGACCAAAAATCTCTCTAGAGATAGCGATAAAATCATCATTGAAGAATATCCAAGTTATTTATCAAGTATCATCGTTTCTACAGTAGCGTTTTATCTAGCTTACTACGTATCGCTTTTTAAAGGCTATGACGTTGATAAACCACGCAATTTAGCAAAATCAGTGACTGTTGAATAAGAATATTCACTCATTTATAATGTAGTTAAACATAGGAGTTTAATATGAAAAAAACATTAATTCTTTTACCTATTTTATCTTTACTTGCTTTAACCGGTTGTAACTCTGGTGGAGGAAGCGGTGATAATAGTGGCGATGATTCAACCTCTCAATCTTCTGGTGGTGGTAATCTTCCTTATGATAAGGAACAAGCTAGCAACAAGCTTCGCGATTTAGGCGAAGAACAAGGCATTCAAATTGAATATCATGCTTTTGATGAAGATACTGAAGATGTTATCGATTATACCTTTGGTATGAAAGATGAATTTTCTTGGTATTATTCCGATGAGGATCAAGTCGTCCTTAAATTAGATGCTTCTAATACTTTGTATGAATATAGAAATACTGGCGAAGATGGCGCTTATGAACTAGCTTATTCTCTTCCAGATAGTGCGGATACATATGACCAACTTATCGATGGATATACGATGATGTTCTTCTTAGCGAATAACTACTTTGATGGTTACACAAAAGTTAGAGATCTTACATTTGTAGGTAGATCCGCTAGCGAATATCACTATAGCGTTTCTTACGCTGGAGTCGCATCTTTATCAATGACCGCCATTATCGATAAAGATACTGGTATCACATTATATTGGGATGCTACTGGCGATAATTATGTCGATGGCGAACATGGCGGCGCTACATTTGAAGTTACTTCCTTTAAAGTTGGTAGCCAAGTCGCACTTCCACCAATTGAAGAATAAATAGCAATTATCGAATTGGATTAGGTGATGTCATATAGATATCACCTTTTATATTTGTTATAATCTTTTTCATGGCTAAATCGACTTACTTTGATCCAAGGACCAATAAGTTTCCATATCCAGTTGATACTGATAAGCACTACATAGTAGTGAAAAAGGATGATGGAACTAAATTTGATAAAGATTATCCATATATTGATAAATCAAAAAAGATGAGATTTAAAATGAGAATGGTAAGGATTCTCCTTTATCTTATCGTTTTTCCTCTTTCTTATATCCGCATGGGTCTTAGAGTTAAAGGAAAGAAGATTCTTAGAAAGAATAAAAAAATCCTTAAACAAGGTGTCATATCAATTTGTAACCACGTTCATATGTGGGACTATATCGGCATCATGAACGCGATTAAACCGTTTAAGTCATATCTATTAGCTTGGGATAAAAATATCTCTGGTGAGATGGGTGGGATGATTAGAAGCGTTGGCGGAATCCCAATTCCAAGCAATGATCCACAAGCGACAATCGCTTATATTAATGTCGTCAAAGACCATTTAAATAATGGCGGAT
>CADBNT010000037.1 GCA_902796125.1 uncultured Erysipelotrichaceae bacterium | reverse complement strand
TGGTGTTGGACTTGGCTCTGCTACTGTAACTGCTGCTTATGCTGGTGGTTATGCTGACTGCGAAATTACTGTTACTCCTGATGGCGGAGGTGAAGCTTCCGATCGTCTCGCTATTAGCCCAACAAGTAAAACTATTGCTGTTGGTGGAACATTCAAGATTAAAACTAGTGTCTATCCAAGTGATACGACAGTTACATTTACTTCCAGTAACGCAACTGTTGCATCTGTTGATGAAAATTCAGGTGATGTTACTGGTCTTTCGTTAGGCACTGCCGCTATTACTGCTATCGGTAGCAATGGTAAAACTGCTTCTTGTAAAGTTACTGTTTCCGAAGGTGGCGGTGGTTCATCTGGTAGAGATATCGCCGTTCCTGAAGACTTAAAATACACCGGTTCATTAACAATTGGTTCTCCACTTGTTCAAACCGACTTTATGAAGAGCTTACTTAATGATTTCAACTCCTTAACCGGTAGTAGCATTTCATTCACAGTTACAAAATTCGAAGAAGATAACGGTACAAGTGGTTATCCAGGACCAGCTTCTATGCCTGCTGTCTTCCCATATGCTTCTGACCAAACCTTAAGCTTATATCAATTCAATGCTTTAAGCTCAGTCAGTAAAACTGACTATACCTGGATTAAAGAAGAAATGGGTGATGCTGCATATCGTGCTGCTAGATTAACAAGCTGTGTTGGTTATCCATTCGCTGGTGATAACGGTGTTGTCATGTTCTATAACAAAGACCTCGTTTCTGACCCAAGTGAAATTGATACAATAGATAAACTCTTTGCAAAAGCTGGAGACGATTACGAAGTAAACTTCTCAATCGGTAATGGCTTCTATGCCGCTGCAGTTCTTATGACTTATAGTGAAGGTGAAAACCTCTACACTCTTACTCCAAAAGATACTGACTTCTCTTCTAAATCAACATTCAACTCTGCTGTTGGTTTAAAGGGTGCAAAGAAGGTTTATGAAATTGCAAAGCAACCTGCTATTAGAAATGCTGCTTCAGCACCTAAAGGTGATGTTATTGCAACAATTACTGATGTTTCTAAGGTTGCATCATTTAAATCTGAACTTGGTGATAAATATGCTGTAGCACCTCTTCCATTTGTCGAAGGTACAACTAGACTTGGTTCCTTCCTTGGCTATAAGTTCTATGGCGTAAACAACCAACTTTCTAAAGAAGACAAAGAAAAAGCTTCCGCGGTTGCGAAGTTCCTCTGTTCTGAATATGCTCAAGCAAAACGTTATGATTCTTACAACGTAAGACCAACATTAAAGAGCCTTGAAAGCTATGCAGCAGGTGAACCACACATTGCTGCCTTAAAAGCTCAACAAGATAGCAACTCAACAATTGCTTTAACCGCTACGGATTCTGGCTTCTGGAGTGCAACTGCTGCGGCAGTAACTTCCATAAAAGCTCTTGATCCAGGAGCAGCCGATAGTGCTTATCAAGCAATCTTAAAATCTCTCGATAGTGAACTTACGAAAGCATAATTACTATGACCAGTATCCAATACCTATCGTTAAATAAAGTTGAACGCTTTGGCGTTAAGTTCGTCGAGTTCTTTAAAAACCTCGGCAGATCTATCGCTAACTTCTTTAAAGCGATTCCACACAAACTTTATCGTTTATGGAACAAGATTTGTTCTCCTTTCTACACACTAGTAGATGCTTGGAGAAAAGGTTCTTGGGGTGTCAGATTAAACTTTGGTATTTTTGGTTTCTATCAATTAACGCATCATCAAATAATTAGAGGTGCGTTATATCTCATATTTGAGATAGTGTTTATTGTTTACTTTATTACAACTGGTATTCCTTACCTTGGCAAGCTTGGTACTTTAGGTACATTCTCACCAGATACTCAATACTTAGTTGACCCAATTGAAGGTACACAAGTTACCGTTATCGGTGGCGATAAATCCTTCTCTATTCTCTTATATTCAATTATTACCTTATTATTACTTTTATTATTTGTAGTGCTTTGGTTCTTCTCGATTAGAGACGCAAAGTCACTTCAAGAAAATAACTATGTTGGTCGCTTCTCTAAGGACGGTCAATTCTTTGATGATATTCTTAACAAAGACTATCACACCCTTCTTTTAGCAGTCCCAATTGTAGGTTTGGTTGGTTTTACAGTTATTCCGGTCATATTCATGGTTATCACTTCGTTTACGAACTATTCGTCTTTACAGGTGAACTTGTTTGACTGGGTTGAACTTGACAACTATAGAGCCTTCTTTGTTGGAACATCTTCTAGCGCGGATGTTGGACTTCCAACCATCTTCTTTAAGGTTTTGGCATGGACTTTAATTTGGGCTTTAATCGCGACTTTCACCAACTACTTCTTAGGTATGGTTGTTGCTCTTCTTATTAATAAGAAAGGCATCAAACTTAAAAAGTTATGGAGAACAGTTTTAATTCTTACTATTGCTGTTCCTCAATTCGTTTCCTTGTTACTTATTAACCAGATGTTATCCGGTAACGGAATTCTCACCAATCTCTTTAGAGACTGGGGTTGGATTCAAGCTGGTAATGAAGCTTTCGATAACGTCATATTAGCCCGTGTCATTATCATCATTGTTAATATGTGGGTTGGTGTTCCATATACCATGCTAATTTCCTCTGGTTTATTAATGAATATTCCAGAAGACCTTTATGAATCTGCGAAGATTGATGGTGCATCTTCATTTAAGATGTTCTCCGCTATTACTCTTCCATATATGCTATTCATTACCGGTCCATATTTACTCTCGCAGTTCATTGGTAATATCAATAACTTCAATATCATCTACCTCTTAAGTGCTGGTAAACCATCTATGAACCTATCAGGTTTAGGATTTGGTGATGTTGGTGATACAGATATTCTTATTACCTGGATTTATAAAATGTCGATGGAAGGACAAACTAAGAACTACGCGGTTGCGTGTGCTCTTGGTGTTTTAGTCTTTATCATCATCGCTGTCTTCTCACTTATTTCCTATAGTAGAAGCGGATCAGTTAAGAATGAGGAGGATTTCCAATAATGGCTGCTGAAAAACATTACGCTAGCAAACGTTTTGCGGAAAAATCCAATCGTATACTTGTATACGTAATCCTTAGTGTTCTTTCTTTGATTTGGATATTCCCATTCTTCTATCTTATTTTCCAAAGCTTTGCTTTATTCCCAAACCCAAAATCAATCTTCCCGGCTCCTGATGAATGGACATTTAATAACTATATTAATTTGTTCACAAATAGTGCTACTCCATTCTTCAACTGGTGGATCAATACATTCCTTATCGCTTTAGCGACCGCTGTTCTTCAAACTGTCTTAGTCTTAATGACTGCATATGCTTTATCTAGACTTAGATTCCCAGGTCGTCAAGGTTTAATGAAATTAATCCTTATCTTAGGTATGTTCCCAGGATTCCTTGGTATGTTAGTTATTTACTACATCCTTGAACTTCTAGGTATTAATACTTCTATTTATTCCCTCATCTTAGTTTACGTTGCATCATCTGCAATGAGCTATTATGTTGCGAAAGGCTTCTTCGATACGATTCCGAAATCTCTTGATGAAGCCGTCTTAATTGATGGTGGTAGTAAAAATACCGTCTTCTGGCGCGTTATTATTCCACTTTCAAAACCAATTATTATTTACACCGTTTTAGTTAGCTTTACCGGACCATGGGGTGACTTCATGTTTGGTAAATATATCGTTAACAGTGCGAATATTCAGCCTGCTGGTTATACAGTCGCGGTTGGTCTACAAGGACTTATCGGACAGAACGACTTCTATGGCACATTCTGTGCTGGGGCTGTTTTAGTTTCAATTCCAATCACCGCGTTATTCTTCTGGTTGCAGCGTTATTACGTCGAAGGTATCGCTGGTGGTGCAGTTAAAGGTTAAAAAGGAGAATCATTTATGGCTTCACTTAAACTCGAACATATTTACAAAGTCTATCCGAATGGTCATAAAGCCGTCAGTGACTTTAATATGAACATTAAAGACGGTGAATTTATCGTCTTCGTTGGTCCTTCTGGCT
>CADBNT010000036.1 GCA_902796125.1 uncultured Erysipelotrichaceae bacterium | reverse complement strand
TAGCTTTGAAATATCTTTATTTAAGTATGTGACTTTACCTTCACTAGGTTTTTCAATTGAGCCTAATATGTTTAATAATGTTGATTTGCCTGATCCAGATTTACCAGTAATGCTAATAAGTCCTTTAGATGGAAGGCTAAGCGATATATTAGAAAGCGCATTGAAAGATTCTTTCCCATTCGTGAAAGTCTTAGTGACATTATTTAAAACAAAAAGCGATTCATGTCTCACATCCTTTAATAGGACACTTTCTTGAGAAATGAACCGCTAATTTTATTTTTTAGGAACTACTCTTTTAAATCTTTTATTGAAGTTATCTCTAGAGATTAAAATGACATTGCCACAACCTAAGCATTTGATTTTTAAATCAGCGTCTACTCGAACTATTTCGAATAGTTTTGATTTAGAAACACACGGATGTGGTTTCTTCATCTCAACAATATCACCTAAATTATAATTTAGTTCTTTCATTTTTCTTGTTCCATAAGGACTGCTGCTGGAACTTTTGGAAGTCCTGGCATAGTCATAACTTTGCCAGTTAAGGCAACAATGAAGTTAGCTCCTGCAGAAAGATTAACTTCTCTAATTGAAATCTTATATCCACTTGGAGCACCTTTAACTTTTGGATTATCAGTGATAGAAAGTGGTGTCTTAGCCATGCAAACAGCAGTCTTACCATAACCAAGTTTAGTGTATCTTTCAATTTGCTCTAAAGCCTTATCGGAGAATTCAACTTCCCCTGCTCTATAGATTTCATGACAGATAATTTCAATTTTCTCTTTGATAGGAAGATTGTAGTCATAAAGTTTATGATAATTTGATTTCTTGTTAGCAAGCATATCTTTAACTTTATTTGCTAAATCGACAGAACCTTCTCCGCCTTTAGCAAAGCTATCAACAAAGCTGACACAGTAGTTATTCTCTTCGCACCACTTAGTGAGCCATTCGACTTCTTCTTTAGAATCATCTTTAAAGTGGTTGATTGCCACTACAACAGGAACTCCATATTTAGAAATATTCTCTAAATGAAGTTTAAGATTACAAACACCATTCTTTAAGGCTTCAACATTAGGTTTAGAAAGTTCTTCATATTCCATTCCACCATGTTCTTTTAAAGCACGAATCGTAGCAACGACCACGACACCATCTGGAGAAAGTCCTGCTGTTGGGCAACAAATATCTAAGAACTTTTCAGCACCAAGATCAGCACCGAAGCCAGCCTCAGTAACCGTAACATCACCAAGTTTTGCCGCTAATTTAAGGGCAATGATGGAGTTACAACCATGAGCGATATTCGCAAATGGTCCGCCATGAACTAGAGTTGGATTATTTTCAGTTGTTTGAACAAGATTTGGTTTTAACGCTTCTTTCATGAGTTTCATAATAGCGTTAGAAATCTTAAGTTCTTTTAAATAGACAGGTTTGTCGTCAAATGTGTAAGCCACAATGATGTTATTAACGCGTCTTTTAAAATCCTCAGGATCACTTGCAAGACAAAGGATAGCCATCATTTCACTAGCGACAGTAATAACAAACTCGTCGTGACGTGGACTTCCTTTCTTTTCATCTTGCATAACTGTAACAGAACGTAATGCTCTATCATTCATATCAAGAGCTCTTTTCCAAACAATCTTGCTTGGATCAATATTTAGTTCGTTGCCTTGAAAGATGTGATTATCAATAATTGCTGCAATTAAATTAATTGAGCTTGTAAGAGCGTGCATATCACCTGTGAAATGAAGATTGATATCATCCGCAGGTTGAATGGAGGCTAAACCGCCGCCAGTAGCGCCACCCTTAAGACCAAAAACAGGACCAAGAGATGGTTCACGAAGTGCAAGCATACAGTTCACACCAATCTTAGCGAAACCTTCTGCTAAAGCAATTGACATAGTTGTTTTACCTTCACCACTTTTAGTTGGAGTGATAGCAGTAACTAAAACAAGCTTACCGTTTTTCTTATCTTTGAGTTCATCAAAGATTGATAAGTCAATCTTAGCTTTGTATCGACCATATTGGTCAATATAATCATTTTTAATTCCTGCTTTTAAAGCAATTTTGTCAATTGTTTCAATCATATATAGTCTCCTTTATACAAGTATACTCTTATTTATAATGCTTGATTACTTCGCTTGCAATTAATAGCCCTGCTGTAGAAGGAACCATCATCATAGAAGCAATAGTTGCCCCACTATCAATAGCGACTTCCTTAGAACAAACTACTTTTATATTAGAAGGATTAATTCCAAGTTGCTTACATTCATAACGAATCTTTCTTGCAAGTGGATCTCCTTCGGTTTTATTTAACGATGTAACAAACACTTTGCTTGGATCGAGCCTTTTTCCCATTCCCATCGAAGAAATGATTGGAATGGCTTTTCTACAAGCAAATTCATATAAGGCAAGTTTACCTTTAACGCTATCAATCGCATCAACAATATAATCAATTTTTAAGTTATCAAATTCTTGAATAGTAATTGAATCTACAAATATATCGAACGCCTTAATTTCAAGGTCACTAGAGATGGCTAAAAGTCGCTCTGAAGCAACATCGACTTTTTGTCTTCCAATATCGCTTACTAGATATAAAATTTGACGGTTCAAATTAGTGACATCAACCTTGTCATGATCAACGATAATAAAGTGCTTAAATCCAGACCTTGCTAAGGCTTCTAAACTAGTTCCACCAACACCGCCTAAACCAACGACTAAAATAGTCTTTGACGAGATGTTTTTAATGGTGTTTTCACCCACTAAAGAAATAGATCTATTCAAATAACTAGCCATTGATTTTTCCCCACAAATCACCGTTATCTAGGTAATATTCAACTGGAAATTGATGACGAATAAAGGTTAATTGTCTCTTCGCATAATTCCTGGTATGTTGCTTAACAAGTTCCACTGCATTTTCAAGGGTTTCATCACCATTAATTACAGGTAAAAATTCTTTATATCCAATTGCTTGAAATGAATGGCAATTAGGTGAATATTTTTTCACTAAATCTTTCACTTCTTCAAAGAGTCCTTCCTTCATCATTTGGTCGACTCTTTTATTGATTCTTTCATACAGAACATCTCTATCTAAATCTCTAACAAAAAATCTCGTTTCATAGATAGGTTTATGGACCTGTTCAGAGATGATTTCTGACTTCATTTTTCCTGTTGATAAATAAATCTCAATTGCCCTTAACATTCTTTTACGATTGTTCATGTGAATCTTATCTGCTTCTACTGGATCAATCTTTCTTAATTCATCATGTAAAGTGCGATTATCCATATTTTTATATTTAGACATATCCACTGATTTATCTTCTTCAAATTCATAATCGTATAAAGCGGAACGAATATATAATCCAGATCCACCTACTAAGACAACGTCTTTGCCTCTAGAAATGATTTCATCTAAGGTTGAACGAAGTGTCTTCTGATATTCAGCAATTGAATAGTCGTGATCAACGTCTACGAAGGAATATAAATGATGTTTAACTTCTTTTAGAAGCTCTTCGCTTGGTTTTGCCACACCAATGTTCATTTGCTTGTAGCATTGAAAAGCATCGCCGTTTACGATTTCAGCATTTAATTTCTTTGCTAAATAAACAGCGGTTTCTGATTTACCTAAACAGGTTGGACCAGTAATAACGTAAATCATGCTTCAAGCACTCCTTTAATTTCTTCAAGAAGGGAATAGACTTCTTCTTTAACACTTTTATAGTTAATCACTACTGGATTTGAATCGAATTCCTTAGAAGCTTTTTCATAAAGAGCTTTTTCTTTTTCAAAGACTTCTTTGTTACTTCGATTCTCACACATTAGTCTTTGATGAAGTTTTACTTCCTTATCTAATTTAGATAAGTCTTCATCTTTTTCTAAGATGGATTTAAGTCTTAAATATTCCTGAATACAAGGTTCAGAGTGTAATTCTTTTTTGATATCAGTAAGAAGAGAATCGATTTTATTCATTAACTAGTTCTCCAATTAAAGAATAAACATGTGATTCAAGAATCTTAACATTAACAATCTTGCCCACTAAAGAAATGTCTCCTTTGAAATGGACTAACTTATTAGTCTCGGTGTAGCCCGATAACATTTCTTCATTCTTTTCAGAAACACCTTCAACTAAAACAGAATAAGTATTACCTACCATCTTATTTGCTAGAGGTGTAATTTCTTCTTCAAGAGCTTTAACAAGTTCTCTAAAGCGTTTCGATTTCTCATTTGGAGAAACATTATCTTTTATCTTTGCAGCAGGAGTGTTATTCCTTGGTGAATAAATAAAAGTAAAGGCTGAATCATACTTAACTTCATGAACAATCTTAACTGTATCTAAAAACTGTTCATAAGTTTCATTTGGAAAGCCAACGATGATATCAGTAGAAAGGGCTACCCCAGGAATCTTTTCTTTTATTTCTTTCACAAGTGAAAGATATTCTTTAGAAGTATATCTTCTTCCCATCAAGCAAAGAATTTCATCTGAGCCAGATTGAACTGGAAGATGAATATATTTCATGATGTTATCGTATTTAGAAATTGCATCGATAATATCGCTTGTAAAATCCCATGGATGAGATGTTAAAAATCTCACTCTTGGTATGCCAAGTTTTGCGACTTCTTCTAGGAGTTTTCCAAAGCTAGTGCCATCTTTGAAGTCTTTTCCATAGGCATTGACGTTTTGACCAAGTAAAGTAACTTCTTGATAACCAAGGTCTTTTAATTCTTTACATTCTTTAAGAATGTCATCCATCTTACGTGAACGTTCTTTTCCACGTGTATAAGGAACTATGCAATATGTACAAAACTTATCGCAACCATAAGAAATATTAACAAAGGCCTTAAAATTCGATTGTCTTACACTTGGTAAATTTTCTGTTATATCTCCAGGAAGAGATTTAACATCAACAACACGAAGTTTCTTAGTGATTATTTCATCAAGTAGTTTAGGTAAATCGATAATATTGTGAGTGCCAAAAATCAAATCTACATGTGGATAAGATTTATTAATATGTTCAAT
>CADBNT010000035.1 GCA_902796125.1 uncultured Erysipelotrichaceae bacterium | reverse complement strand
TTTAAATTTAGGAGAAAGTAAAGCGGAGATATATCTAGCTTTGCCTTTGGCGTCTGGATCATTTTGATCAAATTTTTCGGTATCTAAAATATCAAAAGAAGCTGGTTCAGAAACAAAGCCACCTTTTTCGATATCAAAGATTTGAGCATCAACAAAGGAGATGAATACAAGATGATTTAAAGCATCGTGGGTTGGCCAATAATCTGGGAAACCAAATTTATTGAGTCTTGAACCCGCAAAGATTTCATCTTTTTGATTGGTCTTATATTCAAAGATGTTTTCTTTGGTGATCTTATAAGTTTTCTTCTTAAAAATCATTTTTTGACTCCTCCCCCATAAATTTTATTTACACGTTCACTGATCTCATCCAAAATCTTTGGTCTTTCAACCTTTGGAGCGCGTTTATCAAGAAGCCATGTTTTGGCGTAGTGAGTCTCACTAACCTTAAACATTGGAGGTTCTTTGACAAAGTCAATCTCTAAAGCATATGGATTACGAGGTGCGAATGCATCGCCTTCAATCTTATTAAATAAAGATGGAGGTGTACCAATGATGGAATAAAGCGTTTCACCTTTTTGACCAAGTTGAGGTAAAGATGAAAGAAGTGACCATGTATATGGATGCTTTGCATCATAATAGATATCATCCGCTGTTCCATATTCGACAATTTGACCAGCGTACATAACGGCTACTCTATCTGCAATTTCAGCAACGACACCTAAGTCGTGGGTAATAAAGATAACGGTGAAGCCATATTCTTTTTTAAGTTCTTTGATAAGTTCAATGATTTGAGCTTGAATAGTAACGTCAAGAGCGGTTGTAGGTTCGTCACAGATAAGAATATCTGGCGCACACGCTAGAGCGATAGCGATAACGACTCTTTGTCTCATACCACCACTATATTGGAATGGATAATCGCTATATCTATGTTCCGCATCTTTAATACCGACTTTTGTAAGAAGGCTAATAGCTTCTTTTTTAGCTTCTTCTTTGGACATACCTCTATGTTGAATTAAGACTTCAGAGATTTGTGAGCCAATTCTAAGAAGTGGATTTAAAGAAGTCATTGGATCTTGGAAGATGGTTGAAATACGTTTACCACGAATCGCTAACCATTCATCATTTGTAGTGAACTTCGCTAAATCAACTCCACCATACATGATAGAACCACCACTAACTCTACCGTTTGCATCAAGCATGCCGGTTAAACATTTAGTGAATACTGATTTGCCAGAAGCAGATTCACCAACAATCGCGAGAATCTCACCTTTATAAATATCTAAAGATATCCTTCTAATCGCCGTTAAAATGCGATTACGAACTGAGAATTGAACTTCAAGGTCTCTAACCTCAACGATTGGCTCTCCTACTTTAACTTTGTTAGTAGGAAGAAGTTCGACTTTTTTAATTTCTTTTTTAGCCATTTTGATTTCCTCCTATTAACGATGTTTCTTCGGATCAAGCGCATCAGAAAGGGCAAGACCAAGAAGGTAGAATGTAAAGATAACTGCCGCTAATGTAAACGCAGGCGCAAGTAACTGCCATGGGTGTTGGTCAAAATATCTTCGACCATTGTCGAGAAGAACACCAACAGAAATTTCGGTAGATGGAAGACCAAAACCGAAGTAAGACATACTAACTTCAGAAGAGATCATACCTGGAATCGTAAGAGAGATTTCGGTGATGATAAGTCCTGAAAGGAATGGAAGTAAGTTTCTAAGCATAATTCTAAAGGCTGGAGTGCCTAAAGTCTTAGATGCTACGTTATATTCACGGTTTGTAATAATTAATGTAAAGTTGCGGATAAATAAGGCTACGCCTATCCAACCAAACAAGGTTAAACATATGACCAGTTTCACTTCCGCGGACATGCTTGGAAAGGCGATCGCGAAGACCATACCTAAAAGCATATAAAGAAGCAAGCTTGGAATATTGCTAATTAAGTTATAAATTTCAATAAGAATTGGATCTAACTTTCTAAAGAAACCCCAAGCTAGACCAACAAGTGTACCAAGCACGATATTAATAACCGTGGAGATGAGGGCTAAAATCAAAGATTTTCTAAGACCAGCCCAACAGGCAAAGAATAAGTCTACGCCATCATTTGTGGTACCAAATAAATGTTCCCAAGAAGGAGGTAAATTGAGTCTAGTTAAAGTAACATCTGGCTCAAGATATCCTGCTGGAGTGAAAAATGGAATAACAATCATTCCAAAAAGGAGAATGAATAAAACACTTAAACCAATAATTGCAGATGGTTTTTTGATAAAGACTCTAAAAACAGATTTCCAATAGGAATATGGTTCTGCAGCAATGTGTTCACTTTCTTCAGTGGAAAGTTCAACACGTCTAAACATCTTGTCTTCATCATAGACAGGACTGGATGCTTTTCTTGAAAAGTCTTCAGCGAGTTTTGCACTTAACATTTTCTTATCCTCCTTTCTTAGTCAGTCAGCTTGATACGAGGATCAAAGAAGACTGTAACAATGTCGCCTAATAAGAAGGCTAGAATTGACATTGCACCATAAATAACTGTAAGCGATTGAATACCTTGAACATCTGGGTTTTGGACACTTAAGAATGTGATGAGCATATTACCAGTGCCTGGAATACCCCAAATGGTTTCTACATAGTAGCTACCAACAAACGCGAAGATAAGAGTTGCTGGAATATTACGTACAAGTGGGACAACCGCATTACGGAATACGTGTTTATAGAAAATAGTTTGTTCAGATAAACCTTTTGAACGAGCGAATTTAACATAATCGCTAGAAAGTTCATCAGTCATAAATCTTCTAACCCAAATAACAACACCTGGAATCGATAAGAAAATCATACAGAACAAAGGTGGAATAAGGGTTATAACTGGATTTGATTTATTGTATTTAAAGTTAAAGAACGATTTTCCATCAATATTAATTAAGCCAAACGCCTTATTCATAATTAAGTAGAAGACGATAGCAGGAATAGCATAGTTTAAAACAACGAAGATATTACCAATCTTATCAGCGGTTCCACCTGGCTTTTTCGCCATAGCAATACCCATTGGAACAGAGATGAGATAAGTAAAGACAACTGTAATCATGGAGATGAGGAATGAAATACCGCATCTTTCTTTGAAAATATCTAAGACAAAGGCATTATCGAACTTACTGGATTTGCCAAAATAGATAAGACCATTCCAATACTTCAATACTTCTGAATAGTCAGCGGACCAGCGAATTGGAATTTGTTTTGGAATAGGAATGATGTAATAAAGGAATTTACCAATGGATTCAAAGATAGAAACACGGTTATTGTTTTTATCGACAATACCAGCTTCAAATAATTGAGACCATTTGTAGTTATTGGCGGCCTTTTCACCGGCCTTACCAAGAATCTTCATGTAAAGAGAATTACTATAGAACTTTTCATCTGGAAGTAGACGAAGTAAAGCAGTAACTAAAGCAGCAAGTAAAACGATGGTAATTAAAGAAGAACCAATTCTTTTTAAGATATAAAGTGTTGTTGGGTTTGTGAAAAAAGCTCTAATGGCTCTAAGTGATTTAAAAAACCAATTATCTTTCCTAGGTTTTGTTTCTATTACTGCTTCCATAATAAAATTCTCCTTTTTCAAGTATTGATATATTATCAATGTGATAATTTATTGTCAAATATAATATGACAATAAAAAAGAGCCTCAGCACGAAGCTTTGGCTCTTAATTTAACTATAAGTTAGATTACTTACCAGCGTTGTATTCGTCGGTAACAGCTTTACGATCAGCTTTTGTCATAGCGGAGTCTGTAACGACAACGTTTTTGAGCTTATCAGCTTGTAAGCCGTAACCAGCACGACCAGCTTGCCATGGAATTGTCTTAGCGACACTAGCGGCATAGCCGTTAGCAGCAAGCCATGGAACAATAAGACCACTTTCGTAGATTAAGTTATATTCTGCGACAGCGAACTTTTCAAAACGTTCTTTTGTCTTGGCTGGATCTGTAACTGCAGCTGCGACTCTGTAAAGTGCATCGTATTCGCTTAAAACATATTCAGCGATATCGTCAACACTGTTAAGGGTAACACCAGCAGTTGGTAAGTATGAGCTGACTGGGAAGACTGGGTGTAATCCGTTGTAGATTAATAAGTCACCACCGATACACATAGTATGCATATATGTATTTGGGTCAGCATAGTCTGGTCCCCAACCTGAAGCCATTGAGAAGTCATAGTTACCAGAAGAGGCCATTGAAATGGACCATTCTTGTTCTTGTTGGTCAGAATTTGGGAGATTGAGTTGAACATCGACATATGGAGCTAATGCTGGATCATCAAATGAAGCATACATAGCTCTTTGGAAGATGTTGTAGTCGTTGGAACGATCGATGACGACGTCAACCTTAATTGGGAAGTCGCTTTCGGAAACCCAACCAGCTGCGATTAATTCTGATTTTGCAATAGCAAATTCAGCAGCAGCTTTACTAACACTAAAGACTGGGTCACTACCATTATCGATACCGATAACGTTTTTGCCAGTTGTGCCTTGTTTGTCATTGAAGACATCATTGAAGTACTCGGTGTAGTCTCTACCATCAGCACTTGCGAGTTCGTAGTTTGTGTAACCTCTCATCAAGTAGTTGTATGGTTCGTTTTCATCATAGTACTTTAAGTTTTGGAGAACATCTAAGCCGTAAAGGAAGCCAACACGGAAGTGTTTGTTAAGAACAGCAGCAGCTGTAGCTCTCTTTTGAGCATCAGTTTTGATGTTTGCAGAATCATTGTAAGCAAAGTCAGATCTGTTGAAGTTCCAGTAACCTGTATAGGTTGTAGAACCATAAGATTGAACTGAGTTACAAATTTCGGAATATGGATTCTTTAATGTGCCAGTACCATCTGCACCGGTAACGTATTTCGCCCAACCTTCTTGGTCTTTTGCACGGACTGAGAAGGAGTCGATTACGTCACCTTCGAACCATTCACGGGTTGTGGCAGCAGTAGCTGTGCCAGGTACATAGATCTTTTCGATGTTGTTTACGTAGACGTGGTCACGATCGTAGTAGTGAATGTTCTTTGAATATTCAAACTTACTTTCGAATTCGTGTCCGGTAATACGGAAAGCACCGTTAACTTCGATATCATTTGGGGTAGCACCGAAGTCAGAACCAATTTCTTCTAAGAACGCAGCGCGAACTGGAAGATATGGCGAATAAGTTAAGACTGTAATGAAGTATGGCATTGGACTTTCAGTTTTGTATTCGAGTGTGAAGTCATCAATGGCCTTAACACCGACATCAGCAAAGTCAGGAGCTTCGGTAATTAATCCATCTTCAAAGTCGCTCATTGCATCATAGTAATCAGCAGCTCCATCAAGGAAGTTGGTGACCATTTCAGCAGTTGAAGAACCGTGAATTGGATCAAGAACGTACTTAATACCAGTAACGAAGTCTTGAGCTTTGACATAGTCAACGAATGTACCAGTCTTATTGTCGACCCATTCGGCATTCTCTCTTAATTGGAATGTCCAGGATTGAGTTCCGTCATCGTTGTCATGAACTTTGTAACCAAGGGCAATAGCACCAACAATGTTACCGTATTTGTCATTTTCAACGAGGCCGTCTACTGAGTTACAGTAGTGTTCGGAAGAATAGGTCCAACCATTGCAAAGATAGTTATAGAAATCATCTCTAGGTTCAGTAGCATATGTAGTTCTAAACGTATCTTTCATTGAGAATTCTTTACCACCAGCAACATATTTGCCATCTGCTCTTAATGGAGAGTTAGCATTTTTGTTTGCAAGGTCGATAAATCCTTCTTTGAGTGTTCCTGGATCTTTTAAGTCCCAATCATAGTGGACTCTGTTATCGCTACAACCCGCGAGTGCACCTAAAGCGAGAACAGAAACAGCGCCAAGAACGATCTTTTTGAAACGCATAATGTTTCCTCCTTTTTATACATAATTCATTTATGTTTGGAGAAACAGAATACAAACGTCATGTGACACCAAACGCTAAACAAATTATATTTGCGTATAATTATG
>CADBNT010000034.1 GCA_902796125.1 uncultured Erysipelotrichaceae bacterium | reverse complement strand
TTCAACTTCTAAAAGGGTGTTTTTTCTAACGTTAACAAATAAGAAAAGAATCTCGATGGAGATGATGATCGATAGATATGCAATCGCATATCCTGGAAGGGCGTTTTGAACAACAATAGCCACTAAAGGAAGGGAACAATAAAGCATAAAAGCAATCTTTTCAACGATATGTAGCTTCTTATTAAAGACAGTAAGAATAAAGACGCTAACCAGAGCAACAAATTGATATCCTTGAGAGATAATCATGAACTTGCTACGCATATAAATTCCATCTTCGGCGTAGAAGAATATGCGAGTAAAGATATTAACAATATCTAGCACGATAAAGGAAAAGAACACCACTAAGTTAATGATGCTAACAATGTTCGTGATTTTTAATTTGCCTTTAACGTAAATAATCGCATAGACAAAAAATAAGAAAGCTTCAACGTTATTCATCACATAGAAGATTGTGTATGAGGTAAGAATTAGTTCATTTGATGTATAAGTGGATTTGACCAAAGTAAAAGCCAAATACGCTACAAAATGAAAAATGGTAAAAGCAACGAAAACTAAAAGAGCATTCTCGTCCTTTCTGCGATTTCTTTTTAAAAGAATATTAATCGTATGAATGGATAAGATGGCTATACCCATAATGCATATAGCCAAGTTGAAAATGCTCTTACTGTCCATATCTATATTTTATTTAGATAGCACACTTAATACAATTAAGTTTTAGGCCAAATATAAATATTTATTTTTTTAATATCGACGTCTTTAGATAATTCTTTTTGTTCGTCGACGAATTCTTCGGCTTCCTTTTTAACCTTCTTAGAAACCTTTTTGTCGTTATTCTCTTCGTAAGAAACAGTGACTTGTGGGAATGGAATACCAATACCATTATCGTCGAACATAATCTTGATTTGACGGTTCAAATCCCTTTGAACTTGGTAAATATCACTTTCTTTACATTTAGCGACGAATAAAAGATTGACACTACTATCAGCAAGTTCTGCTACGCCTTTATAGAAAGGACCTTCGACGATACCAGGAATCTTTTCTTTAATTTTGTCGATGTTATCTGCGATAACTTGTTCAATCTTTTCGATTCTATCGCCATAACAAGTGCCAACATAACATTTGGCAACTGATAATTCTTGAGTTTGGTTGATTAAGCTACGAATATCGCTGTTATTTATAACTTTGATATTGCCACCAAAGTCCATTAATTTTGTAGTTCTAATTCCGATGATTTTAACTTCGCCTCTCCAGCCATCGATGATAACGATATCACCAACTTGGAAATCACCTTCAAAAACGATGAAGATACCAGCGAGAATATCAGCTACTAAGGATTGTGATCCAAGGCCTATGATGAGAGCTAAGATACCAGCACTTGCAGCAATGATAACTGCGCTTGCACCCCAGACGGAGAGAATGATGAATACCGCGGCAATAGCGATAGCCCATTTAACGAAACTAAGTAACAACTTAGAAACTGTAGCAGCCTTCTTTGACTTAAAGGTAATATGAGCGATAAGTTTAAGAACAAGGAAGATAGCAATTGCAATAACAATTACTTGAATTGTTCTAACGGCTGCTCTAACTCCAACGTTATATAGATAATTGAGCACTTCATTATCGCTAATAACATTGTCAAAAATTGAGCCTTCACCAAATATGTATTTGGAGAAAACAAATGATGCGACTACTGCTGCTAAAAATATAACATAGATAGTCCAACCGACAATTTTTCCGATATATTTTTTCATAACATAACCTCCTTAATGATTTATGTGTGCTATGAATTAATTCCTATTTATGGATTATTTCCAGAATCATCAATGTCTTTCCACTGCGCAGCAAAAACATTATCGCTAAAGACACCCCATTGGTCTCCCGGTTGAAATTCTGAACCTGGATTATCTATAAATTCCCAATGGCTGAATTCTTGTCCTTCTGGAGCAATAAATTCGCATTCTGGAAGTGTTACTGATTCTAGATGGATAACTTTTATTGGTTCCATATAACCTGTTCCGCCATTTGGATCGAATGAGACCATGTTGGTTTCGTGTTCTAAGAATAATGCAGTAAATACTGAATCTTCGTTAATCGTTACTGTAAAACCAGATGGAACGAATTCTGCATCGATGGAAGAAATCTTCCAACCTCTGAAGTAATACCACCAATCAGGTAGTTCAAATGTAGATTCAGGAGTTTCATACTTGCTACCTTTTTTAACTTGCACAGATTCCATTGTTCCAGATCCTTCACCTGGATCAAATGTGATTGTACATATATTTGAAGGTGTTGGGGTTGGTTCTGGAGCTGGCCCAGGTTCAATTGGACTTAATCCAATAAGTGCTGAAAGAGAGCCCACCACTACCATCGAAGCTGCTGCTGCAACAGCAACGCTTGATGCCATTGATGAACCACGAGAACCATTTGAAGATTTGTTATTTTTCGAAGAGTTGTCTTCTTTTTTCTTTTGTTCCTTTTTCTCTTCGTCTTTAACATCGCTATTAGAAACTGGATTGTCGTTTACTTCATCTCTAATTTTATTTTTGTTTTCTTCAAACGAAGCAGAATCGGCTTTAGGTGTGGAGCCAAATTCAAAATTATCAACGCTATCTTCGTTAACAATCTTCACTTCATTAAATTCGTTTTCGTGATTACCCATACTAGCTAATATTTTATTACATGCGCGTCACACAAGTGTCACACACGAACAATAACTTCCTATAATACGTTTGAAATCTTATAAAAAATAATTTATAATTATTTTGCTTATATATTTAGACCACGGGCGGGCTGAGTATCCAGCGTCTTGTATTGGAAATAAGTGGTAAATGAATATACTGAGCTGATATGTTGCGTGTTAGGACATATCAATGTGGGAAGCATCGCCCAGAGTAATATAAATATCTAGGAACGTTCCGTAAATCCGGGGCCTAGAAAAAGATATTACTCACGCTCCACACAATTATT
>CADBNT010000033.1 GCA_902796125.1 uncultured Erysipelotrichaceae bacterium | reverse complement strand
ATATTTTCCTTCAGCGTCAACTTCTACTTTTAAGAAGCCATTATATTTATCGTAGCTAGTGCCGTTATAGCCATACCAAGCAATTTCGTCTACTGAATAAAAGTCTATATTATTGAACAAGTAATTATGGTTCTTATAGGTATTGAATTTGAAGAAATATCTTTGATCAGCTTGTAAAGATGGTATATCAAGTTCTGATGTGAGTGTTAATTCCTGTCCGAAGAATTTTCCTTCACAATGACCCATATTAGTGAGCATATTGATAAGTCCAAAAACTGGTGCACTTCTTTTAAAGAATGTTTTTGCAACAATATAAAGATAACCATCAGGTGCTTCTGGCATTTTGAATGCCATTCCAACAGATTCATCAATTTTGGTAATGACACCTTCTTGTGTTCTAGTGTAGAAGTAGAATCTTGAAACTATTTTGGCGTCTCCAATAGTAAAGTAATAAACGTTATCTTTACTTACTTGAGCTCGGTAATAGGTAGTTCCTTTATTGACCAAGAAGTCCTTTGATAATTGATCTATAACTAAATCTGTTCCGGAGTAATGACCGTTAGCATGATAACCAACTTCATCAACATTAGAATCAACAACTGATAATGAAATATCATATCCGCTCTTAGCAGGAGTGTATGATAAATACACTTTGGAATAATTAATCGCTCCAGATGGGCTAAGCAAATTAATCGAAGTGAAATTAACATCATCATCAGTGCCCCATGTTTTAAACACTGCACCGATATCAGATTCAGTAGAAGTGTAGTCAACTGAATATTTAACACTCTTATCTAAGCCAACAACTCTTCCAAAATAAGGTTGATCTGCACTTATGTCTTCAAAAGAGAAAGTTGCGGATACGCTTATATCTTCAGTTTCACCTGCGAACGCTCCACAAACATAGCAAAGTCCGTGTTCATCATAATCGTGCGTATGTGAAGGATCGATTGAAGTTGGACCAGATGATGTTGGATCACCTGAAGTAGTTGCTTCACCTCCGCCATTAGAACATGCACCGACGGCTAAGGTTAATAGCGAAGTAAGTAAGATTTTTGAAATATTATTTTTCATATTTAATCCTCCTTGCTGATAAATATATTATATTTGGCGTCACAAATGTGTCATAAAGAAAAAACTATAAAGTCTCAATTATTTTCTTTAAGGCAAGTCCTGATTCATGAAGCTTTTCTTTTTCATTCCTAGATAGATTGATTTCAAGAACCTTTTCTACTCCATTCGCTCCAACTAACGTTGGAACTGATAAAGAAAGACCTTCTAGACCGTATTCACCACTTAGTTCAGTTGACACTGTTAACATGGTATGGGAGTTATTCACTATAGCGCGGCAAATATAATCAACCGCTATAGCAATTCCATAATATGTCGCTCCTTTTTTAGCGATAATCTTATAAGCAGCGTCTCTAACTTCTTCATAAAGTCTTTTCATACCTTCTTCATGATTCTTATATCCTCTAATTTCACAGAATTCATTTAAAGGTACACCTGAGATATTGGTGATTGACCATGCCGCGAATTCACTATCGCCATGTTCACCCATGATAAGACCATGAACATTTCTTGTATCTACATGAAGATGTTCTGAAATTAGATATTTAAGTCTAGCAGTGTCTAATACTGTTCCTGAACCAATAACTCTATTCTTTGGAAGTTTAGATTCAGTTAAGGCGACATGAGTTAAGACATCTACCGGATTAGATACGATTAAAAGAATTCCTTCTACTTTAACTTTGTTAATCTCAGAGATGATGCTTCTCATAATTGAAGCATTCTTTTTAATTAAATCTAATCTTGTTTCACCTGGTTTTTGTGATACTCCCGCGGTGATGATGATAATTGAAGCATCTTTTAGATCTTCATATTTACCAGCATATATATTCATCGTTCCTTTGTAGGCTAGACCATGGGATAAATCCATAGCCTCTCCTTCAGCTTTCGCGATGTTATTATCGATTAATACCATTTCGGAAAAGATTTGTGATTGCACTAAAGTGAAGGCGATTGATGATCCGACAAATCCACATCCGATGATACCTACTTTTTTAACGTTAACCATATTTT
>CADBNT010000032.1 GCA_902796125.1 uncultured Erysipelotrichaceae bacterium | reverse complement strand
TTAAATAAGCTTCAAATCACAATCGATAACCCAATTCTTAATGACAAGAAAAAGGTATTAAAACATCACTTTGATACATTAGTTGCTAATTATTTGAATAGAGGATGCTTAGATCTTTCATCAATCGGACAAATGTATTCGCTATTTGGAGAAATGCTATACGAAAAGTTCTCAAACGAATTCACTAAATCTTCAAATGTAACAATTCAAGTTGCGAAAACATTTATTGAAAACAATTATCAGTTTGATATTTCAATCGTGGATATTGCTAGAAACGCCAATGTGACACCTAACTATTTAAGTGCCATATTCAAAAAAGAAGAAGGAATATCCACTAAACAATATTTAGTAAAAATCAGAATGGAAAAAGCGCTTAACTTCTTAAAAGCTGGAATATTCAAGATAAAAGAAGTCTCAGAAATGGTGGGTTACGCTAACCAACTCCATTTCTCAAGTGAATTTAAGAAATATTATGGAAAATCACCAATCTACTACTTAGAAAGGAGAAATGATAGTGATGAAAAATAAAAAGAAATTAGGATTAATGTTTGCTTCCTTGGGCTTATTATTACCAGGTTTAGCAAGCTGTGGAGGAGGAGAAGCTCCTGCACATACTCCAAGAGATGGAAAGATCTTCCATTACGAAGACATTTCCTTTGTTGATCGTATCGATACTACCAAGACAAACGAAACAGTTTATAACTATAGCAATTTAATTGTTAATAAAGTTGAAGGCACCATTAGAGATGATTTTGCTTATGGCGTTGATGCCTCTATGGTTAAAACCATCTTAGATAATGGTGGATATTATTATAATCACGAAGGCTATGAACAAGATATCTGGCAAATCTTAAGAAGAAATGGTGTTAACTTTGTTAGATTTAGATTGTGGAATAAGCCAGTTGGTTCTAGTAGAACTCATAAATATGGCGGTGGAGATAATAACTTAGCGGTTGATTTAGATATGGCTAAAAAGGCTAGAGCCGCTAATTTAAATGTCATGATTGACTTCCATTATTCTGATTTCTGGGCTGATCCTGAAGATCAAAGAACTCCTTATGATTGGCTTGAACATCAAGGTGATGCAAACGCTCTTGCTGGTGATATCAGTACTTTTACTTCTCAATCCTTAGCAGCGTTTAAAAATCAAGGTGTTGATGTTGCTGCTGTTCAAATCGGTAACGAAATCAATAACGGAATGTGTGATATTAAGATTGACTGGTCTAATCCAGCTCCATCAATGGATAAGATGGCAACAATGCTTAAAGCAGGTATTAGCGCTGCTAAAAGTGTCTTCCCATCAATTCAAACTGTTATTCACTTAGCTAATGGTGGTAACAAAGAAGAATTTGAAGCTTATTTCACTAGCTTAGATGCTAGAGGTGTTAATTATGACATCATCGGTGCATCATATTACCCACACTTAAGTGGATCGGTTACTGATTTACAAGCTAATCTTGATAACGTTAGTAAGAAAACTGGTAAACCAGTTATCATTGCTGAAACTTCTTGGGGATTCACTCTTGAAGATAATGAATATACCGCTAATACATATAGTGCTAAAGACGAAGATGTTGGCGGATATATGACTAGCTACCAAGCTCAAGCTACATGTATTAGAGATATTTGTAATGTTTTAAGTAAAGTACCTGAAGAAAAAGGTTTAGGTATTTTCTACTGGGAACCAGCGTGGCTTCCTGTTTCTGGTGCTGGTTGGGCAACTAAGTATGGTGCTTGTTATCAAAAAGAAGGAAATGATGATAATTATCCTGATTATCAAGACGGAAAAGCGACATGGTCTAATCAAGGCTTATTCGATTACAGTGGAAAAATGCTCCCATCTTTAAAGACATATTTATGGGTCAAAGACGGACATCATGAAACAGTAGAAGTTTCCACTAAAGCCCGTAAAGAAAATATTTCTATTACTCTTAACGTCGCTGAACAAGAAAAATTACCAGCAACTTTTAAAGTTGAAACTAATTTAGATGCGATTAGAGATAGAGAAGTTATTTGGGACGCTACCGGAACTGAACAAGTGAAACATAAAGGACAATATACCGTTACTGGTGTTGTTCAAGGCGATAACGATCAAAAATACAATGTTGTTGCGGATGCAAGATGCATTCAAAACTTTGTTTCTCACCCTGGATTTGAAGATTTAGGTGAAACAGACGTTATTAAAGAACCTTGGAAGATTGACTACTCTACTCCTGAAGGTAAGATTGTTAAACTCGACCGTAAAAAAGATGTTAGAAGTGGTAAGACTGACCTTAACTGGTATTGCGGTGGTAGTGACTTCTCATTTGGTTTCTCTCAAACCATTACTACTTGTGAAGCCGGTACGTATACTTTAGTTGCTTATCTTCTCGCTCCGGCTCAAAGTGAATTTGAACATTCTAGACTTGAACTATTTATTAAAGTTGGTGGAGACGAAACTGTTTTAGACATCAAAGATAAATGTGTCGGATGGCAAGAATGGTATCAAAAATGTGAGATTACTGGTATTGAAGTTAGTCAAGGACAAACTGTTGTTGTTGGTATGAGAGGCGCAGCGGTTAAAGGTGCTTGGGCCCATACTGATGACTGGGAACTCACAAACACTAACGCTTAATTATCGTTATTAATTGAAAGTTATATTATATGGAACAAAACAAAT
>CADBNT010000031.1 GCA_902796125.1 uncultured Erysipelotrichaceae bacterium | reverse complement strand
TCGCCTAAGAAACGTGAATCAGTAGCACATAAGAATGAATAAGAAACTTCTGGCATATGGGCAATTATCATTCCTAATGCATTATCGCGGTATAAAATTTGGGCAGCGATATCTTTTCTATATAAGAATGCTTGAGGAAGCATAAAGAAGAGGGAGAAGTTTTCTTGATATAGTTCTTTAACAGCTTCAAAGTTTTCTTCGTTTGCTCCAAAGATTTGTAAAAAGAGCATTTGAACATCAAAAGCAAATTCTGATGATTGAGATTCCATAAGTTCTAAGAACAAAGTTCTTACAAAGGCATATTCAAATATTAAATCGACAATGTTAGATGTAGAAATCTTATCGATTTTTTCATTTAAACCATTGATGGTTGCAAATATATCGACAAGACCTTGTTGGACTGCTGTGGCATATGTATATCTATTTTCAAACGCGTTTGTAGCAAGTTCGTGCACAAAAGTATGTAGACATCTTCCTAAAGATGGATGAATTGCCTCTCTTGGAAGATTGTATTCTGTAGCTTTTGAAACACCTACATCAAAGAATTTCCATTTATCAACGGAATAGTCCGCGAAGTCTTGCGCACCATAGGTGAAATGATATAAGGAAATGATTTTTTCTCTTTCGGTTTCATCAAAATAGATGTCGTTAAGTCGATCGGAGTAGTAGTGGTCAGTTCCATATCTAACAAAACCCCATTCAATAGGAGCGACAAGAGGTACGGCATCGTTATAGTTAAGGAAGTTATGGATGCCATGATATAAATCGCTTCTTGCTTCTGAAAGAGGCTTATCTACGCCCATTGGAGGTTCAAAGCAATATGCGTAGACATCATCGGTAGTGAAATGGATATTTGCATCGTTATAGTTTCCGTTAATGGTTGATTCAAGAAGTTTGCCTGCTGTCATGTTAGTGGTGATAGCCCCTCTAGAATAACCTGCAATCCAAATCTTAATGTGTCCGCGAATCCCATATGAAATGATGTAATCTTTGATTCCTTGGACTACTTTATCGCTTGCTTGATCAAAGCCGTGCGCGTTGCCAGTTTCTCCAATTGAAACGTTACTTGCCCATTCAGCATCATAATCTCCACCTCTAACCGCGACAGCAAGTAAAGTGAAATTACTATCATTAATATTGATATATTTAGAAGCTATGCCATAGGCAATAGAATCGATTTGAGGCTGGACAAAATATGTATCAGAGAAATGAATGTTTTCAAAACGTTCAGCTAAGAAAAGATTATGAATATATTCACTACGTTTAGAAAAGTCTTTATTTTGGTTAAATGTAGCAAGCGCCATCGCATGGCTTGCTAAAGCAATTTCTTCATGAACGTTTTTATTATCTAGCAAAAAATATGAGTCGTTATAAAACGTATCATATGTGTGGTAATCCGACTGAAAAGATAACTTATCAGTCGTTGAACAACCAGTGTTTGTGATAAGCAGTGGTAATAAAATAAAAATTTTAAATTTCAATCTCATCAGGATTAAGTATACTATTTTTGTTAGAATTTAGTTGATAAGAAAATGAATAATTACAATTTACGCTTATCTGAACTTAGGAAAAATGCTGGCCTTTCTTTAAAAGAAGCATCGAAAGCACTCAAGATTTCGAAGTGGAAAATTTATTTATATGAAAATGGCTACTTTAGGCCTACAAAGAAAGATTTAAAGAAATTTAAAGACTTCTACAAGGAAGAAATTTCCCTTGAAGGCGATGATGCCTATCCTGCTCCAACTAATGAAAAGGTTCTTAGAAAAGAAAAAGAAGCTTTAAAAGTTAAAAGAATTGTCTTCGGCTCTCTTTCAGGTGGAATTCTTCTTGCGATTATTGCTGGAACAATTTTATTTAATCAATCAGTCAATAACACCACATCATATTATGGTGAGACATATAATGAAACTCGTGACAAAGTAAATGAACTTGGTGAAATTGGTTATGACATTGCTACTTCATTAAAGTATCACATGGTCAGCGAACATGAATCTGGCGAGGCGACATTCCTCTTTTTCGAAACTGACAATATTCTATATTTCAATGAATGTTCTTACTCTACAACCATCTTAAATGAAGAGTGGGGACTTGATAGATTCCATTATCAATTTGGCTTTAATCTTGGTGTTAGTTCGTATCGTTGCGACTTCCAATATGGTAGCGTCAATAATGGTGAATATTTCTCATGTAGCTTTGACTACACTGGTGGAAAGACAGACTCCATTTATAACTTCAAACATATCGTTCAAGATGGCACAGATCCAATCGATGAGTCTCAAGCTCTCGAACTAGTCAATTCTCAGATTGACGCGATGGGTGTTTCTTTCTCCGGATTACTCACTCATCTACTTGAAAAAGAAGCCGACTTTTATAAGGACTTTTTACCTGCTCGTGAACAAGGTCGAAAAATCAACTTTTCACTGCAAATCTCGGGTCTTTTGCTCATAATTCCTGGCATTATTGCCTTCTATATTATCTTTGGTTTATTCATTAGATATCTCACTAAAAACTTTAGACCAAGACTCGTTGAAACTAAGCCAGAAAAGATTAATGAAAAATTGAAACCTTTACCAAAAGATATCAACATTAATTTTGGTATTCCTGATGTCGTTATCGTTCTAATTGGAAAGATACTTCAATATGGTTCGATCTTACTTCTTGTCCTAGCCTTTTTAGCAAAACTTGGCATCCCATTTTTGAGTTTCTTTGCTAATGCAAATTTAGACTTATTAACCTTCTTTAGATTTTCACTCTTAGGAGGAATCTTCCTTGAACACTTTGTTATGATTGGAAGAATTAAAAAGCCAACGACATTATTCGAACAAATCATCTTCAACTTAGGCGTGTTCTTATTTATTGCGACTATTGAAACTGTCTTAATTGTTCTCACTAATGCCTGGGGATATGATTTTGCAAATCTTATTTATAAATACATTCCTGGTAATGTTTATCAGATTGTAGCGGTGCACTATCTCATCTTCTTGTTCTTATTCTTCCAGCCACCATTCTTAAACAAGAAAGGATTTAAAGTCCGTCTTTTATGGCATAGCCTTTCTCTTATTCCGTTTGGATTTTTGATTACGACATATTTCTTATCTAATAGCTACGCTCTTATTTATGGCGTTGAAGAAAATGTCTTTATTAACTTCTGGTTCCCAAATGGATTCTTATCGCTTTCTTTAGTTTGTGTTCTTCTTTTATATGCGACGTTTATCATTCGACTTTTATATGAAAGAAGATATGGAAAACATAACGCTCAAACATTTTTCTATGGTGATAGATATACCCTCATTGAAAATGCCATATGCGCAGCGTTAATAATTATCGTTACATCTATCGACTTTGTGTTTGCACATAATCAATATGCGTATTATATTGGACTTGGAGGCAATGCTTGGATGTATGCCTTAGTGCCATTTATCATCCTTTGCAAATATTCTCCAAATAACCAACAAGTATTTCTTATTGATGAACAACTAAGAACATTTACAAGACAGAGGAATTCATGAACGAAGTAACAAAAAGAAGTGGCATAGCTAAAGCTGCCCAAGTCGTTGCAATTATCGTCTTTGCCTTAATATTAAGCGCTTTGTTGTTCGCTATTATTTCAGATATTGCGATATTCGCTCAGCAGATTTTCAGTTTCTTCTTTGCTTGTGTTGCCGGCGTATTTGTCTTTCTAATTGGCTGTATTTTAATGGTTGTATCCATTGTATTTATTTTTGGTATTTATTTACTAGCTGATCGTGGCTTTTGGCCAATTCAATGGGCGTCAGAAACCTTTAAGCAAATTATTAATGACAATAAAATTACTCAACAACAAATATCGACTTTTGGAATTATTAGAGTCGTTTTAATCGTCATATGTGTGCTTTGTTTAATTCTTGCAGTTATTGCTCTTTCTCTTAACAAAACTACTCCAAAATCAGAACGCGCTAAAGTCACTACTCCTTTTGGCGTAATTAGCTTAATTTTCTCTATATTAGGCATAGTTGCCGCCCTTGGAATGATCTTCATTGTTGGCTCGCTAGGATAAGAAAAAAATCATTTTTAAATCGCCCATGTAAACACTTTCATGGGCTTTTTTCTTATTTTTGGCATAGTTATTATTCCTTTTTAATTATATAAATAGAATTTAGGTTTATATACATAGTATATAGATTGAAGAATGTATTGATTCACGGCAGTCCGTGGATGCTTCGTATTTTTTGATTAGAAATACACAAATTTACAAAACTAAGGACTATTTTTTATATATAAAAAATAAATTAATTCTTGCAATATCAATTAATTGATATATAATATTGAGCAGTTTTGAGGACTTTTGGCAGATATTAACCGAGGTTATATCTACAAAATCCAAGCCCCCAATCATAGCAAACAAGTAAGGTTTTTTGTTTGTGATTTGTCACATCTAAAAAAGAAAGGAGAATGGCGATGAAAGGCTTTTTCACGAAGATTGCTGCTGTTGTGCTTGGATTATCCATGGCTACAGGTGTTGGCGTTGCTGTTGCTGTAAATACTAGTAGCGTTCTTTCGGTTGACGCTACCGATGTTTCTATCACCGGTGTTACTAACGCTTCCTCTTGTTCTGTTGATGGCAGTTCTGGAATTAAGGTTGGCACTAGTAGTAAAGGTGGTGCTTTTTCAATTACAGTACCTAATGGCGCCCAACAACTTAGCTTGCATGCTGGTGCTTGGAAAGGCGTTAGTGGTCTTAGCCTTACTATTACCTCTAACAAAAGTGGCGCATCAATTGCTCCATCTTCAATCGCATTAACTGCTGACGCTGGTTTTAATGGTAACAGCACTTCTTTCTCATTGGATGGTAGTGCTGAAGATTATCTCCATGAGTTTGTTTTATCTGGAGTAACTTCATCAACCACATTCACATTTACTACAAGTACTACAAAACGTTGTGTCGCTTGGGGTGCTTCTTATTCTACTGAAGCTCCATCTACTACAGTTGTTACTTTTACACCTGGTACTGATACTGGTGAAACAACTGTCACAAAAGGTGGCGTTAAAGCCGCAATGAGCACTATGAACAATGCTTCTTATTATCAAATCTTTGCAAATAGTAGTGCTACATTCTCCTCAACAACTGGTTTAATAACTAGAATCGAATTCTCTTGTACTGCATCAGGAACTAGTAAATATGGTCCTGGTAATGCTAGTGCAAACGTTGGTACATATACATATAGTGGTGCTAATGGCATTTGGACAAGTAATCCAGGTGTTACTAGTGTAACCATCTCTTCCACAGCTCAGGTTAGAATGACAACATTGGCAGTCACGCTCTTCACAGGCCCAGCAATTACTAACGTTGCTATGACAGGTAGCCCAGCTGAAAGCGAAGTTGTTTTAGGCGGTGCTGAAATGACTATGTCAGCTACAGTTACTGCTAAAAATGATTCTGGAAGTACCCTTTCTAGAAATGTTAACTGGAGTGTCTCTCCTGCTGGTGCAGTGACATTCTCCAAGTCAACATCAGCCTCTGGCGAAGAAATCACTGTTACAGCTGCAAATGCAAATGCTTCTAATGTTGTGATTACTGCCGCATCTGCTGCGGAAGGATTTACTAATGTAAAAGCAACATCACACACCTTTAGTGTTATTAAAAAAGGTGTTGTAACTGGTGTTACCGTTGCTACAAGCGATGGACAAACAACCTATGACGCTCAAGGAGCAACAAGTTATACAGTTTCATTTACTACCGCTGTTACATATAGTGGTGCTTCAGGATCTAACTTAGTTGATCTTTCTGTTAGCCCAGACAATGGTGTTACCTTAAGTGGTGGAAAGAACTTTGAAGCAGGTACATTTACTGCCAACTTCTCCATTGAAGGTACATATACAATCACATCAACTTCAGTTGAAGATAGCACTAAATCACAAAGCGTTACTATTACAGTTAATAACATCAGCTTTGTTGGCTATGAATTGATCACTTCTACAGATGATATCGTTCCTTCCAAAGGAAGATATGTCTTCTATTTCATTAAAAACTCATTAGCAAAATCTATATCTACAGCATCTGTTGGTGCATTCTCTTCGAATCACTATTCTGATGTTGCATATACCGCTCACGGAACCATCATTCCTTCAACTGATGTTTCTTCTAATTCTTTACACGTATTCTCATTTGAGAGTGCTGTTGGAGGCTATTACTTAAAAGACGTCACAAATGGTAAATATTTAAAGACTACTGATACAAACAATGGCCTTTCTCAAGAAAGTGATACATCAACTGCTGGTGTTTGGAACATCCAAGCAGAAGACGGCATCTTCAGAATCTATCAATCAGATATCATCTCAAGATGGTTTGAATATAATAACGATTCCAAAGATCACAGAATCACTTGTTATGCTGGTACTCAACACTCTGAATTATATTTATATAAATTAAACGATGAATCT
Source organism: uncultured Erysipelotrichaceae bacterium (assembly GCA_902796125.1). GTDB lineage: Bacteria > Bacillota_I > Bacilli_A > RFN20 > CAG-826 > Fiminaster. The sequence goes on along the minus strand of CADBNT010000031.1, from coordinate 2,304 downwards.
AAGTCATTCGTCCTTGATGAAACAAATATCTACACTAGTATTGATGGTGATAGAGCTGTTGAGGCAGTCGCTAAGAATGGCGCCAGTGCAACAGTTTCATGGAGCATTGCTGATACAAGCATTGCTAAGCTCGAATCAACATATGGGTTATCTGCTGAAATTGAAGGTGTTGGACTTGGACAAACAACATTAACTGCTCACTTTACAGCTCTTGATGGTGAAACCTATCCAGATCTCATTTGTACAATTAACGTTATCGATATCCCAGAACATGTTGAGATTGGTGTTACAACTTTTACTAGAGTAACAAGCAAACCTTCAGGAGGATGGGATGGTGTTTACCTCTTTGTAGATGAACATAGTGGCACCGTGCTCGATGGTTCGCACGCTCCTGTTTCCGGATATAGAACAATTAGCATTTCTGGAAGTAGTGTTCCTGCGACAATTGAAAATTTGGCATCAAGTTTCATGATTTCAGCGGTAGGAAGTAATTACACAATTAACTCCTATTCTGATAACTACATTGGTAACTGGCACAATAACACTAACTCCATTATGTCTAGTTATATTGATGCTTATGAAGTTACTATCTCTGATGCTGGTTTAATCAGTGCATTGCTCCAAGACGGAACATCTTCAAGCACTGAACTTAAAGCTTGGGGTGAACTTGGCGTAGATGATAACTATGGTATTAAGTTCTATAAGACTTCTACTACAACAAGTGTCTATCCTATCTCCTTATATAAGGCTGATGGTGAAATTAGAGAAATCTCTAGCACACTTAAGACCTTCTACGAAAACAATAAGGCTAACTTGCACTGTGTCGATACTTCTAAGACACAAGGAAGTTCAACCATTAACTGGAGTGCAATCAAAACTGCATATAATGCATTAGGTTCTACCGATAAAGGCACTCTTACTAATATGGCTGCTAGAGCAGCAGAACTTAAAGGCAACTATTTAGAAGCCTTTATCTCTAGATATGACTATTGCGTTGCCAAACTTGGTTATGAAGATTTCATGGGAAGAGAACAAGCTGGTACATTATCTGTCGCTAAATCTTCTAATTCGATGATTAGCTTTATTTCTGAAGCAGGTGATGCTGGCATTGTAATCGCAGTCGCATCCTTACTTGGACTATCAGTAATAACCGGTTACTTCTTTGTTAGAAAACGCAAAGCACATTGATAAAATCAATAATCATTAAAAGGACTCTCTAATTGGGAGTTCTTTTGCTTTAGTGCTTATTTCATTTAATGGAAATAATTGCTTCCATATTCTAAAATGTCTTTACGTTAAATTTTCAAAAGAAGGTATTTTATGGAAAAAATCAACCTGATATTACTCGCTTGTGTCTTACTAATTGCTGCAATCACAATCGGGTACGTTTTTCTTATTTATCACAAAATCAAAAGAATCAAAGTCGTTAACGACAAAGTGGCGGTGAACGCTGCATTCATTAGAAGTGGTGCAATTACATTCTTGAAAAGAGAATTTAAGATCATCATTCCTTTTGTCCTTATCTTAGCAGTGGTATTTGTTGCCCTTGGCTTTATTCCAGCTTTTAAAGATGCTGAAGGAGTGGGATGGCAATCCGCAATATGCTTTGTTGTCGGTGCTGCTTTCTCAGCCTGTGCTGGTTTAGTTGGAATGTTATCAGCGACTATTTCTAATAGTAGGACCGCTGATGCTGCTAATGAATCCGGTTTAGGACGTGCACTTCACGTTGCTTTCTCAGGAGGAGCCGTTTTAGGCCTCTGTGTTGTTGGCTTTGGATTAATTGGCTTAACTGGTCTATTCTTTGGCGCATATGCGCTTATAAACGCTTCAAATGGTGGAGATAGCATCAAAGCAGTTCTTGAAGCGAGCCACATTATCACTGGTTATGGCCTTGGCTGCTCTATGGTTGCCTTATTTGGCCGTGTTGGTGGTGGAATATACACCAAATGCGCAGACGTAGGTGCAGATATCGTTGGCAAGATCGAAGCTGATATCGATGAAGATGATGCGCGTAACCCAGCTACTATCGCCGATAACGTTGGTGATAACGTTGGTGATATCGCTGGTATGTCATCTGACTTATGTGAATCATATGTTGGCTCCATCGTTTCAGCGATGACTCTTGCAACTGTTTTCTTACAACAATCTGGATTAAATGCGGATGTTAGACTCGTCATTTTCCCACTTGCTTTAGCAGGTTTAGGTATTGTTGCATCTATCATCTCCGTATTTATCATTCGTATTCGTGAATGGGAAGATCCACAAAAGACGCTTGATATTGCTACATACATCGCGGTTGGAATC
>CADBNT010000030.1 GCA_902796125.1 uncultured Erysipelotrichaceae bacterium | reverse complement strand
GGGTTTTGCAAGGCTTTTTAAAAATATGGCAGTTTTGCATTGAAATTGCTATATATAAATATTACTATTTAAAGTAAGAAAGGAGTTACTTATGAAGAAAGCTGCAAAAATTCTTTTCGTTTTAGGTATCGTTTTCGCTGTTTTAGCATTTGTTCTCCAAGGCGTTCTTGGAATGTTGTTCTTTGCTTCAGTTGAATCAATGGCTTCCGCATTCTTTGCATCACTCTCAGCATTTGCTCTTGGTGTTGTGTTTGTTATCGCTGGCTATTCACTTGATTGTTCTAAAAACGAAATTGCACACAGACTTGGTATTGGATTACACGTTGCCGGTATGGCTTTATTAACAGGATTATCACTTTACCTCCTTCTTCAACCAATTGCTTTAACCGCCGCTGACGGTGCTGCTATTGATATGTCGATGGATTCGATCTTAATCCTTGTTGGCGTTGTCCTTTATGCAATCGCATGGTTCCTCGTTCTTCTCGTTCACGTTTCCAAACGCGGATGCAGTGAATGCAAGCAAGAAGCTCTCAATCCAGAAGAAGATGTCCATGTTGCTGCAATCATGAAATGGAAAAAGCTTTACAACGAAGGTATCATCACTGAACGCGAATTCATTGACAAACGTAATGAAATTCTCGGACTTCGTAAATAAGTTCTAATTCATTTGTACAAAATTCCTCACTTCGGTGAGGTTTTTTGTTGCGAAATATTTGATTTCACGCGCGCTTTATGTAAAATAATGTCATTATGACTTGGGCTAGTTTCTGCAAATGGTGGATAGACTTATTCAAATCAGTTGGTAATTGGTTTATCGCTCCTGGCGTAAATAATACTCCATCTAATCTCGCTAGAATCATCATGGCGATTCTTTTGATTGTAGCTGGACATTATCTTATTAAGCTCATCATGTATTTAGTTAGAAAAGCTGCTGGTGTTAAGCGCGGAATTCAGGTCGACTTATCTGTTAAGACTTTTACGATCAGTTTTATTGCTTTAGCACTTAGAGTTGCATTAGCGATCCTTGTTCTAATGATATTAAATGTTGATTTTACGTCCATCGCGGGCGTATTTAGCGCAAGCTTAGTTGCTGTTGGCTTAGCTTTACAAAACATTATTGCTGCCTTTGTTAGCGGGCTTATCCTTCTTTCTGCGAAATATTTTAAAAGCGGAGATTATATTCACTTACGTCACTCAGACGGAGAATGTGAAGGTTATGTTCTTAGAGTCAGCATCATTACAACTCAACTTAAGACTTTTGATGGTCAAACTATTACAGTTCCTAACGACAAACTCACCAAAGGTGTTGTTACTAATTACACCGTTGAGAAACTTCGTCGTATCGTCTTAAGTTTTACAGTTGATTATTCAACTGATATTGAAGCGTTGAAGGCTTTGCTTGATAAAACCGTAAAAGCCGATAAAAGAATCGTTGATAAACCTCAGCCTCTTTATCATGTATCTGCGCTTAATCAACATGGCGTGGAAATTTCCACAAAGGTTTGGGTCCCACAAAAACTATATTGGGATGTTAAATTTGATTTAACTGAAAATATTCTTCTTGCGATTAAGGATTCTGATGTTAAGATTCCTTATCAAAAGATTCGTATTACCTCTGAGGATGATAAAGAATAAGCAGTCGAAAGATTGCTTTTTCTAAAAGAAATATGGATAACTTACAAAGTTTATTTGATAAAAGACAATATGATTTAGTGATTTCTCTTACTAAAGATAGCCTTGATCCAAAGGAAATCTTTTTAAGAATTGCTTCTTTTACTTGCTTAAGCAAGATTGATGAAGCTTTAGATGAAGTCGAAAAGAATGCTTCCATCTTAGAAAAGGCTAATCCATATCAGCTCATGAAAATTCATTTTGAGTTACTTTTATCAAAGAAATTATTCGATGAAGCTCGTCTTGCTTTAAAACATTACGAAAATCTTCCATATATCTCTCAAGAAGCTGAAGAACTTATGAGGGCTATGAAAGATCGAATTGAAGAGGAAGCTCATCCGGAAACTCGTCCCGAATTTATTCCTATCGATGAAGTCCTTGAAACACTTGAAAAATCAAATGATTTAAAAGAGATTTCTCGCGTTTTGTTTGCTTTAAAAAACTATAATCTCAATATTTATATTGATTCACTTAAGAAATTTATGGTTAGGCAAGAAGTTCACCCTAACTTTAGAACATACGCTTTGATACTCCTTGTTGATAATAAATATAACGAAGAAATTGAGTTTCTTTCTTTAAACGGATATATCAAGGTTAATCCTGCTAGAATTGTTCCGCCATTCATGTCAAATGAGTTTAATGAAGTGTGTCGTTTAATTACTGAAAAGTCAGATAAAAATATGACGGTAGTGGAAACTGCCCTTCATTTATTCAATTGTTATGTTATGGACACCTATCCACTAGACATTTATGGCGATGATAAGGTAGTATTATCACAAGCGATTGTAGATATTGCTTAGAGCTACCTTGGCCAGGAACTTTCATCTAAAGATGAAACTATTTATAAAACTGCCATCAAAATCAAAAGTATTGTTGAGGGCACACCTGAAATAAAACTCTAATGAGATTTGTCTAAAGACATCTTTCATTAAAAAATAAGCATTCTTCTTGTATTGGAAATATATTTTCAATATACTTTAATACAATCAGTTTTAAGGAGAAATTACATGAAAAGAGTAGTTAATAAACTAGAAAATTCCAAAGTCGAAGTTCTCTGTGATGTTGAGGAAAAGGCTTGGAAAGAAGCTCAAGAAAAAGCTTTTAATAAATTAGCAAAAGACCTTGAACTCCCAGGATTCCGTAAAGGTAAAGTTCCAGCTGACATGGCTCGTAAACACATCGACACTGGCCGTATCTTTAACGAAGCTATCAATGGCCTTATTCAACCAGCATTCACAGAAGTCTTAAAAGAAGAAAAACTTCAACCATTTGCTCGTCCAAGTGTTGATGTTACTAAAGTAAGCGATAAAGAACTTCAATTAAAGTTCATTATTATCCTTGCTCCAGAAGTCAAACTTGGTAACTACAAAGGTTTGGGCATCAAGAAGGCTGCTGTTAAGGTTAGTGACAAAGAAGTTGAAGACGAAGTTAATAAACTCGTTGATCAAAATGCGAACTTAGTTGTTTCCGATAAACCTTCTAAACTTGGCGATACAGTTGTTATCGATTTCGTCGGTAGCATCGATGGCAAAGAATTTGAAGGCGGCAAGGCTGACAACTATTCCCTCGTCCTTGGTTCCAATTCATTCGTTCCAGGATTCGAAGATCAATTAGTTGGCAAGAAATCTGGCGACAAAGTTGATGTAAACGTTACATTCCCAACTCAATACGTTCCAGAACTCGCTGGTAAGAAAGCTTTATTTAAAGTTACAGTTCACGAAGTGAAAGAAAAAGTTTTACCAGAACTTAATGAAGACCTTGTTAAAGATTTAGCCATCCCAGAGGTTAAAAGTGTTGAAGAACTTAAGGCTCACTTAAGAAAACAACTCGAATCTCAAAAAGATTCTCAAGCAACATCTGAAGCTTTAGATAAAGCCGTCTTAAAGATTGCTGAAGAAGCTAAGATCGATCTTGCTAAAGAAATCATCGACGACGAAGTCGAAGGCATGAGAAAGAATATGACTCAACAAATTGAACAAAGAGGATTAACTCTTGATCAATATTTAGCAGTCACTGGTACAAAACCAGAAGATTTCGAAAAGAAACTTAGAGAAGATGCCGAAAAGAATCTTCGCGGTATTCTTTGCTTAGAAGAAATCGCTCGCCAAGAAAAAATCACAGTCGATGAAAAAGATGTCGACTTCGAAATGGCTAAGATTGCTGATCAATACAATATGCCAATTGACAAAGTCAAAGAAATCCTCAGCAAGGATCTTGCTAGATTCCAAGCTGAAATCAAACAACGTCGTATTCAAGAATTCATTCTCAACAACAACGTTGAATAATTCCTTAAATTTTTAGGAGGGATATATTTATGAGTGAAAAGAAAGAAAAAATTACCCTTCCTTTGCTTATAACCAAAGGTTATACCATATTTCCTGGTACAAGGGATGACCGCATTGATGCTGGTCGTGACTTTTCCATTAAAGCCATTAACGCCAGTAGAGATAACGATTCATCTCTCATTTTGATTGTTTCGCAAAAAGATCGTTCAGTAGAAACCCCAACTGATAAAGATATTTATAAAGTTGGTACCTTATGCCGCATTTCTTCTTATAGCGACATGAAGACCTACGTTCGTATCCGCGTTGTGGGAACATCAAGAGTCAAAATTAACAATGTTTCTTTTGATGCATCAGGATATTTTGTCGCGGATGTTGAAGTACTTAAAGACATTCCGGGTGACGATAGAAAGATTGTTTCATTAATGAAACAAATTACTACCGCCCTTCAAAGTGTTCCACAAGTTACATCCAATATTCCACGTTCAGTGCTCGTTCAACTTACTTCTCATGGTGCAAATCCAGACGAATTAGCGGATATTCTTGCTCCATATCTTCCACTTAATGACGAAGGTAGACAAGCCATTCTTGAAGCTCAAGAAATTGAGAAACGTCTTGAACTTGTCCTAACTTCTTTAAACGAAGCTAAAGTAAGTGCAGAAATCGATGCTGAAATATCTAAAGATGTTTCAGAATCCACTGAAAAACAACAAAGAGATTACATTCTCCGTGAGAAGATGAGGGCTATTAAGAAAGAACTCGGTGAATCTCCAGAATCACAAGATGATGAAGAATCCATTAGAGAACGTCTTGAAAAGAATCCTTATCCAGAACACGTTAAAACAAAAGTCAAAAACGAGCTTAAACGTTATTCAATGATGCCTCAAGCATCGCTTGAATCATCGCTTATCATGTCTTATATCCAAACCTTAATGGATGTTCCTTGGTATCAAGAAACTAAAGACAATGATGATTTAGATAACGTTAAGAAGATTCTCGATGAAGACCATTACGGCTTAACTAAAGTTAAGAAAAGAATCGTTGAATATTTAGCAGTCAAGAAAATGACTGGTAATTTAAAAGCTCCTATTCTTTGCTTCTATGGACCTCCAGGATGCGGTAAGACTTCGCTTGGAAGATC
>CADBNT010000029.1 GCA_902796125.1 uncultured Erysipelotrichaceae bacterium | reverse complement strand
TGGCGAAGCCATTAATCGTGCATTTGATGTCTATGGAGATAAAAAACTCCATTCCGAACTAATTAAAAACGCCATGAAACTGGACCATGGATGGAAAAAGTCCACTGAGCAGTACATGGAGGTTTATAGAAAGGCCCTGAAAAAATGAGCTATGACCATATAAAAATTGAAGAGAAATGGCTAAAGGTATACGAAGAGAAAAAGCCATTCTATTGCGACGTCTATGATTTTTCACGTCCAAAATACTATGTATTAGATATGTTTCCTTATCCTTCTGGACAAGGCTTACATGTCGGACATCCTCTTGGCTACACTGCGAGTGATGTTGTTTCAAGAATGAAACGTATGCAAGGCTTTAACGTCCTTCACCCAATGGGTTGGGATGCTTTTGGTTTACCTGCCGAACAATATGCGATTAAAAATAATCGCCATCCATATGAATTCACTAAAGCGAATATTGATAACTTTAGAAATCAAATTAAGCGCTTAGGTTTTTCATATGACTGGAGCAAAGAAATTGCGACTTGTGATCCAAGCTATTACAAATGGACTCAGTGGATTTTCACTGAATTATATAAATCCGATTTAGCTTATGTCACAAATATCCCAGTTAATTTCTGCCCAGAACTCGGCACAGTTCTTGCTAACGAAGAAGTTATCGATGGTAAATCAGAAGTTGGTGGTTTCCCAGTTATTAAAATGCCAATGCGTCAATGGGTACTTAGAATTACCAATTATGCTGAAAAATTACTTGATGGATTAGCAGGACTTGATTGGCCTAAATCTACTATCTCCATGCAAACTAACTGGATTGGCAAATCCGTCGGTGCTGAGATTGCTTTTAAGGTGGCTGATTCTAAAGAATCATTTAAAGTATTTACTACACGCGCAGACACTTTGTTTGGCTGCACATATTGTTGCTTAGCGCCTGAACACCCACTCGTAAAGAAACTCGTCTCTAAAGAGCAAAAAGAAGCAGTTGAAAAATATATCGATCAAATTAAGTCAAAATCCGATATGGAAAGAACTGAACTTAACAAAGATAAAACCGGTGTATTTATTGGAGCCTATGCCATTAACCCAATTAATGGTAAAAAAGTTCCTATTTATGCTGCAGATTACGTCTTATATGGTTATGGAGAAGGGGCAGTTATGGCTGTTCCAGCTCATGACCAAAGAGACTATGAATTCGCTAAAAAGCATGGTCTTGAATTTATTCAAGTTCTTGAAGGTGATATTTCTGAACACGCCATGGAAGGTGATGCAAAGCACATCAATAGCGACTTTGCAAATGGACTTAATATCGCTGATGCAAAGAAAGCTATCATCGACCACCTTGAAAAGATGGGTGCAGGAAAGATTAGAGTTAACTATAAACTCCGCGATTGGATTTTCTCTAGACAAAGATATTGGGGAGAACCAATTCCAGTTGTGAGTTTAAATGATGGTTCAACTTATTGTTTAGATAAGAGCGAACTTCCACTTACTCTTCCTGAACTTGATGTATACGCACCTAGTGGAGATGGTAAATCTCCTCTTTCTAGAGCCACAAAGTGGCTTGAATATAACCATAATGGTATTAAAGGTGAAAGAGAAACTAACACCATGCCACAATGGGCAGGATCTTGCTGGTATTATCTTCGTTATATCGATCCAAAAAATAATGAAGCTATTGCTGATCCAAAATTAATTAAGCACTGGTTACCAGTCGACTTATATATCGGTGGAGCAGAACATGCTGTTCTTCACCTTTTATATGCTAGATTCTGGCACAAGTTCTTATTTGATAAAGGCGTCGTTTATTCTAGCGAGCCATTCAAGAAACTTTTCCATCAAGGAATGATTCTTGGTGAGAATGGTGAAAAGATGTCGAAGTCTCGCGGTAACGTAGTTAACCCAGATGATATTGTTAAAGAATATGGCGCTGATGCCTTACGTCTATTTGAAATGTTTGCGGGACCTCTTGAAGAATCGTTCCCATGGTCTACAACCGGTTTAGCAGGCGCACGAAGATTTATTGAACGTGTCTATAGACTTTATTTCGATGAAGAATTTGAAAATAAATTAAGTGACTCTAATAGTGGTGAACTTGATTTTGCATACAATGCAACTGTTAAGAAAGTCACTTCTGATTTTGAAAATCTTCAAATTAATACTGCTATTTCACAAATGATGATTTTTGTGAATGCTTTATACAAAGCTAATTCACTTTATAGACCATACATGATCAACTTTGCCAAGATGTTCTCCTGTGTATGCCCATTCGTAGGCGAAGAAATCTACGAACACATCTCAGGTAAACAACTCGTTGATTATGAAAGATGGCCAACAGTAGATGAATCTAAACTCGTTTTAGATACAGTTAAGATTGCTGTCTCTGTAAACGGTAAGCTTAGAGACACTATCGAAGTTAAGAAAGATATCTCTGATGCTGATTTACAAGCTAAAGCTCTTGAACTTGAAGCTGTTAAACGTCATGTTGAAGGAAAACAAATTAAGCGTGTAATTATCGTGAAAGGAAAGATTGTCAACATAGTTGTGATCTAATAATTGTTATGGAAAATTATTCTGAAAAGATATTGTCAATCGTTGTTGATATCGGCAACACCAATACTTCCGTTGGATTATTTAAAGGTACAAAGCTTGTTGATAAATATATTCATCCAACAAGACGCAACGCTACTTTTGATGAAGCTGAAGATTTTTTTAAACAATTTTTAGATAAACATCCTGAGTTTAATCATCCTAGCGGTGCTTTAATTTCAAGTGTCGTCCCTGGACTTACTCGTCTTGTTTCAATATTTCTAAAATACACAATTAATATCGAGCCAGAGGTTCTTTCGTTAGATTTAGTGAAAGATCTTAAGATGGATATTGATAATCCTGAAGAAGTAGGTGGGGATTTACTTGCTGATTTAGTTGGCGCGATTGCTTATCATGGCTATCCATGTGTCATTGCTGATTTAGGAACAGTTAGCAAGTATCTTGCTATTGATAAAAATGGCACCTTTGTTGGCGCTTCATTTGCTCCAGGATTAAAAGGCGCTTTCTCCGCAATGAGCGGCAATACTGCCTTGCTTCCTCAACTTGAGGACTTAAAAGAAAGCGTTGAGAAAGATAAACCGGACTTTTATGGTAAAAACACAGTTGATTGCATGAGGTCAGGTATCTATTGGTTTAGCGTTACTGGCACCGAATACATGGTGAAGAAATTACAAGATCTTCTTGGTGACTATAATTCCAAACGCATTATTACTGGTGGATATGCAAGCTTTATTTTGGAAGGTCTTCCAGAAAATAGTTTTATCCTTGATGAAGATTTAGTCCTTAAAGGACTCAATTTAATATATTTAAGAAATTACAAATAATATGAATTACAAAAAGTTACTTGAGAATTATAAAGTTGATATGCTTGACGCTTTGCGTCACTTTATAGAAATTCCTTCAGTTTATGATGAAAAAACTAAAGCGAAGGAAATGCCTTTTGGTAAAGGCGTAAATGATGCGCTTACTTACGTTGCTCGCTTAGGTGAAAAGTTCGGATTTGATGTTGACCGTTGTGACGGTTATTGTACCGAACTTACTATTGGCGAAGGCGAGCGTATGATAGGCATATTCGCTCACGCTGACGTCGTGCCTGCTACGGGTAAGTGGACAAAAGGCCCGTTTGAACCATTTATTGAAGATGGAAAGCTTCTTGGTAGAGGCTCTTCTGATGATAAAGGTCCAATGATTGCAGCATTCTATGCTACAAAAGCATTAAAAGATGCTGGTTTAATTAGAAATTTCCGTGTACGAATTGTTGTAGGAGGAGATGAAGAAAGAGGTTCAGGTTGTCTTGAACATTATTATCATGTCCTTAAAAAGGAAGCTCCTACATATGGATTTACTCCAGATAGTTCTTTCCCACTTATTTATGGCGAAAAAGCTATCTCTGGTTTTGTTCCAACTTTAGATATTGATTTACCTGATGTTATCTCAATTGAAGGTGGAGTAGTACCTAATGCTGTTTGCGATCTTGTTAAAGTTAAAATGAAAAACCATGATAAGTTTGCTAAATACTTATCTGAGAACAAGATTAATTTTGAAGAAAATGACGATGGAGTTACTTTTTTTGGAAAGTCATCCCATGGTTCTATTCCAGAATTTGGTGTGAATGCAGCCTTAATTTGTCTTAAAACTTTAGGAGATTTCTATAATATAGAAAAACTTTCGTTACTTGGCGAAAAGCTACAAGATACATCTGGTAAAGCTTTTGGATGTTTTAAGCATTCCAAATTACTTGCTGATACAACGTATTGCGTTGGTATTATTAAATACGAAAACAAGAAATTATCATTCGTCGTTAACTTTAGATATGGCGAAGAAGTAAACAAAGTTGAAACTATTAAAGCTTTCGATAAGTTCTTTGGTACTAAATCTATTTATGATGACGATGATTCACCATACCTTCTTTATGATCCAAATTGTTTCCTTGTTAAGACTTTACTTAAAGCCTACCAAGATGAAACTGGTGATAAGAAGGACTATCCAATGATTACCGGTGGTGGAACATACGCAAAGCACGCCGCCAATACAATTGCCTTTGGAGCAGAATTCCCAGGCGTTGATACTAAGATGCATGAACCAGACGAGTTTATTCGTCTTGAGGATTTTTATAAAGCAGCTGAGATTTACGCTCGCGCTATACTAGCACTAGGAACCGCTGATGAGAACTAAATACAAACAATGGGCTGTTGACCTACTTGGTGAACATCCTGAAATTGTTATTGAAAAGATCGACCTTAAAGATGAGTTTTTTGCTAAGGGAAATCTTTTTGTTGAATTTGGTTCTGGTAAAGGTGATTTCATTGTAAACACTGCACTTAGACATCCTGAAAATAAATATTTAGCAGTGGAGAAAGTGCGTACTGTCGCTGGCTTTTTAACAAGAAAATTACTTGATCAAAAAGTGGAAAATGTAAGAGTATTCGCTAATGATGTCGCGTTATTATTTGACCAGCTTCCTGATAATTATTTTGATGGAATTTTTATCAACTTTGCGGATCCTTGGCCAAAGAAAAAACATGCGAAAAGAAGACTTACATTTCACACATTTTTAGAACAATATTATCGTCTTCTTAAGAACGATGGTTATTTGATTTTTAAAAGCGATAATGACGGATTGTATGAGTTTACTTTGGAGGAAATTGCCCTTTCAAAATTTAAACTCATTTCAAGCGAAGAAGATTATAAATTTGACGAATCTATTGACGTTTTAACGGAATATGAAAGCAAGTTCCGTAGCATAGGTCACAAAATTCATAGAATCGTTTTACAAAAATAGGAGTAAATAGATGTATGGAAGAGTTAGAAATTAAACTAAAAGAAGAAGGCAAAATCTCTAGATTAACTAACAAGACTTTTAAATTTGATGAAAGACTTGGCACAGGATTTTTTGCCGCCAATTATTTTTTAAAATCCCGTCAAATCGTGGAGAACTGCGCTCCAAATCATATTGTAACTATGCAGTTTTTCCAACGAACAGATGACGCTATGGCATGCGGTATTGATGAGGCTATTGCTCTTATCCATACCTTTGCTGTTCATCCTGAAGAATTAGAAATTTCCGCTCTTCATGACGGCAACATTATCCAAGCTGGCGAGCCTGTTTTAAAGGTTAAAGGTAAATATGAAAATTTTGGCTTTTTAGAGTCTATGATTGACGGTATTTTAGCCAGACGTTCAAGCGTTGCAACAAATGTCTATTGGGTTATGAAAGAACTTAAAGGAAAAGACATTTTCTCCATGGCTGATCGCCAAGATGAATATAACACACAAATTGGTGATGGCTATGCTTCATATGTTGCTGGTATTCGTAAAGTCTCTACTGACGCCCAAGGATTATGGTGGGGTGGAAAAGGTGTTGGCACCATGCCACATGCTTTAATTCAAGTCTGCGGTGGTGACATTTGCAAAGCCGCTGATATTTATCATGCAACTTTCCCTAATGAACAAGTAACTGCGCTTATCGACTATAACAACGATGTTATTACTGATTCACTTAAACTTGCTGCTCATCTTGGTCATACTCTAAGAGCGGTTCGAGTTGATACTTCTAAATCACTTATTGACCATTATTTTGATGATAAAGATACTTCTATGTTTGATCCTCATGGAGTTTGTAAGGAACTTATTTTTGCCTTACGAAAAGCTTTAGATAATAATGGCTTTGATTATGTGAAAATAATTGTTTCTTCATCGTTTAATAAAGACAAAATTAAAGAATGGATTGCTCTTGGAGTGCCTGTTGATACTTATGGTGTAGGTACTTCATTTGTCAATAATATGACTGTTGGCTTTACTGGCGATTTAGTAGAACTAGATGGTAAAGACGAGGCGAAGGAAGGAAGAAGAAATGTTCCATCCACTCGTTTAGAAAAAGTTCCTTATCCAATTTACTAATTGCGTATGAAAATATTTTCATTTATAATGAACCTCGTTATTGAGGAAATATTTTCATGGATAATTTGAAAGAAAGAGTCACGATTTACGAAGTTGCCAAAGCTAGTGGCGTATCTTTAGCAACAGTATCTCGCGTTATTAATAATCAAGGTAACGTCACCCCTCAAACTAGACAAAGAGTAGAAGCTACAATTGCTCGATTAGGATATAAACCATCTGGACTTGCTCAAGCACTTGCTAAAAACAAATCCACTAATATTGGTGTAGTTATTCCATCAGCAAACTATGTTTATATCTCAAATCTTTTGCATGGAATTACCGAAGTCGCGAAAGAAAAAGGTTTTGTTCTTTCCTTATTTGTTACTTCTCATTCTAAGAAAGACGCTTTAAGCGTAGTTGATAAGGTTATTACTTCACACGTAGATGGCGCGATTGTTTTTGATGATGAGCTTGATGCAGATGATTTTGAAAAATTATCCTCATATTATGTTCCTATTATTGTTATTAATAACAATATTCAGAGTGAAAGAATCGGTTCAATTACCTTTGGCTATGAACATAACTTAGTGAGAATTCTTAATAATCATTTTGAAAAAGACAATGTCAAACGTCCGGTTTTCCTTCATGTTCATAACTGCGGACAACTTCTAACTAGAACTGAAGCTGCTTTTGTTAGAGCATGTGAAGCCGCTAATAGAGAATACCGCATCTTTAACGTTGATGATTCTTATACAAGAACATACGCTGACTTCATTGGCTATTTTAAAGATCATCGTAACGGCTATTTCGTTGCATATCGTGATTCTATTGCTGCAGCTATTGTAAATGCTGCAACCGATTCTGGACTTAAAGTTCCACAAGACGTTGAAGTTGTTTCCCTTATTGGAACAAAATATGCTAATATAACTAGGCCGACTCTGTCGAGTATGCATATTAACATGTCTGATGTTGGTGCAAGAGCAATGTATATGCTCATTGAACTTATGAACCACGAATTAAAACAAAAGACATACAAGTTTGAATCCGAATACACCAAACGTGATTCAACAAAGGAGTAATTATGGCAAACATTATTGATGAACTTAAGTGGCGTGGTCTTATTAGAGACTTCTCCAACGAAGATGAAGTGAGAAAACTTCTTGATAAACCAACTACTATTTATTGTGGTTTTGATCCAAGTGCTTCATCAATGCACGTTGGTAATTTTGTCATGATTTCCTTACTTATGAGACTCCAAAAAGCAGGACATAGAATCATTGCTATTGTCGGTGGTGCGACAGGTATGATTGGTGATCCAAGTGGTAAATCAAAGGAAAGAAATCTTTTAGATGTTAACTCTTTAAAATATAATACCGAAAGAATTCATGACCAATTAGCAAGATTTATTAATCTTGATGATCCTAAAAAAGGCATCTTACTTAATAACTATGATTGGATTAGCAAAATGTCCACTCTCGATTTCTTAAGAGATTATGGTAAATATTTCCCAATTAACTATATGTTAAGCAAGGACATCGTTGCCTCGAGACTTCAAACTGGTATTTCTTATACTGAATTCTCATATATGATTCTTCAATCAATTGACTTCCTTCATTTATATGAAACTGAAGGATGCAAACTTCAAATCGGTGGTCAAGATCAATGGGGAAACCTCACAAGTGGTCTTGAATTAATTAGAAAACTTAAAGGTGTTGATGCTGAAGCAGGATGCTTCACTGTCCCACTTTTACTTGATGAAAATGGTAAGAAGTTTGGCAAATCCGTTGATGGAGCCTTATATCTAGATAGAAACTTAGTTTCTCCATACAAAATTTATCAATATTTCATCAACACAAGTGATGATGATTCGGCAAGATACTACAAAGTATTCTCATTTAAATCTATTCCAGAAATCGAAGCTACTATTAAGGAGCACTATGAGAAGCTTGGTATGAGAGTCGCTCAAAAAGCTCTCGCTTATGAAATTGTTGAACTCATTCACGGTAAAGAAGCTGCCGATGAAGTAGTGAAGATGTCAGAAGCGCTCTTCTCCGGCAATATCAAAGATCTTTCCGAAGCAAATATCATCGAACTATTTGGTGATTTAAAAGTTGAAGTTGAATCTGGAAAACTTCTTGAAGATGTCCTTATTGAAATTAAAGCAGCATCTTCAAAACGTGAAGCTAGAGAATTCATCAAAGGAAATTCTATTTCCTTAAATGGTGAAAAGAATACTGATTTAGCCTGTGTTGTCGATTCAAAACTCGCTATGTTTAATAAATATATTGTTGTTAGAAGAGGTAAAAAGAATTACTACCTCGTTGAATTACGTTAATGAATAAAAAAGTCTTTGTATTATTAACTCTTCCCTTTGTCCTAGCATCTTGTCATGGGCAAAGCATTTCTCGTGAAACCGCGATAGAAATCCTTGGCAATATCGAGAAAGTTAATGATGAAAAGATACCTTTTAACTTTTATACATTCTTATCAACAATCGATGAAGAATCTAATAAAAGTGAACAAAAGCATTTCTATAGCATCCCTGATAAATATTATCATGGCTACACCTGTTTAAATGGTTCTGTTTCAGAAGAATGGTGCTATGTTAAAGCTGATGATGAAGGTATAAATCACATTTATAATGTGAACCGCATTGTCGATAGCAGTATTAATGAAGAAACCGCTCCTCGTTACGTCTCAAAAATCACCGATTATTCGGAAGAGAGTTGGGAAGAGCTTCATAACCATTATGCAAGAATTCTTCTTTTACAAACTTCAACTCTCATTGGTTCATTAAAAGCCTATCTCCAAGATAAACCCGATGAATCTACTCTCGTTTTAGAAAGTTATGGATCAGATGCACTTTATGCGAAACGAACAATCACTGATTCAAGTAACAATATAACTTATGAAAGAGAAGTGGAATTCTCCGACAATTGTTTAGTGAAATATTCTTTCAAATCTCAAGGTGGTTCACCAAAGAATAGAACTTATAGTGTTACATATATAAGCACGGAAATCTTTTATCCAAAAATTGATTAAATAGCATGAAAAAAAAGGAGAGTTGACACTCTCCTTTTAGTTTGCTCAATTTTTGAATTATAACATTCTGTTGTAGTATTCAATAACTTGGGCTTCGTTGATGTCTTTTGGAAGTTCGTTTCTTTCTGGAGCGCGTAAGAATTCTCCAACGCGTTTCTTAGCATCGACTTTGACATAACCAACGGAAGCTGGTTTGCTTTCAAGAGCTTGATTGACTACTTCAAGTTTTGCACCTTCTTTGATGGCAATTTTGTCACCAACGGAGCAAAGGTATGAAGGGATGTCGACCTTTTTACCATTGACAGTGATGTGTCCATGGTTGACGAGTTGACGAGCAGCTCTTCTAGTTCTTGCAAATCCCATACGATAGACAAGATTGTCTAAACGGGATTCAAGAATACGGAAGAAGGCGATACCTGTAACTTCATCAGAAGCTCTAGCAATCATGAATAAACGTCTGAATTGGCGTTCATTCACACCGTACATTTGTTCAAGTTTTTGTTTTTCAACAAGTTGCTTACCGTATTCGGATGGTTTTCTTTTGCGGCCATTGCCGTGTTGTCCTGGACCATAAGGTCTCTTAGCGAGTTCCTTACCAGTTTCAAGAGTAGAAAATCCGAGACGACGTGAACGTTTGTAGTCTGAACCAGTATATCTCATGATATATGACTCCTTTCACTAAAGTGCATTTAGCAAGAGGTGTAAATTCCTTGTTCCGGATGTCATCTATTTGAATTTCACCCTTGAGCTTAGGTTACTCTTCCACGGTTGTTGAGACATCGGGCGAACAGTATTTACATGCTGCAACAATGCGATATATATAATATAAAACGATATTTTTGTTGTCAATAAAAACTGACCTCTAATATTTATATTAGGAGGTAAATCTTGGTGTTTTAAAACGATATTTTTCCATATTATCTCTTTGTTTTTTATCAAAACAATGATTAAATATGATACAATCAATTAGGTTTTCAAAATGGGTGAAGGCGGTTTATCAATTACAGTAATAGTTATCATTGTCGTTGGCTCAATCATTGCAGCTATCGGCATTGGTTTTCTTTTGTTTAAACTTGTTTTCCAAAAGAATAACCTTAAACGTCAAATTAGAGATTTAGATCGTCGTTTCCAATATTTGCACGCTCTTCTTATTGGCCAAGATGCTCAATATGTTAAAAGACTTGAGATTATTTCTCGTACCAATCTTCTTTACGTTGATATTCATACAAAGTTTTTAAAACGCTTTAAAGAAATCCGCGATAAGCATGACGCTCACGCTCAAAGTTCCATTAATGGTTTAAAAGATCTCGTTGATGAGAACAAATATAAACAACTCAAAGAACTTATTCCTGATGTAAGAGAAATCATTTCTCAATATGAGAAGGTTGTTAATGACCTTAATAACGACTTACTTAGAGTAGTGAAGCCAGAAGAGGATTGCCGTCAATCATCTCTTTCTTTGAAAGAGCAATTGCGTCGTATCAAATCTGATTATTACATTAAGCAAGGCGATTTAGTTTTAATAAGTGAATCATTTGAAGAAGTCTTTAAATATATCGATGAATTGTTCGGTCAATTCGAAGAATTTGT
This sequence comes from uncultured Erysipelotrichaceae bacterium, assembly GCA_902796125.1. GTDB lineage: Bacteria > Bacillota_I > Bacilli_A > RFN20 > CAG-826 > Fiminaster. The sequence goes on along the minus strand of CADBNT010000029.1, from coordinate 51,729 downwards.
TGAAAGTGCTCAATATGATGACGCTAATACAATTCTTCCACAAATCGATAAGATTCTTCATGAAATTGCTTCAGCAATGCCAGATCTTCCAAATCTTTGTGCTTTAGTTGTTTCAGTCATTCCTGATAAGCTCATCTCTTTAGAGAATGCTTATGACAATATGATTCAAGAAGATTATCCACTTCATCATTTATCCGTTAAATCTTCAATAGCGGTGATGAGACAAGATTTAGATAAATTAACCACAAAGATCAAACGTTTTGATTTAAAAGATGTTCATTCTCAACTTGATGACATCTCTTCTCACATTGATGAATTCTTTGTTTTATTCAATGAAGAAAAACAAGCTCGTGAAGATTTTGAATCACAAAATGAAGGTGTCTATCGCACCGTTAACTTAATCGAAAAACGCTTTATCAAACTTTGTAACACAATTCCTGAAGTCAGTGAAATCTTCATTATTAATGAAGCCCATCGTAGCAAAATTAATGAAATTCAAACTGAAATTAACAAGGTTGGAGCTTTAAAACGTTCGTTAGATACTTATATTCATAGTGCTACAAAGCAACCATATTCACTTCTTGTAGAGAAGATGAATGAATTAAGTGCTGCTTCTCACTCCATCATTTCTGAAATCGATGAATATAATAATTACTTCACTTCTTTGAAGACTGACTCTGAAACAGCCTTCAATATGATTAAGAGCTTATATCTTTCTATTAGAAATGCTGAAAAGACCTTAAGCGATATTGATATTGCTGAAATAAGCGCTAAATACGAAGCGAAACTCAATCGTTTCTATGAACTTCTTAACGAAGTTAATTTACTTCTCCTTAAGTCTCCAATCGATGTTGACAAAGTCAATGAATGTATGGATGAACTTAAAGATATCAATAACACCATTCTTGATAATGGTGCGATCAGTCAAGACTTCAATATGATGGTTCTTGCTGAAAATGCTATTTTATACGCGAATCGTAACCGTGTACATTTAAGCGATATTAATCAACTTGTTACCCAAGCTGAAACTTTCTTCGCTAAAGGCGATTTCGAACACGCCTATATCATTGCTGGTAACGCATTACAAAAAGTTAGACTTGAGAATGAAAGAAAATAAAATCATTTATCTTGATAATGCTGCGACGACTGTTCCTAACTCGGATGTCGTCGCTTTATATAATGGAATCGAATTAAAGCATTTTGGTAACGCTAATTCGATCCATGCATTAGGAGTCGATTCCAGTAAGTATTTAGCTAAAGCTAAAGAAAAGATTCTTAAGAGCTTTAATCTATTTGATTACCGCGTTATTTTAACCTCTTCTGCAAGTGAGGCTAATAACCTTGCTATTAAAGGTACAGCATTTAATTACATGGGTAGAGGTAAACATATTATTACCTCAAAGATTGAACACCCATCTGTATTAGAAGCATGTAAACAGCTTGAAACTCTTTTTGATTTTAAAGTCACTTATTTAAATGTAGATAAGGACGGTTTAATTAATCTAAAAGAACTTGAAGAAGCATTCACTAATGAAACCAATGTTGTTTCCATTATGGCAGTCAATAATGAAACAGGGGCAATTCAACCAATTAAAGAAATTGCTAAGATTGTTCATTCTCACCCAAAAGCTTTGCTTCATGTTGATATGACTCAAGCAGTAGGTAAAGTTGATATTGATTATAACGACATTGATATCTTTACATATTCCGCTCATAAGATTAATGGCTTAAAAAGTGGTGGAGCAATTGTTGCGAAAAACAAAATTAACTATCAACCACTTATTTCTGGTGGTGATCAAGAATATGGCTATAGAGCAGGCACTAGTAATGTAGCAGGCGCATGCGCTCTTGCAAAAGCAACCGAGATTGCTTTGAAAGATAAAACAAAAAACCATAATCACGCTTTAGAACTTAAAAATCATTTAGTCGAATCTATAAAAGAAGAAGATATTGTTTTTAATAGCAATGATAAGTGCTCTCCATTTATTGTTAATTTTTCTCTTTTGAATAAAAAAGCAAGTGTAGTGGTAGAGGCTCTTTCACTTAAAGGAATTTATGTTTCTAGTGTCTCGGCGTGTCACTCCAAAAGAGAGCCAATGAGCTACGTCGTTGACGCTATGTTTAATGATAAGAGTAGAGCTAAAAACACAATTCGAATTTCCTTTGATAAAGATAATACAATCGATGATGTTGATAGCTTCGTAAATGAGTTTAAAAAGATAGTGAGGTCCATCCAATGAAATACAATCAAATAATGGTTCGCTTTGGAGAACTCTCCACGAAGGGAAAGAATAAAAAAGACTTCATTCATACCCTCGCTATTAATATCAAAAATGCCCTTCGAGATTTCCCTAATTTAGCCTTCTCAGTTCAATATGATCATATCTATGTGATACTAAATGAAACTGACCCAAAACCAGTCATTGAAATCCTTCAAGATATATCTGGAATTCACTCCCTTTCTTTAGTGCTTTTTACTGAAGATAATATTGAAAATCTTCTTAAACAAAGTCTTGCTTTAATTCGTGAAGAAGAAGGCAAAACTTTTAAGGTTTACACTCGTCGTTCTAATAAAGCTTATCCACTTAATTCTGACACCATTAATAGGACTATTGCAGGGGAAATACTCCGCAATTCCCCGTTAAAAGTTGATGTTCATAACCCTGACATCACCCTTTCAATTGAGGTCAGAAATGAAGGCGCTTATATCTTTACTAAGACCTTTAAAGGTGCGGGCGGATACCCTCTTGGAACAGGCGGAAAAGTTATGCATATGCTCTCAGGTGGGATCGACTCTCCAGTAGCAGCTTATCTTCTCCTTAGAAGAGGTCTTAGAATTGAATGCATTCACTTTGCTTCTCCTCCATACACGAACATTGGAGTTATTGAAAAACTTAAAGATTTGCTTAAAGAACTTAACAAGTATCAAAGCGAGATTAGACTCAATGTAATTCAATTTACTAAACTTCAAGAAAAGATATATGAAGTTGCAGATGAATCATATGCGATTACGCTTATGAGAAGAATAATGTTTAGACTTGCTAGCGAGCTATCAAAAAGACGTCATTGTTTAGCAATTTCTAGCGGTGAATCAGTTGGCCAAGTTGCCTCACAAACTCTCGAATCAATTGGGGTAATTAACGAAGTCACAAATGTACCGGTAATTAGACCTTTAGTCGTCACCGATAAAGAAGAGATTATTCGTATTGCAAGAAAGATAAATACATACGAAATCTCTATTCGCCCATTCGAAGATTGCTGCACGATATTCGCTCCTAAAAATCCTAAGACAAAACCAGCCTTAGATAAGGTAGAGGAATATGAGGCTAAATTCGATTATCAAACCATGATAAATGAAGCTCTTGATAACATTGAAGTTATAAGAGTTAAAAAAGAAGAAGAACTCTTCTAGATAAACAAAAAACCAGGCGTTGACCTGGTTTTGTTTTTAAATAAATTAACTTATTTAACTGCTTTCTTAGCGACGTTGACTAAATCGCTGAAGGCTTTTGGATCGTTGATTGCAAGTTCTGCAAGCATCTTTCTATTCACTTTGACACCAGCTTTGTTTAAGCCATTGATGAATCTGGAATAGGAGATATCGTTTGCTCTGCAAGCAGCATTGATACGCTTGATCCATAATTTTCTGAAATCGCTCTTTAAGTTCTTACGGTCGATATATGAATATCTAAGGGAACGAAGAACTTGTTCTTTAGCGGTCTTAAAGAGGATGTGTTTGCTACCGAAATAGCCTTTTGCTCTTTTAAGAATTTTGCGACGTCTTGCTCTAGTGGCAACACTGTTTTTAACTCTAGCCATTGCTTAATCCTCCTTATTGAATAAGGGTCTTCACTCTCTTGTAATCTGTTTTGTCAACAAGTGAAGCCTTTCTTAAATGTCTTTTTTGTTTTGTGGTCTTGCGTGGAGCAAGATGGGAAGTGTAAGCACTGTGTCTTTTAAGTTGACCAGAACCGGTAACTTTAACACGTTTTGCTAACGCTCTTTTTGTTTTCATTTTTGGCATGCTATTTTCCTCCTACTTTTTAACCTTTGATGCTAAAACGGCATTCATCCATCTGCCTTCCATTTCTGGTTTCTTTTCGACAGTGGATACATCTTCTAAAGCTGAGATGAACTTATTCATAACTTCCTCACCAACTTCTAAGTGAGTCATTTGTCTTCCACGGAATCTAACTCCAACTTTAACTTTGTTACCATCTTCTAAGAAGCGGCGAGCAGCTTTAACTTTGGTGTCGATATCGTGTTGACCAATTTGTGGTGTAAGTTGAACTTCTTTAATTTCAACAATCTTTTGTTTTTTCTTGTTTTCTTTAGCTTTCTTTTGTTGTTCGAAACGATATTTTCCATAGTTTATGATTTTACAAACTGGTGGATTAGCGTTTGGAGCAACGCAGAGAAGGTCGAGTTCTTGTTCTACCGCGATTTGAAATGCTTCGCGAGATGACATCTTTCCAAGTTGTTCACCATTTGCTCCAATGAGTAAAACTTCTGGGAAACGAACTCTTTCATTAACAAGATCAGAGTTGGTGTTTTTTGGACGTTGTGGTCCATTTTTAATTGGATAGTTATTGATAAGTATCACTCCTTTACAAGAAAAACGGGCACGAAGTGCGCCCGTTTAAATAACATGGTTAGTGTTAGTAGCATGGACCAATCGATTAGTCGATCTGGTGAGAAGCAGGGCGCTCTTCTTTCTACGTTTATTTGCGAGAATAATTAAACTACACATTAAATGTGTTGTCAACAACTATTCTTCGTAACTTGGCAATGCTTTAGAATTTATTTCTTCTTTGAGTAATTTTACAAACTCATCGAATTTGACTGTAACTTGTTTTCTAACACCAAAGTGACGATAAGTAACAGTTCCTTCATTTACCTCGTTATCTCCGATAACAAGTGTATATGGAACTTTGTTAACTTGAGCGCTTCTAAGTCTATAACCAAGTTTTTCTTCGCCATCATCAAGTTTAGCTCTAATGCCAGCAGCTCTTAAAGCATCTACAATTTCCTTAGATTTTTCTAAATGGAAATTATTATTAACTGGAAGGACACGAACTTGTTCTGGAGATAACCAAAGTGGGAACGCTCCTGCGAAGTGTTCAATTAAAATACCTACGAATCTTTCAACAGAACCGAAACATGCTCTATGGAGCATGACTGGACGAACTTTTTCGCCTTTATCATCAATATAAGTGACATCAAATCTTTCTGGAAGATTCATATCAAGTTGGATGGTTCCACATTGCCAGACTCTATTCATGCAGTCTTTGACTTTGAAGTCGAGTTTTGGGCCATAGAAAGCGCCATCGCCTGGATTAATCTTGAATTCTTTGCCAGTTGCACGGCAGACTTCTTCAAGAATCTTTTCAGATTCATTCCAGATGTCGATACTTCCAATAAAGCCTTCTTCTGGACGGGTTGATAATTCAATCTTGTAGTTAAGACCAAACAATGAATAAATTTCATCATAAAGTTTTAAGATTGATTTAATTTCATCTCCGATTTGATCTGGACGAACAAATGTATGAGCATCATCTTGAGTGAAACTTCTAACTCTAAATAAACCATTTAAAGCACCTGAAGCTTCAAATCTATGAACGTGACCAAGTTCAGCGTAACGAAGTGGAAGTTCACGGTAAGAATGTAAATCATTCTTGTAGCAAAGAATTGCGCCTGGGCAGTTCATTGGTTTGACTGCGAATTCTTTTTCTTCGATTTCGGTTGTATACATATTGTCCTTGTAGTGATCCCAGTGACCGGAAGTGATCCATAGTTCTTTGGATAACATGATAGGTGTATCTACAAGTAGATAGTTATAGCGGCGGTGGATATCTTTCCACATGTTTTCAAGTTCGGTTCTAAGAATCATTCCGTTTGGAAGCCAGAATGGGAATCCTGGACCGAATTCAGAAAGCATAAATAAACCGAGTTCTTTGCCGAGTTTACGATGGTCGCGCGCTTTTCTTTCTTCTAATACGCGTAGGTGATTCGCGAGATCCTCTTTCTTTTCAAAGGAGGTTCCATATATTCTTTGGAGTTGTTTATTCTTTGAATCTCCTCTCCAATAGGCTCCTGCGATGCTTAAAAGTTTGAAGTTTTGGATTTTGCCAGTTCTTTCAATATGTGGACCAGCACATAAATCGAAGAAATCACCTTGTTTATAAATAGTGATAACTCCATTGATGCCTTTAATTAGTTCAATCTTATATGGATTGTCTTTAAAAAGTTTTAAAGCTTCATCTTTAGAAACTTCTTCACGAACGAATGGTTCGTTTTTCGCTGCTAAGCGATGCATTTCTTTCTCAATCTTTGGAAGATCTTCTTCAGTAATTGGTTCTGGGAAATCAACGTCATAGTAAAAACCATCTTCAATGGAAGGACCAAAACCAAGCTTCGCGCCTGGATATAGATTCATGATTGCTTCCGCCATAAGATGTGACGTGGAGTGATTGAGGGTATCTTTGTCTAGTGCCATATGTTTTACCTCCTAGAAAATAAAAAAACGTCCACATAAGGACGATTTATCGCGGTACCACCTTATTTTATATCCATTAGGATATACTCTTGATATCTTTTAACGCAAGACTTACGTCTAAGTTATCCTTAGATGCTCGGAAGTGGTTTTAATAAGTTTCTCTTAGAAGCCTTCCACCTTACGCTTCCTCTCTTGAAGAGAAGATCTTATTAACATGTCTTCGTCAACGCTAGTAATAATATAACAACCTAAATTATTTAAATCAAATAATTTTCATTTCTTTTAATGCAAATGTGCCCGAGCCGATTAAACCAGCTTGGGTTTTGTATTCACATTCTTTGATTAAAACGTCTGGGTTTAGTCTTACTAAATCATCAAAGAATAGATGTTTTTGATTCATGAATCCACCAGTGACAACAATGATGTCTGGAAGATATGAATCAACAACTAAACGAATGAACTTTTGTAAAATAGAAAGCCATTCTTTAAACACACGTTTTGCTTCCTCATCTCCAGCTTCATATCTATCAAATAAATCTGCAGCTTTTTCAATCTTGTAGTTATTGAGTTCGGCTAGTTTTGTGATGTATGAACCTGAGACAAGTGAGAACTCACATGGCTTACCTTTATACATGAATAAAGTATGACCAATTTCAGTAATGTAATCTTGGAATTCATTATCGACGCACATTGCTCCACCTAGTCCAGTAGAAATGGTGATGAAAAATACTCTGGAATAATCTTTTCCAGCGCCAGAATAGGCTTCGCCTAAACAAGCAACTTCTGCGTCATTTCTAAGGAAGACTGGGAAGCCAAATTTTTCAGTGATAATTTTGCCAAATTCGATGTTTCCGATATGGACATTTGGAAGGTCAATAATTAAGCCTTTTTCTCTATCAACAACACCTGGGACACCCGCTCCAATTGCAACGACATCTTTAAGATCAAATTCAGAGATTAAATCACAGACGTTTTTCATGAAAGCATCTGGGTTATCTCTAACGGTTGGTTTAATTAAAACTTTTTCAATTTCAAGCTTTTCGTTAATGAGGGCAAGGCGCATATTTGTGCCGCCGATATCAAAGGCTAATACTTTTTTCATTTTTAAATACCACTCTTATTAATATCTAACAATAAAATTATCTAAGCAAACCCTGCCACGGTTGTAATCGCCACTTGGGTTAGTGTGCCACGTATAGAATTTGACTCCAACAGCATCGCTAGGAAAACTTAGGTGTTTTCGACTCGGGTTGGCTTTATTTGTAGACAAATCAGATAGAGTAATTGATTCATACATGAGCCAATACGTTCCATCATAATAATATGTATATAATGATTGGCCGGTAATATTCTCGTTTGGTCCCCATAAAGAAATATCAAATGTCATCGATGAAACAGAATGATTAAAAATCATTTCAAGATAAGCCGATCCGCAATTAGCTCTATTAGGAGACATTACTAAATATTGGTTTTCAATATAACTAGTTCTTAGTCGATATGTTTGAATTTGCTCGTTGCTAAGAAAAGTCACAGGCGCGCCTTTTTCAATATTGAAATATTGTCCACCACCTTGACTATTCACAAATTCCTCAGCGAAATCGACCGCTCCAAATCTTGATGTGTTGCTTGAATTTGCACTATACGTAATTAGTCCAATCATTCCATCTCCTAAAATATCTGCATCACAGTAGTAGATATCGGTTTTGTTTGCGAAATTTAATCTTGCGATAATGAAATCTTTGCTAATAGTATTTGAATTTTCATCTACCCCAGTCCACGTAGAATAACCCAATATATTTGTATAATGTTGAGCAAAATCTCCATCTCCAGAGAATAATCCTGTCATCAAAGTTACTGGCATTCCACTATTGATATTGCTTTTGACAGTGTTCCAGTTTGAGTCTCGATTTCCGCCAAATAATTGAAAATTATAATTGCTTTGCAAAAAAGCATTGATTTTGTATTGATCCATTAAAGTGTTAAATGCCGTTGAATAATCCCAAGGAAATGTAAGAGTTTGTTTGTTTCCAAACCCAACTTCATAAGTTTTGACTTTTGTTAAAACATCCACTAATAATTGTATTCTATCTTCTGAACTACCTGGGTTTTTAATGATTTCGTTGTAGCCAAGATATCGAGCAAAATAATCCAACATGCCCGTCATTGCTAAAGGGCCACATCCTCCATAAGTGCTACTAACGTTCGATAACGTTATTGCTTGTTGTATTTCGGCAGAAGTATAGTATGGATTTTTAACATTCACAGGAATGTTACCTGTAGTAGATGCTGTAGTGTTATAAGCAGTTTGCGACCAAGTGTAGCTTGCATATGTACTCTCGAGCAAATCAGGAATATCACTTTCATCATATGAAATGCTGTTAGATTGGGGATTGTTCATAAAATAAGGTAGTAAAGTATCATCTTGTACAATTGAATTTATATTTGTTGTAATAAAAGTTCTCTCGGCCAAGGTAAGATGGTTATAAACAGAGCCGGATTCATTGACATTATTATTTGGTGAAGAAATAAGACTAAGTGCAAGAAGAGCATTTAATAAAATCATTTGGTTTTCTCCTTAAAGATAATAATTTTACCATTGTATTGAATAAAAAAAGTGCAAGAAAATTGGTTGCTGTCTGGCCCAATTTCGTTTTCATTATCATCTATGTAAGTAACAGGTTGAGATTTTGTGTTAGGATACATATCTTGCAAATTATAAAAATCTAGCTTTTCAATATTTGAACCTGAATCAATTTTTGTGAAAGTTATAAAATAATAATTATTTTTTTCCACAACGTCTTCCAAAACATTTAGCCCGTTCGCATTATCAAAATCAGTTTTGCTAATTGATGTTACAACAAGATGAAATGTTAACGTTGTTTCTTCATCGACTTGTGTGGAATCAAACTCAAACATCGCATTCGTTTTGTGATTGACACATGAACAAAGGAGAACAGGTAATAAAAGAACTATGGAAGATTTTCTCATCATTAATATCTTACACAATTGTATAAATTAATTTATAGTGAAATTTTAAATTGTGGAAAGACGGTGGATAAGTTGTGGGATTAGCTTAAAAAGTTCGATAAACTCGCTTTCTTTAGAAAATTGACTGTGGATAAGTTTTGCACAATTTCGAAAAAGTGTAGAATTCATCGAAACTTTTTGTAGATTTGGCCTTTTGCGTGTGTGATAATACTTTCACTTATGGAATTCGTTTCAACTAGTGATTTTTATGAAATAAGACTCGCTTCCATCGTCTCTAATGTCGATAAGGATGTTTTGGTTGAACTTTATCAACCGCTTATCGGCGCAGCAGCGACAATGCTTTACCTTACCTTATTAAAACAACGTCGCAATAACGATGAAGATAATCTTTATGTTACTGAACAACTCATTAACATCACTCAGTTCGCACCAGGAATGATTTTGTCTGCTCGTCATATGCTTGAAGCAGTGGGCTTACTTAGAACCTACGAAAAGAAGACAAGCGATGGCAGATACTATGTATATGTCTTATATAGTCCTAAATCACCAAAGGATTTCTTTGATGATGTTTTATTTAAAGGTCTACTTATCCAATATGTTGGAGAAAAAGAAGCGAAACGTCTCGCATTCAAATACAAAATCAATCTTGATATTCCAGAAGAATACTCTGAAGTATCCGCATCATTTATTGATGTATTTCATCCTAACTATGACGATCCTTCCTTTAGGAAAGACTTTGGAAACTCCATTGTTGGTCATGAACCAGGTCGTGTGAAAATTAACTTTAACTTTGACTCGTTCTACAAATATCTAAACGAACAAGCCCCAATCCTTCCATCCGCGTTTTATAAACGAGATCTTAAAGAGATTGAAAGACTGGCGACTTTGTTTGGTTTAGATGAATCACAAATGGCGGTCATCGTTGCAGATGAATATGAGCCTCATTCTAATCCACATCTAGATTATCGTAGAGTTGCGGAGAAGGCTGAGGATGCTGTTAAGTATCGCATAGTTGCACCAAAGGGCAAACAGATAAAATCGAAACTTAGCGGTGATGGTGAATCAATTAAGTGGATTAAAATCAAAGAAAACTCAACTCCAGTAGAGTTTCTAAGAATGATTCAACATGGTGCAGAACCAGCAAAGGCGGATTTGAAAATAGTAAATCAGTTGAGTTCAGGCTATGGATTCTCTAATGGAATCATCAACACAATCATCGAGTATGTTCTTCACAAAAATAACAACATCTTGTCTATGAACTATTGTGAAAAGATTGCTGCATCACTTGCTAGAGAGAAAGTGGAAACAACAATAGATGCAATGAATTATTTGAATAAAATGACGCGCACTATGAAAAAAGAATCAACGATCAAATCTGAAGAACAGAATGATACAAAAAAGAATGTTAAAGAGCCTGATGAAGAAATATCAGACGAAGAAATGCAACGCATCATTAATAATATTGAATTATTAAAAAAGAACAGAGGAGGTAATAAATAATGAAAGAGTTTAACGCTAAAGAAATCGTAAACCAAGAAGTCGATATGCGTGCTTATATCAACAAGCTACTTGATGATATTAGAGCGGATATTGAAGTTTATGAACAAATCAAAAAACTCAATCTTACCATTGGTGAAGTTCGCGAGAATATTGCGAAGCTAACCGATTTTAAGGATGATTACAATTATTGTAAGAACTGTCCAGGTGTTGATGCTTGTGATAAAAAGACTCCTCATATTGCTATGAAAGTTTTAAAGGATGGTAATTTTATTACCACTCAATATGAACCATGCGCAAAAATCATGGAACAAATTAGACTTGATAGCCGTTACCTCGTAAGAGATTTCCCATCTGAATGGAAATCAAGCACTATTAAAACTCTAGATTATTCCAATAATCGTCGACCAGTTATTAAAGAATTTAATAAGATACTTAGTGGAGACTCAGAACGTTGGCTGTATGTGACAGGAAATCACAAAGTGGGCAAATCATTCTTATTAGTTACATTCGCGAATGAATTTGCAGCGACGGGATTAGGCCAAGTTGCAGTCATTAACTGCCTCGACCGCATTAAAAAACTCTCCGATTTATCATATGAAGATAAAGAAGAGTTCACTCGTCAAATTGTCGCGTTATCAAAAGTACCATTACTCGTACTTGATGGTTTTGGAGAAGAATATAAAAACGAATATATTCGCGACCAAATTATCATTCCAATTCTTTCTGAACGTGAACATAGTTCACGCTTAACATTCTTCACCAGTGATTTCACCATTAAAGAAATTCAACAAATGTATTCGTTAGGGAAATCATCTGGAGAAATTAGAGGAAAACAACTCGCTAAAATCATCACTGAAATGTGCGAGAAGGAATTTGACTTAACAGGCGCTGCTATTTATAAGAAAAAATAGCTGATAATTCTTTATTTAAATGAGCGATGTTTTTGTCATTCTTAATGACATACGTCGCTTTTTTCTTGTTTTCTTGATAGTTAAAGTTTTGATTTAGCTTTAAAGCTTTCTTAATGTCTTCTTTTCTATCGATAAGATTTTCGATTTGCTTTTTATCACTTATATCAATGAACAACGTATCATCGCAATAATCATCAATTCTTGATTCAAAAAGTAGTGGAACTTCTAAGACGATAGATTTGCTTTTTGGAGTTGATTTTATTGTCTTAGCAAAGACTTCTTCAACCTTAGAGTGAACATACTTTTCAAGTCGACGCTTTTTATTAGGATTATCTAATAGATAATTCTTCAAGAATTCTCTATCGATATCATCATTTTTTATCTTGAGTTCAGGAATGATTTTTCTAATACCATCTTGAACTTTTTTATCTTTATATAAATCATGGACAATCTTGTCAGCGCTTAAATAAAGGAATCCTAAAGATTCTAAATATTTACATGCTTCAGATTTGCCTGAACCTATTGGACCAGTTACTCCTACAACGTATGGAAGATCGATATTCTTTTGACATTTTGGACAGAAAGTAGTGCCTCTTCCGTTTACAAATATCTTCCTCATAAGATGTCCACACCTTGGACAAGGTTTATCTTTCTTACCATATACTTTTAAAGCATATTGGAAATTTCCAGAAACACCTTCTTTTGGGTGATATGACTTAATAGTGGTGCCTCCAGCATTACAAGCTTCGCCTAGAATTCTTTTGGATTCTTTTAAAATCCATTCAAGTTGTTGCCTTTTGATAAGTTTAGCAGGGGTTTCAGGATGAATAGCGGTGGCGAAAAGCACTTCATCAACATAAATGTTGCCTAGGCCAGACATAATGCTTTGATCAAGTAAGGCAGTTTTAATTGCGATTGATTTATTTTTAAACGCTTTTTCGAGTCTAGATGCATCAGACATCATAAATGGATCAGGACCTACATTAGATAAAGGCGGTTCATTTTTGTAATTAAAGATAGATGCTACTTTAAGCATTCCAAATCTTCTTGTGTCGTTATACATTAGACATGTATCGTCACTAAAATAGAAAACGACTAAATCATGTTTACCTATCTTGTCATTTTTACTCTTTAAGAAGTATTTGCCTTCCATTCTTAAATGGGAGATTAAAACAATATCTTTATCAAAGTGAAAGATGATGAATTTACCAACTCGTTCAAAATGCGTTATAGTCGCACCTATAAGTGCATTTTTAAATTCTTCCGGATTATTTTCAACATTCTTTTCACGAATGATTTTTACATCCGAAATTGTTTTTCCATGAACAAGTTCATGAAGCGTATTTTTTACGGTTTCAACTTCTGGTAATTCAGGCATAATTATTTTGCATCATACCAAGTATGACCAAATCCTCCATCAACTTCTAATTTAACATCGAGTTTTAAAGCGTGTTCCATAATGTCTTTTATAAGTGGAAGCACGATATCTTTTTCTTCTTCAGGAACTTTAAATAAAAGTTCGTCATGAATTTGTAAAATTAATTTAGTTTTTAAATGTTTTTCTTCAAGAGCTTTATCAACTTTAATCATTGCGATTTTAATTAAGTCTGCAGCAGTACCTTGAATTGGAGCGTTCATCGCTGCTCGTCTTGCAAATTCTCTTACTTGATAATTCGCATCATGTACTTCTCTAAGATATCTTCTTCTACCTAATAAGGTAGTGACATAGCCATTTTTTGTTACTTCACTAGTAATCTTTTGAAAATATTGTCCAATTTCTGGATATGCGTTATAGAATTCATCAATGATAGCTTTTGCTTCTTTTACTGAACAATCAATTTGTTCTGAAAGACCCCAATCTGAGATTCCATATATAATTCCAAAGTTAACTGCTTTAGCGCGTCTTCTTTCATTTGGAGTTGGATTATCAGTGTGGAAGACGTGTCTTGCTGTAGCAGCGTGAATATCTTCTCCAGAAGAGAAAACTTCTTGAAGTTTCTTACATCCTGACAAAGAAGCAAGAATCCTTAGCTCTATTTGAGAATAGTCTAAAGATAATATTGAAATATTATTGTCTGGATAATAGAAGGCTTTTCTGATCATTTTGCCTTCTTCGTCTCTTACGGAAATATTTTGTAAGTTTGGATCGCTACTAGAAAGTCTTCCTGTAGCAGTTAAGGCTTGATTAAAGATAGCGTGTAATTTCCCATCTTCATAGACATGAGAAGTTAATCCAGAAACATAAGTGGAGATGAGCTTAGCGTATTTTCGGTAGCGGAGAATCTCGTTAACAATCGGATGAGCGTCCGAAAGATCTTTTAAGACATCCACTGAAGTAGACATCTTCTTATTGGACTTAAGTCCAAGTTTACCAAAAAGAAGTTCACCGACTTGCTTTGGAGAATCGATATTAAATTCTTCTCCTGCCATTTCATAAATCTTCTCACGAATCTCGTTTAGATTAACTTTGAATTCATTTCCCATCTCTTCGAGGACTTTAACGTCTAATGGGAAGCCTTCAATTTCCATACGGGCAAGCACGCTAGCAAGAGGAATCTCAATATCACGATATAATTCAAGACATTCAAGTTTATCAAGCTCAGCAAGGGCCTTATTGGCAATTTTATGAACAAAATAGGCTACTTTTGCTGCTCTAAGTGGATCAGAATTATCAAATAAAGATAAAGCATCTTCTTTGTTAGAAGATATATCTGCTCCAAAGTAGTGCATGACTGAATCTAGATTGTTCACTAAAGATGAATCAAGAAGATATGCGGCAAGAAGGATATCAAAATAAAGACCTTCAAGAGCGATGCCTCGTTTTGATAAGGCTACTTTTATTGCTTTATAGTCATAGCAATATTTTTTAATATTTGGATCTTTTAAAGCTTTTAATAAAGCTTCATCATTTTTTAAATCATCAATACTAATGTAATAGTTTTCACCTTTAGAGAATAAGGCTAAGCCATAAACTTCAGAATTATTGTAGTTTCCTGGTTCAATATCTAAAGCAATGCTTATCTCATCGCCTAAATCGATTCCCTTAAAAGAAGAGACATTTTGATAATCGATATCGACTTCATGAGCGTCATCTTTTTTAAGTTTGCTTGGAAGACGGTTGAGGAATTGCTTTAACTCATATTTATTACAAAAGGCATTGATGGTATTAAAGTCATAACCTTCATAAAGTGTATCTTCGACGTTAAATGGTAATTCGACATTAATGTCTATTTCCGCCATATGTTTACAGTGTCTACCAAGTTCAGCGTTTTCAACGAGGCTTTCTCCAACTTTGCTTTTCATATTTGGAGCAGCTTCTAATATCTTTTCTAAAGAGCCGTATTCCTGAATTAATTTAACAGCGGTTTTATCGCCAATGCCTGGAATACCAGGAAGGTTATCGCTGGAGTCGCCTCTAAGACCTTTATAGTCAATAATTTGTAAAGGAGAGAAACCATATTCTTCTGGCATGGTTTTAGTGTCCATAACCATGATGTTAGACATGCCAGTTTTAAGAATATAGATGGAAATATTATCATCAATTAATTGAAGATAATCTCTATCAGATGTATAGACGACAACGTTATAACCAGCTTTTGCTGCAAGTTTAGAATAAGTTCCACATATATCGTCAGCTTCAAATCCTTCCTTTTCAAAAGTGAAAATGCCAAGAGATTTTAATAGTTCTCTTGCGATTGGCATTTGCTCTTTGAGTTCTGGTGGGCAAGGTTTACGATTTGCTTTATATGTGGCGTCTTCTTTATGTCTAAAAGTAGCAGTGCCAGTATCAAAACCAACAAATAATAAATCTCCGTCTTTTAGACCACTTAAAATCTTGTTAATCATATTGGAGAAAGCAAAGATAGCGTTAGTAGGGATACCTTCTTTGGTGCGCATTATCTTGTCGGTGCCGTTAAAAGCTGTCGCATAATAAGCTCTAAAAAGAAGGGAGTTACCGTCGATTACATAGGCTTTATTCATCTTTTATATCCTCCAAATTAGTGAGTTTGTTCACATTAAGTGAACCACGAGTAAAGTTATAATATCCTTCGATTAGGACAATCTTATTTCTTTTAAGAGATGAAGACACTTTAAGTGCTTCTTCAAAAATAGCAGCTTCCATTTCACTTGATTCATCATAGATGGTGATAAAGGCCATATCGGTATTATTTTTCGTTTTGGTACGTCTAAAGCTCTTTAAGACCGCGACAACTTTGATGTTACCTTTTGATGAAGCGATTTCACTTATTGGAATAGCTTTGAGTTTTTTAATCTTATCTTTAACTAATCCAAGTGGTGAACCTGAGACCATTAAGTTAAGGACGTTAAATTCTTTATTTAAGTTATCCAGTGGATCATCTTCAACACGGATGAATGACGGCTTTGCAAACATATTTGGAGAAAGGATTGATTCTTCTCCATCTGGAGTGGCAAAGACTGCCGCGAATGAATAGGCTGCTGCAACGTTATTTCTAAGTGAATTTCTCGATGGTTCGATTTTATCGAACGCTCCAGCATCAATCAAATTGATAACTTGTTGAGAGGCGAGTTTATATCTAGACATTCTTAAGACAAAATCAAAGATATCTTCAAATGGCTTATTTTCTCTTTCTTTCATAATTGAAATAGCAGTGGAGACATTTATTCCACGAATAGCCGTTAATGGGAAAAGAATGTCTTTGTTAGATAATTTGTAAGATAAATCAGATGTATTTATATCAGGGTTTTTAACCTTGATATTTGCAGCTTTCATCTCAGCGATGGTGTTATTAAATTCTTCAGTTCCAGCATTAGAAAGAATAGCGGCATAGAATTCTTCCGGATAATGAGCTTTTAGATAAGCCATACGGCAAGAGAAAATAGCGTAGACAACAGAGTGAGATCTATTGAAGCCATAATCACCAAACTTGTAGATTGCATCAAAAACTCGTTCAGCGTCAGCTTGCTTATAACCGTTTTTAATCGATCCTTTTATAAAGGAATTTTTTAATCCAACAAGTTTAGAGGAATCTTTTTTAGAAATAGCCCTTCTTAAAATGTCTGCTTCCGCAAGCGAAAATCCAGCCATTTTGGAGGCTAGTTGCATGACTTGTTCTTGATAAACAAGAACTCCATAAGTCAAAGATAAAATATCTTTTAGATTTGGGTGGAGGTAGGTAATCTTTTCTTTACCTGCTTTACGTTTAGCATAAACTGGAATATTAGCTTTTGGACCTGGACGGTTTAAGGCTAATAAGGCAACGACATCTTCAAAAGAATCTGGCTTAAAGGTTTTTAAAGCAACTCTAAAGGCCACAGTATCAAGTTGGAAGATGCCGATTGTCTTTCCTTCAGCAATTAATTTAATTGCTTCTTTATCTTTATAAGGAATTTCATCGCGGTTAAGGTTTATACCTCTAGCTTTAATCCTTGCTAAGCAATCATCAATAATTGTGAGGTTTCTAATGGCTAAGATGTCCATCTTTAAGAAACCTTGTTCTTCGATGTAGTCTTTTTCGAATTGCTCAATATAGCCGTCTTGATCTAAAGTGATAGGAATCATCTTATCAAGTGGCTCAGCGTTCAAGACAATACCAACTGCGTGTAAACTTGCTTGCCGAGGTAAAGATTCAATCTTGCTCGCTAAAGAGACGATTTCTAAATAATATTTATCATCGTTAACCAAATCTCTAAAATCTTTACTCTTCTTATATATTTCACGAAGTGAAAGTTTATCAAACTTTTCATCTTTAATGATGTTAGTGAATAAGTCGATATCGTGTTTATCATAGCCAAATATTCTTCCGACATCGTGAAGAGATTGTTTGGCACCTATTTTTTGAATAGCGGTGATCTTTGCAACATGGTCATGTCCATATTTATCAGCGATGTATTGAACGACTCTTTCGCGGTCGATATCGGAGAAGTCAACGTCGATATCTGGCATTGTTTGTCGTGATGGATTTAAAAATCTTTCAAAAAGAAGTCCATATTCAAGTGGATCAGGAACAGTGATTCCTAAACAATGAGCGACAAGTGAACCAGAGGCACTTCCTCGACCAGGCCCAACAGCGATATCACTTTTTCTAGCGAAGTTAATATAGTCTTGAACGATTAAAAAATAATCGTTAAATCCCATTTTATCGATGACCCCTAATTCGTAATTAAGGCGGTCAATATATTGTTTTCCTTCATGACCTTTAGCTTTTAGACCATCAAAGGCTAATTTACGAAGATAGTCTTTACTAGACATATTTCCTTCGCATTTAAATTTAAGTAATCTTCCACGAGGTTTAATAAGTTCAAAGCTAATCGCATTAGCGATATCACTTGTTGCATTAATCTCATTTTCCTCATAGAGTTTTGTAATTTCTTCTAAAGAAGGAAGATATTCATTTCCTGATTCTTTCTTTTCTTTTAAGACTTCTTTAGTCTCGATAGCCTCGACCATTTTCAAAATAATGGCGTCATTTTTTTTAAGATATTTGATATGAGGGAAAGCGGTAGTGGAATAACCATGCGAAAAAGCAAAGTCGCGCATTTCTCTAGCGAAACCTTTATCAATCATATCGATGCCGATATAGAAAGATTTTATTCCACGAGACACTCTAGAGAACTTCTTAGCGAACGACTCTTTATTTTCTAAATAAGCTTTCTTTAAAGCGATATTTTCCGTGGAGATAATTACGAATAAACCATCGCTATTTTCTCTAATATAAGCAAAGCTTAATTCACCTTTTTGTTTTTTAATTAAGAAATCTAATAGGTGGACATAGCCTTCTTCGTTTTGAACAATAAATGTCGTTAGAAGATTATCGACAACTATATCAAGCCCAACGATTGGCTTTAAGCCTTTAGATTTGGCTTCATGAACAAAATTAGGAGCGCCAGAAAGTGTTTCAAAGTCAGTGACTGCTAATGAAGAATAGCCAAGGGCTTTTGCATAGCTACAGTACGCTTCGATTTGAAGACCTGACTTTTGAAAAGAATAACCACTATATACATGCAATGGCGCAAAGTTCATACAACTATTCTATCAATTCTATTTATTAAGATAAATAAAAAGGTCTCAATTTTGAAACCTTTTTGTCTAGATAATATTTTTATTTGAATAGATCGTCTAAATCTTTAAGAAGTCCATCAAGTTCATCGAGGGATTTTAATTTCGCTCCACTAGCTTGATCGTGTCCTCCACCATTATATTTTTCAGCGATTTGTTGAATGGATTCATGTTCGCTTCTAATGGAGACTCGCCATTCATCTTTAGCTTTATCTTCAGAGACGCTTAACCAAGCATGGATACCATCGAAGTGAGCGAAGATATTAACGTTATCTTTACCTCTTTCAGGTGGTAAGTTAAATCTCTTAAGTGTCTCATCATTTAAGACATAATAGGCAATGCCATGTTCAGTAACTTTATAGTGTCTAAGAATATAAGCTTGAACTTCTAAATCGGAGAGAGATTTGTTATACATCTCAAGATAAACTTGAGATAAGTCGATACCTTTAGCGAGTAAGATTTCGCAGATTCTAAAGGTATGAACAGTGGTGGATTCATATAAGAAACGACCTGAATCTCCAACGATTGCTTTGTATAAATTCTCTGCAGATTGTTTGTTAATGACATAATCACCATCAAAAGAAAGAAGAATATTAGCGAGAAGTTCACCTGCTGCAGCCATCGTAGTGTCAACAATTCGGATATCACCATATGGATCAACATTTGGATGGTGGTCAATTTTGATTAACATTTCTGCCTTTTGGTATCTTTCATCGGAAATTCTTTCAGCTGTAGAGCAATCTAAGACAATTCCTAAAAATGGTTTATCAAAGAAGGAATCATCAATCTTTTCCATTTCAGGGAAACATCTACCTGTTAAGGAAACATGATTTTCACCTACGAAATGGATTTCTTTATTTTTGAAGTTTTCTTTGAGGAAGTAATATAAACCAAGTTGTGAACCAATCGCATCATAATCTGGTTTAGTGTGTCTAAAAATAACAATTCTGTCATATTGCTTAATAGCGTCTAAAGTTTTATCGATATCTTTTTCGAATTGTTCGGTTCTTGAATAAATAATTTCGTCGATCTTTTTCATAAATTATATATTAATATACATAAGTCTTTTTATCAATAAAAAAGACGATTCATAGAACCGTCTTCATTAGCTATAATTTATAGCTTATTTTTTCAAATAGTAAGCGTATGTATCTCTTGCAATCATAACTTCCTCATCGGTTGGAATAATTGCAACTTTGATCTTGCTATTTGGAGTGGAAAGTAAGGCTTCTTCACCGCGAATTCCCGCGTTGAGTTTCTTATCAATTTCAACACCTAAGGCTGAGCCGATTTCTTCACAAATCTTCTCACGGTAATATGGTGAATTTTCACCAATACCAGCGGAGAAGATGATGAGATCTGCTCCTCCTAAACGGACATAATATTGACCGATAAAGTCAGCGATTCTACGGATGAATAATCTATCTGCAAGAATAGCTTTCTTATTTCCTTCTTCAACAGCTTTGGAAACATCTCTTGAGTCATTGCTGACTTCTGAGACGCCAAGAAGACCTGATTTTTTATTGAAGATTTGATACATTTCTTCAACGGATTTACCAGTGCACTTGCAAAGGTAATTCATAACGCTTGGATCAAGGTCACCTGTACGTGTTCCCATCATGATTCCACCTAAAGGTGTAAGACCCATGGATGTAGCGACACATTTACCATCTTTAATGGCGGTAATTGAGGCACCTGAACCGATGTGGCAAGAGATGATTCTTGGATGTTTGACACCAGGAATATATTTAAGACCGACTTCACTTAAATACTTGTGAGAAGTACCGTGAGCGCCATATCTTCTACAATCATATTTTTCGGTGTATTCATATGGAATTGGGAAGACATAATCTTCTGGTTCCATTGTTTGGTGGAAAGCAGTATCAAATGTCGCGACAGATGTGACGTTTGGAAGAATCTCCTTAAATGCCCTAAAACCAACTAGGTGAGCTTTATTGTGTAAAGGGGCAAGTGGAATAAGTGATTCAATCTTGTCTTCAGTGTCCTTATCAAAAAGCATCGATTTGGAGAAATATTTACCGCCTTGAACGATACGGTGTCCAACAGCGACGATCTCATTCATGTCTTTGATGATGCCTTTTTCAATGAGAGCTTTAACTAACAAACGAACCGCTTCAGCGTGGTCTAAGATAGGAACGATCTTCTTTTCAGATTCTCCATTCCATTTGATACCAAAAATACCATCTTCATGACCAATTCTTTCTGCGTTTCCAGAACATAATACTTTTTCTTCTGGCATTTCATAAAGTTTGAATTTCAAACTTGAACTACCAGCATTAACAGCCATTACTTTTGCCATAACTAACCTCCGTTATTGCTAAAAATTATAAGTAATCAGGAATATCTTTTCAATATTATTGAATGAATAAAAAGTTATAAGAAAGCGTTTTCTTAATCTATTCAATGCCTAATTGGTTATGATAAAATGCATTTGTATTTTATAGGTACTTATTATGGCATTTGGTTTACTTTATGACTATTTGATGGGTCAAACAATCGACGCTTATAAATACTTTGGCGCTCACTTTGAAAAAAGAGGCAAAGTTGATGGCGTTGTGTTTAGACTTTACGCCCCAATGGCGGAAGATGTGTCAGTTATTGGCGAATGGAATAACTGGGATGTTACAAGAGACAAATTAGCAAAGATTGATGATAGTGGATGCTGGGAAGTATTTATTCCAGGACTTCACGATTATCAAAGCTATAAATTCCACTTTAAAAATGCAAAAGGTCAATACGTTGATAAAGCTGACCCATACGCATTCTATAGTGAATATCGTCCAGCAACATGCTCTCGTTTATTCGATTACACCGGCTTTATTTGGCACGACTCATCTTATTTAAATAAGAGAAACCGCAATTTCGATTTACCAATGTCTATCTATGAAATGCACTTAGGTTCTTGGAAAGGCCAAGTTGATGGACGCAATTTGTCCTATGAAGAAATCGCTGATTACCTTATTCCTTATATTAAGGGTTTAGGATACACTCACGTTGAAATCATGCCTATCATTCAATATCCATTTGATGGATCTTGGGGATATCAAGCTACTGGTTTCTTCTCTGTCGATTCTCGATATGGCAATCCAAAACAACTTATGAGTTTCGTCGATAGAATGCACCAAGAAGGTATCGGTGTTATTCTTGACTTTGCTCCAGTTCATTTTGCGAAAGATGACTTCGCTTTATATAACTACGATGGTGCTCATTTATTTGAACCAGCAGATACAAGAAGAAGAATTTCCCCATGGGGAAGTGCTTATTTTGATTTAGGAAAAGATCCAGTTCGTTCTTTCCTTATGTCAGCGATGAACTACTTCCTTAGTGAATTCCATTTCGATGGTCTTCGCATCGACGCTGTTAGCAATATGCTTTACATCGATGGTGATAAATCAAAAGGTGAACATTCAGGTGCAATTGAATTCTTAAAAAGAACCAATTCCTATCTTCACCAAAGACATCCAAATATCATGATGATCGCTGAAGATAGTTCCGACTTTTATGGCGTTACTAAACCACTTGAATATGGTGGAGTTGGTTTCGACTATAAATGGGATTTAGGCTGGATGAATGATACTTTAAAGTATTATTCAAAAGACCCAATCTATAAAAAATACGAACATAATAAGTTAACTTTCTCAATGGCGTATTTCTTCAATGAGAACTTCATGCTTCCATTCTCCCATGATGAAGTCGTTCATGGAAAAGGAACTCTCATTAATAAATTATGGGGTTCTTATGAACAAAAATTTGCCTTATTAAGAAACTTATTTACTTATCAATTCGCTCATCCTGGCAAGAAACTCAATTTTATGGGCAATGAACTTGCCAGCTTTGACGAATGGAATGAATCTAAGTCCCTTCCATGGGTGCTTAAAACATTCCCAATGCACGACTCAATCTCTAGATTAGTTCGTGATTTAAACTTAATTTATCGCTATGAAAGAGCGATGCATGAAAAAGAATATGATCCAAGATGCTTCAATTGGTTAATGGTTGATAACTCTGATCAATCCATCTTTGCATTTGAACGTGTCGTTGGTGATTCTCGTCTTGTCTTCGTCTTCAATATGACTCCAAATTATTATGAATATTACGATATTGGTGTCACTCAAGAAGGAATATACGAAGAAATATTTAACTCTGATAAGGACATTTATGGTGGTTGGGGACAATATAATGGTCTTCCTGTTCATACCTCTGATTTTGGTCCTTATAACAAACCACATAAGATTACAATTAAGATCGCCTCTTTAGGAGCGATGATCTTCAAATACAAAGGAAAATAATTATTTATGAACGCGATTAAACAATTTAAAGATACTTTTGAACGTCGTCTTGTCGATAAATATGGTGTTAGCGTTGCTGACTCCCATATCTTTGAACAATACGATATTTTAGGTGAGATGGTGCGTGATTATGCTGGTAAGTACTGGCGATCAACTCACGACGAAGTTATGAATGAAGGCAAAAAGCAACTCGTTTACTTCTCCATGGAATTTTTAATGGGAAGGCTTCTCACTAATAACTTACAAAACTTAGGAATTTACGATACAGCCAAAAAAGCTCTCGAAGAGCTTGGCATTGATATCCACGCTTTAGAAGACCAAGAAGCTGATGCTGGACTTGGTAATGGTGGTCTTGGAAGACTTGCCGCCTGTTTCCTCGATTCTATTTCTTCACTTGGCTATCCAGTTCAAGGAAACTGCATTCGTTATGAATATGGTTTCTTTAAACAAATCATTGAAAAAGGACGTCAATTCGAAGTCCCAGATCAATGGCTTACAAACGGTTTTGTCTTTGAAGTTCGTAAATCAAAACACGCTGTTGAAGTTCAATTCGGCGGCAGTGCTGAAACTTACTTGAAAGAAGATGGCTCATTTGGTCTAAGAACCGTCCAAGCTACTTGCATTAAAGCTGTTCCTTACGATGTTAGCATCGTAGGTTATAGAAATAACGTCGTTAACTCTTTACGTTTATGGAGTGCTGAACCAAGTGAAAATAACCTTCCAAAGAATGTTAAATTCTCCGATTATTTAACCACCTTAAAAGAATTATCACATGGTTTATATCCAGATGATTCTACTGATCAAGGTCGTCTACTTAGACTTAAACAACAATACTTCCTTGTTAGCAGTGGACTTCAATCTACATTTATTAGACATTTCAAAAAGTACAAAACACTTTTAAATTTACACGAACACTATGTGTTCCAACTCAATGATACCCATCCAATTCTCGCTATTCCTGAAATGATGAGACTTATGATGGATGAATATGGTTATGGCTGGGATGAATCTTGGGAAGTAGTAAGTAAATCTATTGCTTACACTAACCACACCATCATGGCAGAAGCTCTTGAAAAGTGGCCAGTTAACTTTGTTAGAGAAGTTTGTCCACGTTGCTACATGATCATTGAAGAAATCAACCGTCGCTTTAACATCTTCTTAAATCAAAAAGGTGTCAATGACCAAGATAAATACGCGATGCAAATTGTTAGAGACGGTCAAATTCAAATGACCTCTTTAGCAATCTATGCTTCTTTCTCTGTAAACGGTGTTGCCAAGTTACACACTGACATCTTAAAGAAAGAAACATTTAAAGAGTTCTACGCGATCTTCCCAGAGAAGTTCCATAATATGACAAACGGTGTTACCCATCGTAGATGGCTTATGTACGCTAATCCAAAACTCGCTGATTTAATTACATCCAAGATTGGTGATGGTTGGATTCTTGATATGGAACACTCTTTAAGCAAATTTGATAAGTTTGCAGATGATAAAGATGTCCAAAAGAAATTCCTTGATATCAAACATGAAAACAAGGTTAAATTCGCTGAATATGTGAAGAAGGCTCAAGGCTTAGACATCGATCCAGATTCCATCTTTGATGTCCAAATCAAACGTCTCCATGCTTATAAGAGACAGCTCTTAAATGTTTTCCATATTATATATTTATATAACCGCATCAAATCTGATCCAAACTTCAAGATGCATCCAAGAACATTTATCTTTGGTGCGAAAGCCGCTCCAAGTTATGTCTATGCTAAGAAGATTATTGAACTTATTTTAGCGGTGGCAGATGTCATTAATCACGATGATCAAGTAAATAAATTTATCAAAGTTGTCTTCGTTGAAAACTATGGTGTTTCTTTAGCAGAACTTATCATTCCTGCTGCAGATGTTTCCGAGCAAATTTCCACAGCCTCCAAAGAAGCTTCTGGTACATCCAATATGAAGCTTATGATGAACGGTGCTATTACTTTAGGAACACTTGATGGTGCGAATGTCGAAATCAAAGATTTCGTTGGTGATGATAATATCGTTATCTTTGGTCTTACATCTAATGAAGTTCTTAACTACTACGCTAATGGTGGATATTCACCATGGGACATCTATAACTCCGATGGAAGGGTCCATGCTGTTATTGATTCATTATTCAACGGTCCATGGGCGACTAAACCAGGTAAGTTCCAACTCATCTTTGATGAAGTTATGAATAACAATGATGTCTACTTCATTCTTAAAGACTTTGCAGCATATGCTGAAGCTCAAGAAAAGATTGATGCCATGTATCAAGATAGAAGTGATTGGGCTAAAAAGTGCTTAATTAATATCGCTCATAGTGGATATTTCACATCCGATCGTACAATTCGCGATTACGTGAAAGAAATCTGGCATCTTGATAAGATTGGTAAATAATAGATGAAAGTTAATCTTAAAGAATTATATTGTTTACAATCAGGTCTTGATAAAGAGATTGCGGAAAAGCATAACGTTTCTTATAAGTCTACTCACGAGAAGCGTCTTTTAGCCTTAATTGTTGAGATTGGTGAACTTGCTAATGAGACACGTTGTTTTAAATATTGGTCAAATAAAGGTCCATCTCCAAAAGAAATAGTGATGGATGAATTCGCGGATGGTCTTCATTTCTTGCTTTCATTAGGTATTCCATTAAACGCTAGTAAGTTTGAATATGAGATTGAAAAGCAAGATAAAGAACTAACACTTCAAATTCATGATGTTTATAAAGCCGCGATAGCGTTACTAGATAATTATGACTTAAAGCATTATGAAGATTGCTTCCAAAAGTATCTAAATTTGACTCCTGATCTAGGGATGTCGAGTGAAGATATCATTAACTCATACAAGGCTAAATTATCTGTAAATTATAAGCGCCAAGAAACAAATTATTAAAATATGCCCTCACTTCGAGGGCTTTTTCTTGAATAAATAAATATAAATTTATAGAATTAATTTAATGAGACATTTGATATAGCTCTACTAAGTGTAAAAGCTTTTTTGCTATGTCTACATTAAAAAGGAGAAAATTATGAACAAAAAAGTCTTATTGCTTGGCATGACTTCCATACTTGCCGTAGGAACAGTCGCTGCTGTAGCTTTAACAACTAATGGTAGTTTATTATCTCAAGGCTTAAAAGCTGATGATAACTATTCTATTACCATCGAACCTGAAGACATTGTGGCTACTCATCAAGATGAGTGGCAATCAGGATTTGCTGATTTAAAAACCGATCAACTACATAACGATATTTCATTCGTTTATATAAACGCCAATCATAATGGCGAAGGTGATGGTCTTTACCTTCAAGGTAACGGATATGGATATATCTCTAACGACATTGGTAACGAAGTTCGTAGTATTGAATCAATTCTCGTTAAAGGCGCGAATGATAGCGTTACTGTCCGCTGGGGGTTTAGAGATGGCAGTAACATCTATTATGTTGGAGACGAATGGGCAAGCGCGACTCCTGCAGGATATAGTTTTACACTCAATGGGGATGAACCGAATTATTTTAAGATTGAAAGTGGTCAATTGGCAGATACTTTGCTTTACCAAATAGTAATCACTTATAGTAGTTCTTGCGTGGAACACGCAAATCCATACCGCGTTGTCAATGGTATCAAGTATCATAGAGCTGGAAGCGAATGGTCTGTTATGGGCTTTGATGGTGCATCTAGTGCAAATGTAGTAATCGAAGAAACAATTGATGGTGATCCAGTCACTGATATTCTTGCGTATGCATTTTATCGAGACACAACAATTGCCTCAATTTCTTTGCCAAAAACAATTGAACAAATAAGCCAGGATGCGTTCCGTGAATGTATTTCACTTGCTTCAGTAACATTTGCTAGCGGTGGTACGGAAGATTTATATATTTATGATGGTGCATTTAGAGACTCTGGTTTGACATCCTTCACTGTTCCAACAAGAACAGAATATATTGAGTCTCCATATGCATTTATGGATGTTGAAAATCTAGTTGAATTCGCTATTGAAAACGATGACGATACAGGAAAATATAGAGTTGCAGATGGTGTTTTATATGAATATAAAAATTCTGATGTGAACTTGATGTATTATCCAATTAGTTCTCCTTATACAACATTTAACGTTCCATCATATGTTACTAAAATTAATTCGTATGCATGTCAAAATACTAAGTATATTAATACTTTAATTTTTAACAACGACTCTGATTTGTATTTGGACGCTTATTGCTTTGGCAATGTCAATGATAATAGCCCTATTACAACCATCGCCTTTAATGGTTCTGGAACAACAACTCTTTTTTGGAACCCATTCCGTGGTTATAAACACGATCTTGTTCTTCATTCAGACACAATTTTGGAAGCACGCGCTCTTGGTCAATTAGGCGAAAATGCTAGAGTATTCCTCGAAGCGGATTCTATTCAAGGAAACTGGGACGCTGAATGGGCAACGTCTAAGACATTGACTTCCAATACTGTTAAGTTCTATTTATTCTCTGAATCTGAACCTGCTGGTGTTACTCCAACAAATATTGATGGATTCTGGCATTATGTCGGATACGATCCAACCATCTGGTAATTAAAAGATTACTAAAAAGACCGACATAAGTCGGTCTTTCTTTTTGTTTATTATTGAAGATCTTTGATTACTTTGTTTATTCTTTCTACTTCATCTTTCGAAGTATATCCGATAGTGGCAGTGGTCTTCGCGCTATAGACGTGATAGCTAATCTTTAATACTGAACCACCTTTGAAGGTAACGATATCTTTAATCTTTATTTCATATGTGTGATTAGCGATATCTTTAAATTCAATAGCGTCTTTGCTTTCATTGAACACGACTTCTCTTCCACTCGCATTGTTGAGTCTACGTGTTCTAATGATTTCATAAATCATGATTGGAATAGCGGCAGTGGCTAAGACAGCAATAATTAAGGCAATTGCAGTTATCCCTGTCTCTCCTAAGTCTCTTCCACATACCACAAGCATGACTGAGGCAAAGCTAAGAAGGACTTCCGTGCCTACTCCTAGAAAGATTGGTAAGAAATAGCTTCTTCTACCTTCAACTTTAGTTAATACTTCTTTATTCATAATTAGAGTAATTTATCGATTTCGTCTTCGCTATAAACTTCAATGCCAATATCTTTTAAGATTCTAGCAGTGACTCCCATACCTTTTATCTTTCTTCCATCAAAATAACCATTATGGATAAGATGAGTTCCACAAGATGGGGAGTTTTCTTTTAAGACGGCTTTAGTGATGCCAAGATACTTACAAAGCCCAAGGGCTTTACTAGCTCCTTTTTCAAATTCTCTAGTGACATTTTTACCATCTTCTCTAATAACTTGAGAGCCTCTTATTTCACTTGGCTTTCTTGGAATTGGTAGTCCACCTTCAAATTCAGGACAGAAAAGCACTAAATCGTATTTTTCTTTTAACTTTTCCACGTTAGGACAGTAATTACCTTGTCCTTTATAATTAACTTTTTCACCTACTAAACAGGCACTGATGAGTATCTTTTGCATAATTAGATTCTATCAAATATCTAATATTTCTCAATAAAATAAGGTATATTTAATAAGGTTATGTCTGATCGATCTTTTATTTATAAACTTGATGGAAAAGATTATGTTGTAAACGTTAAATGCACCTCATTTCAACGTTCAACCTATTTTCGCTTTAGACAAGGTGAGTTTTATATTTCTACGAATCGTTTAACTACCAATAAGGCTATTATTGCTGGTTTAGATAAATTCGCGAAGAAACTTCTAAAAGAAGATGCAAGAAGAAATGAACTTGCATATTCATTTATTGAAAACTGGATGTATTTATTCGGTGACAAGATTGAAATACCAGAAGAAGTCAATGAATCTAATGTCCATTCTTTTTTGAAGAATCAACTGAAGATATATCTAGAAACATCCGTTAGAGATTATGAAAATAGAATGAATATTAAAAAGCCATATAAGATTTCAGTTAGAAATATGAAAACAAGATATGGCTCTAATTCGCTTAAAACTCATTCATTATCATTTCAACTAGATTTAGTGCACTTTTCACCAAAGATCATTGATTCAGTAGTGGTGCATGAGCTCGCTCATGAGTTTTATAGAGATCATTCTAAGAAATTTTATGATGTTATATATAAGGAGTGTCCTGATTATTGGGACTTAAAGAAGAAACTAAGAAGGAGGATTTATAAATGATTTATAAGATTGAATCAAAACAAAATCCGAAAATTAAAGAGCTATTACTTCTTCGTAAGGTAGGTGGAAGAAAAAACGCTAACGAATTTATTATCGAAGGTTTTCATCTACTTGAAATGGCGCTTTTAAAAGGTAATGTTAAACGCGTTTTTCTCACCAAAGAAAATAACTCAATTCCTGCTAATATTCCTCAATACATTATTAGTGAAGACATCCTTCAAAAAATATCTGAAGAAAAGACTCCTCAAGGCGTCGTTGCAGTATGTGAACTTTTAAAGAATAGTGATAACTTTTCAGACCGCATTTTATACCTTGATGATATCTCTGATCCAGGTAATTTAGGTACGCTTTTTAGAACAGCTTTAGCCTTTGGCTACAACACTGTTTTATTATCGAAAAACTCCTGTTCAATTTATAACGAAAAAGCCATTCAAAGTTCACAAGGTGCAATATTTGATTTAAGTATCGTTGAGGGCTATACAAAACTCAATGAACTTAAGTCCAATGGCTATGAGATTTTAGCGACTGAAATTAAAGGTTCAGTTAGCCTTGATTCTGTTAAAGCAAAAACTAAACATGTACTCGTGTTAGGAAATGAGGCTCGTGGAGTTTCAGATGCAGTGTTAAAACTTGCTGATAAAAGAGTAAGAATCGATATCAAAAATATCGAATCACTTAATGTTGGTGTTGCTGGTGGCATTGCCATGTATAAGTTATCTAGATAATTATGCTTAATTAAGAAAAATGGTTCACTAAGAACTATTTTTTCTTTACACACATATAAATGTCATATAAACTAAAGCGAAAGAAAAGAGGCAAATAGTTATGAATAAATCTCGTCTTTTAGTCGTTGCCTTACTTGCCGGTACACTTGCCCTTACTGGTTGTAGGAGAGGCCGCGGAAGTGGATCTGGCTCTGATACTCCATCTGGTAGTGGTGATCCTACTTCAGGTCAACCTACATCTCAAGATCCAGCTCGTGAAGGATTTGATCCAACCTGGCTTGATGAAGGCTATACATATTCTGCTACATTTCCAATTGAACTAATTAAAGCGTTTATTGGTAGTGGCTCTTACGAAGTAAAAGCACCTAGCTCATTAGAAGGTGGCTGCTATTATGCTCAAGCTGAAGCTAGCGATCAATCGGTCGCATACTTTAACGTCGTTGTCGATGGCACTCAAATGAATGATTATGTCAGTGCTAGACAAGGTGAAAATTGGACAAAGGTTTTCCAAACAAGCGAAGGATTTGGACTTATCGATCCAACTCTTTCTTATGAAGTCGATGTTTCTGAAGACTACGATGAAGAATATAATCCAGCCGCTCCAACATATTTAACCTTCTATAAAGTTGGTGATTTGTGGGATGTTTCTGGTAATAGAACGACCGATCTTGTTTGGAATGAAGATAAACTTGCTGAAATTGGAAATACTCCATGGATTAGCTTTGCTAGAGCAATTCCATTTACCCAATTAGGCCAAGCATACGCTATTGAATTTGTGGATATGTCTTTATACCGCATGTTCGGTTTAGATTATCCAGATTATATTTCTATCTATGATAGCGCACTTAATGATTCCTTCCTTGATGGCTATGAAACCATTCTTGAAACTAATGGATTTGCCAAACATACCGTTGAAGGCGTTGATTCATATAGCAAGCGTTTTATCTATTTTGATATGGAGATTGAATATTTCTGGGGTTCATATGGAAATGAGATTGATGCTTATAAAACTCTAGTTGAATTCGATGCATGGCCAAGTGATTTAATCACTGAATGGGCTTCAACCTTTATTCAATCAACAAAGGCAGTCCCAGCATACGCTACATCTACATCTACAGATGTTAAATACACATTTGATTATCTTGAAGGTGTCGAATCTGAAGAATCAACCGAGACTAAGCCATTTGCTCAAATTGGTGTTAGCAAAGCTACAAGCGATGAATTCCTTGCATATGCAATCGATTGGGAAGAAGCTGGTGCAAAAGTGACTATTAGCGAAGGTGATGATGAAAACTATCCATCCTTCAAAGCTCAACTTGGTAAGAACGTTATGAATGTCGTTTTCGTCCAAGATTATGATGAAGAAACAGAAACATATTCTGAAACCAATGGTTCTCTTTCTATTGAACTTTGGGCTGATAAAGATGCTGATGAAACAAAGCATATCAAGATCACCAATGAATCTTCAGTTATGGGATTATCTGGTACTCTTCAAATCACATATGAATCATTTGATGTTGATAAATCAAAAGTTAAATTCTTGTCAAGTGAAACTGATGTTGCGACAATCTCAGCAACAGGTTTAGTTACTCCAGCTGCTCTTGGTTCATCAACAATCACCGTATTTGAAGACGCCGATAGCGATGGTGAAGTCGATACTGACGAAGTCAGCGATACCCTTGAAATCACCGTTTCTAATCAAGTTACCATTGAATTTACACTTAGTAGTGTTGATTCAGTCACCAAAGATGGTGTTACAGTTGCATTCGCCAAAGGCGAAGGTGCATCTGCTCCAGCTTGGTATAGCAATGGTTTAAGACTCTACGCTAAAAATACAGTTACAATTACTTCAACTGGAACCATTACAGCTATTAGCTTTAACTGGCAAGTACAAGGTAGTAAAGCCTTTGCAACTTGCTCAGCTAATGTTGGAAGTTATACTCATCCATCTACAACAGGTGTTGGAAGTTGGACTGGCTCAGCTAACTCAGTCACATTCACTTTAGGTGATGCAGGTCAGCTTCTCCTTAATACCTTCTCAGTTACAGTTGGTTAATTTAGTAAAAAATAAGAAAGTCCTTACCAAAAGTGAGGACTTTTTCTTTTTAAGCGAGTGCGCTATAATACTAATCGCAATCATAGAGAAGTAGTAACTCGAGCAACTATTTCAAATAGGGAATGTGGAATAGTGGAACCCACAAGTTGATCTAGCGAGTGAATTCACCTCTTAGCATGCCCTTTGGGCCGTGTCTTCGCGTTAAGATGTAGAGCAAGATTCTAATAATAGAATAGAAAAAGGATGGCACCACGGAGAGATTCGTTCCTAGTCGTGTCATTTTATTTTTAAAGGGAGGAAATCCTATGGCAAATGTTTTTGAAAAAGTAGGCGAAATCAAAGAGAGGATTATTAAGGCGATTAATGACGCTAAAGATTTGAATGCTTTAAAGCTCGTTCAAGAGACTGAACTTAATAAGAAATCCGAATTCAATGGCTTAATGTCACATATTCGTGAACTTCTTGGCGAAGAAAAAGTTAAGTTTGGTCAAATGATGAATGAAGCTAGAAGCGCTATTCAAGCTGCTTTAGCAAAGAAAGACGAAGAACTTAATAATAAACTCATTGAACAAAAATTAGCCTCAGAAAAAATTGATATTACCTTACCAGGTTATAACTTTAAGGTTGGTGGCATTAACCCATTCCAACTCATCATAGATGAGATTACTGATATTTTCGTATCTATGGGTTATGAAGTTAAAGAAGGACCAGATGTTGAAACTGATTACTTTAACTTTGAAAGAATGAATATTCCTGCAAACCACCCAGCTCGTGAAATGCAAGATTCATTTTATATTACTCCAACTACCTTACTTCGTACCCATACTTCTCCAGCCCAAGCTCATGCGATGGATGAAAAAAGTGGTCAACCAATCAAAATTATTTGCCCAGGTAAATGCTTTAGAAGAGATGACGATGATGTCACTCACTCCCATCAATTTGGCCAAGTTGAAGGTCTAGTTGTTGGAAAAGGCATCAACTTTGGTAATTTAAAAGCAACTTTAGAGCTTTTCTTAAGAAAAATGTTTGGAGAAAAGCGTGAAGTTAGATTTAGAGGATCATATTTCCCATTTACAGAACCATCTGTTGAAGTTGATATTTCTTGTATGGAATGTCATGGAAAAGGCTGTCCAACTTGTAAAGGAACTGGCTTTATTGAAATCCTTGGTGCAGGTATGGTTCACCCAAATGTCTTAAAGATGTCTGGCTATGATCCAAATGAATATAGTGGATTCGCCTTTGGCGTTGGTATTGAAAGAGTCGCTATGCTTAGATATGGCGTAGATGATATCCGTAAATTCTATCAAAACGATGTTCGATTCATCGAACAATTCACCAGAAAATAGGAGGTAAAGACAATGAAAGTTTCACTTAATTTTGTTAAAAAGTTTGTCGATTTAGACGGTTTAGATGTTAATGAAATCGCTAGACGTTTTACCTTTGCTGGTGTCGAAGTTGAATCTATCGAAACTCTTGCAAGTGGCACTAACCTCGTCGTTGGTGAAGTTTTAACTTGTGAGAATATGCCTGATAGCGATCATCTTCATTTAACTACTGTTAATGCTGGTGCTAAATATGGTGTCCTCCATATTGTTTGTGGTGCCCCTAATGTTCGTAAAGGACTTAAGGTCATCGTCGCTACTGATGGAGCAAAGCTCCCAGGTGGAACTATTAAGAAAGGCAAAATCCGCGGCCATGATTCAGAAGGTATGCTTTGTTCCCTTCTTGAACTTGGCGTAGACGCTAAATATTTATCCGACTATCAAAAAGCTGGAATTGAAGAATTACCAGTTGATTCGGTGGTAGGAGATGAAAACGTCTTAGGTCTACTTGGTCTTGATGATGTGATTATCGATTTAAAATTACTCGCGAATAGAAGCGACTTATATTCAATTTTAAATGTCGCTAAAGAAATGAAGACTTTATTTGGCAAGGAAGTTATACTTCCTTCTCCAAAAGTTAATATTAACTTAAATGAAGAAGTTCCAGTAAGTTCTTTAACCGATAAATGTCCTCAATTCTCATCTAGACTTATTAAAGGCATTCACGTTAAAGAATCACCAAAATGGATGCAAGACTTATTACGTTCTAGTGGGATTCGTTCTATCAATAATATCGTAGATATCGGTAACTATGTAATGCTCGTTACAGGTCAACCACTTCACATGTATGATCTTGATAAGCTTCCTAAAAAGGAACTTGTCGTTAGAGATGATATAGAAGGCGACTTTGTTGCATTAGATGAAAAGACTTATAAACTTCAAAAAGGAGACATTTCGATTACTTCAAACGGTAAAGTCATGTGTCTTGGTGGAGTTATGGGTTCATTAGAATGTGCAGTGGATGAAAAGACAAAGAATGTTGTCATTGAAGCTGCGAACTTTGATTATGCTTCTATTAGAAGAACATCGATTAGACTCAATCTCAGCTCCGATTCATCGCAGAGATTTGTTAAAGGTATCAATCCAAATCAATATGAATTTGTCATGGATTTAACTGCTGAACTTATCTCTGAGTTATGTGAGGCTAAAGAGGTTGGTAAAACTGTTACTTATCTAAAAGATAAATATTCTCCAAAAGTCATTGAATGTTGCTTTAAAGAAATCAATGATCGTTTAGGAACATCTTTCTCTAATGAAGATATCGTTAAGGCTCTTGAAGCAGCATTTATTAAAGTCGATGTTAAAGGCGATAAATTCTCCGCTTTAATTCCTGATTCAAGAATCGATATCGGTGGAGCATGTGACTTAAGCGAAGAAGTAATCCGAATCCTTGGATTCGAACACGTTAAGAGTGAACTTCCAATGATGCAACTTAGCGTTGGTGGTCTTGGTGAAGATCTCGCTCATAAGCGCGAAGTTAGAAACTACCTTCGTGGAATCGGATTAGATGAAGTAGTGAACTATTCTTTAATGAGAGAGGCAGAAGTCAAAGACTTCGCTATCTTAAATAAAGATGAAGCTTATAATGTTATGAATCCACTTACTGATGAACATGAATATGTTCGCACTAATCTACTTCCATCTTTGATGAATGATTTGATTTATAACCTCAATCATAAAAATGAAAATTTGGCGTTCTTTGAAGTAAGTGATTTATTCTCAAAAGAGAATAATAAACATATTCATCTCGGCATTGTTCTTTCTGGAAATGATGAAAGACATGAAGCGCTTAAAGGCGATGAATATAACTATTACCATATGAAAGGTATTGTTGACGCTCTTCTTAAATTATTTGGTATTGAAGATAAACGCGCACGCTTAGAAGCTGCAAACGTTAATGAATTCCATCCAGGAAGATCTGCTATTTTAAAACTTGATGGTAAAGTAGCAGCTGTCTTTGGTGAACTTCATCCTGTTACCAAAAAGAAATATCATCTTGAGAAAGTTAATGTTGTCGCTCTTGAAATGGATTTAGGTGTCTTGTTTGGGGTTAAAGTAGGTGCAAAGAAGATGGCTGCTATTTCCCGCTTCCCATCTGTAAAACGTGACTTCGCTTTAGTCCTTCAAGATAAAGTTACTTCTTCAGAAGTAGTTAATGAAATTAAGAAGATTAACCGTGAACTTATTAATGATGTTAAAGTTTTCGATGTATATCGTGGTGAACATATTAAGCCAGGTTTCTATTCTTTAGCCATTTCAGTTTATCTTGGTTCTCTTGAAAAGACTCTTAACGAACAAGAAGTTAATGCTTTAGAGACAAGCATTGTAAATACTTTAGTCTCTAAGTTTGGAGCAGAATTACGTAAATAATGAAAATCGATGTTTCTAAGTTGAATGATTTAAAAGACACTATTTATAGTGAAGACATTATTTTCGACAAGGAAAAATATGTTTGCCATCCACCTTTACTAGAGGTGAAGAAGTGTCACGTCGATTTAACTGTTCATAATTACAGCGAGTTTATCGATGTTAATATTTCATTAAAAGCTGAAGTTTTATTACAGTGTTCATATTCTTTGAAGCCCTTTGATAGCAATATCAAAGCCAAAGATAATTTACACTTTTCTAATGTTGAAGGAGATGAAGAATTCATCTCATATAAAGGCAATCTTATTGAAATGGATGATTATCTATTCGATCTTCTTTCTGCATCAATTCCAGCTTCTCCGAAGGCTCCTGGAGCTACTCTTCCTAATAGCGGAAAGGGCTATAGAATCCTCTCTGAAGACGAACTTTTGAAAGAAAAAGAGGAACAAGGAAACTCTAAATTTGATGCTCTGAAAGACTTTGATTTTGATAATTAATTTTCTACCAAAAAACTACTAAATTAGTAGTGTTACTGAAAGTAATGACGTCAACTCACGTTGGCGTTTTTATTTACACACGTAAAAAAGTATTTACAAATTTTCACGCTTAAAGTTATAATAAAATCACCAAGTGGGAGAAAGTGGGACAAAATGTATTTCGGTAGTTTCGTTCATTTCCTCGATGATAAGAATCGTCTCGTAATTCCAAGCAAGATGCGTGGACAAATTGGCGAGAAGCTTTTCATCCTCAAAGGTTATGATGGCTGCTTAGCTCTCTATCCTGAAGAAAGCTTTAATGAATACATGTCTCAATTAGCGAACTTTTCGTTCCTAGATAAAGACTCCCGCGATGTTAGTCGTATCGCTTTATCTTCAGTTTCAGAACTCGAAGTTGATAAAGCATCACGCATTCAAATACCTACTGCCTTAGTGAACAAATACAAAATTGGTAAGGAAGTGGTGGTTATTGGAATGTTTGATCACATCGAAGTATGGGCCAAAGCTCGATGGGATGAATACGTCAAAGAAAACGAAGCGGCCTACGAAGCTAAATCTGAACAGCTTCTAAAGAAGAACAATGACTAAGCACATTCCAGTATTACTGAACGAAGTCATTGATTCACTTGATATCAAACCCAACGGAACCTATGTCGATTTGACTCTTGGTCGTGCAGGACATAGTTGTGAGATTCTCAGATGTCTCAAGGATGGAAAACTCATTGGGTTTGATAAAGATCAAGTCGCAATTGAAGAATCAAAAGAGCGACTTTCCAAAGTTGGTAGTAACTTCGAAATAGTTTGGGAAGATTTCCGAAACTTCAAAGAAGTGCTATATACAAAACACATCGCATCTGTTGATGGGATCCTCATGGACTTAGGAGTGTCATCTCCTCAGTTCGATTGTGCCGAACGTGGTTTCTCTTATAGAGAATCAGCGAAACTCGACATGAGAATGGATCGTCGTCAGTCATTAACAGCCTATGACGTAGTCAATACGTATAGTCTCAAGGATCTGACGAGGGTTTTTCGGGAGTACGGCGAGGATAAATACGCATATCCAATCGCCAAGCGTATCGTAGACATGAGGGTTAATAAACCGATCCAGACGACAGATGAGCTTGTAGAAATCATCAAGTCGGTTAAACCGATGAAGGAACTAGCCAAAAAAGGGCATCCAGCAAAGCAGATATTTCAAGCCTTGCGTATCGAAGTAAATGATGAACTTGGAGCTCTAAAGACCGCCGTGAGGGACGCACTTGAAATCCTCTCATTAGGCGGTCGGCTGGCCGTCATCACCTTCCATTCTCTCGAAGATAGGATCGTGAAGAAGGCGTTTCAAGAAGTCGCGAAGGTTGAAGGGGATAGACATAATATCTACAAACTTCCTTCCGAAGAAGATCTTCCAAAATATCGTTTAGTTAATAACAAAGTTATTACTGCTAGCGATGAGGAACTTTTAAATAACCCAAGAAGCAAATCGGCGAAGTTAAGGGTGATAGAAAGGATTAGGTTATGAAAGACAAACTTGTCAAATTCAATCATAAAAAACCATTCTATCGTTTTAGACAAATTTTAATTGTCTCCTTAATTTCTATTGGAATCCTTGCAGCGGTGGCCATCCCAGTGGGCGTCAGCGTATATAACGATGTCCACGTGCAAGAGACTTCACGTTAATAAATAGCAAAAGTAATTGGCCACATTTGTGGCCTTTTTCTTTTACTTACAATTATGAATTTTAACTTTCTATTGCGATATTACTTACCAATATATAAAATATATTCTTAGATAAATATGAAACAATATGCAGTCATTGAAATAACTAATACCGTTGCTCGCTTAGTTGTCGGCAATGTTTTAGATAATAATCCAGTTATCGTCTATTCCACTGAAAGACCAATCGAAGGATTAGTTACTCGTGGTGAAATTGCTGACTTTAACGGACTTGTTGATGTTTTAGCGAACATGCGCAAAATTTCTGATGAAGCTTTAAGACTTAGATTAACTATTTCAGAGGCCAGCGTTATTGTTCCACCTTTAGGTTTAGAAATATTCCAAACTGATAAAACTACTAACGTTGTCTCTCCAACTAGCATTATTGAAGCGATCGATATTCAAAACGTCCTTTCTTTAGTGCAAAAGGAAAGAGTCACAAGTGGTTCAGAGATTGTTGATATTATTCCTGATTTCTTTGTTCTTGAACAAACTGGAACATTTGTTGAACCTCCAATTGGTCAAAAATCCAATACTCTCTCTTTGAGAGCGAAGGTTCATTCAATGCCTTCACGCGTAATAGACGATTATAAGCGCGTTGTAGAGTCTGCTGGCATACACGTAAGAAGACTTATGGTCTCAAGCTATGCCACTATGGAATATCTAAAATCAGCGAAGTTATCTCCAAATAACTATCTCATCATGGATATGGGTGCAGGCTCGACCACGCTCTCGCTTGTTGGAGGCAATAGCTTATTTAACTCCAATGTTATCTTGTTAGGTGGTAACGACTTATCGCTTCAAATTGCTGATGAGTTCGATATTGATCCACTTAAAGCAACTGAGCTTATGGAACTATATGGAATATCGGATAGAGAATTATCGTTTGATCCAATAATCTCAAGCGGCATCTCTGATAAGAGCGTTACTGACTTAAATAGAGTCATCGAAGAGTTCTTTAGCGAATTCTACTTCAAACAACTCGATGTTGGACTTGCGACATTGCTCACTGGATACTCTAAAAGAGTTGCTCAACTTCCAATCATTGTTACTGGCGGGTTTAGTAAACTAAAAGGTGTCCAAAAACTCTTACAAGAGAAATTTAAAGAAAATGAATCAGTTACGTTTATCTCCCCACACGTTGTAGGAGCGCGTAACCCGAAATATTGTGCTTCACTTGGAGCACTTGTCGTCTCCACTCACTATAAAGGAACACTCTCCGATCAAAGAGCGAGAGTATCCCCAGTAGAACGAGTTGGTGAAAAAAACGAAGAATAAGGAGAACTAATATGCCAGATAATTTAGAAAATTATGAAGCTGTGGCCCGCATCGTCGTTATCGGTGTCGGTGGTGCTGGAAATAACGCAGTTAATCGTATGATTGATGAAAATATTTCATCAGTCGAATTTTATGTCGTCAATACAGATCGACAAGCTTTATCGACATCTAAAGCTCCTAATCGCTTAGTTCTTGGTGAAGAAATTACCGATGGTCTTGGTGCTGGTGGTGATCCAGCAGTTGGAAAAGCTGCTGCTGAAGCTAGCATTGAACAAATTAGAGATATCGTTAAAGGCGCAAATCTTGTCTTTATCGCAGCCGGTATGGGCGGAGGCACTGGTACAGGTGCCGCACCTGTAATTGCCAGCGTCGCTAAAGAAGAAGGTGCTTTAACCGTTGCAATTGTTACTCGTCCATTTACCTTTGAAGGTAAAAAGAGAATTGCTAACTCTGTTGAAGGCTTAAATGAACTTAAGGATGCAGTTGACTCCATAATTATCGTTTCTAACGATAAGTTACTTATGGTGTCAGGCACATCTCCAATTTCAGATGCCTTCGCAGAATCTGATCGAGTTCTTGCTCAATCAGTTAAAACTGTCACCGATTTAATTCTTATGCCAGCATTCATTAACCTCGATTTTGCTGATGTAAGAAATACATTAAAAGATTCTGGCATCGCCCTTATCGGATTTGGTATGGGACAAGGCCCAAATAAGGCTCAAGAAGCCGCTCAAAATGCTATTAGCTCACCTTTACTTGAAGCTAGCATTAACGGCGCTCGTAGAGCCATTTGTGCTGTTACATGTGGCTCTCAAGTATCTTTATTTGAAGCCCAAGAAACAGTTGACCGTATTATTGAAGCTGCTGGTAGCAGTGTCGATATTAAATTCGGTGTTTCAATCAACGATCAGTTAACTGATCAAATCTTAGTCAGCGTCATCGCTAGTGACTTTACAGAAGACTTTGACTTTACAGCTGTTCCAGCTTTTGAAAAGCCAGTTAATTCTGTTTTATCAACCCAATCTGAAGAAGCTAATAAAGAAGAAGTCAAATCAAACGATGAATTTGAAGAAACTGAAGATGCCTCTCATGGCTTCCTTCCAAACTTCCTCAAAGACAAAAACATTGATTAATTTTCCTAGAAGACAAGTTAACTAAATCCCTTGTATTAGCGACTAGAGGACGGTGGAAGCTCTAGACAATATTTAGCTTAATATCACTTCTTTGTATGAGAGCTGAAAGATAGTAAGCCTCCGGAGTCTCCGTTATAAGACAACATTAAGTGCTATAACATAGTTATAGAATTAAGGTGGTACCACGTGAAAGCGCCCTTAAGATGGACGCTTTTAATTTGAAAGGAAAAGAATATGGAACTTAAAAATACGTTACTTATGCCAGTCACTGGATTTGAAATGAGAGGTAATCTTAATGTCAAAGAACCAGTGCTTGTTAAAAAATGGCAAGATGAACATTTATATGAACAAATGCTTAAAAACCGTGAAGGAAGAAAAGAATATTCCTTCCATGATGGTCCTCCATATGCGAATGGAGATATTCACTGTGGTCATATGCTTAACCGCATTTTAAAAGACTTCATTGTTCGCTATAAAACGATGTCAGGTTATTATGTTCCTTTCATTTTTGGTTTTGACACACATGGTCTTCCAATTGAAAACCAAGTTATTAAACAAGGTGTTAACCGTAAAACCACCCCAACAAGTGAATTTAGACAAAAATGTCGTGAATATGCTTTAAAGCAAGTCGCCCATCAAAAAGAACAAATCGTTCGTCTAGGTGTTATGGGCGATTATGAAAATGCCTATCTTACTTTAAAGAAAGAATACGAAGCCAATCAAATCGAAGTATTCGCGAAGATGGCACTTAGAGGTCTTATCTATAAAGGTCTTAAACCAGTTTACTGGTCTTGGAGCAGTGAATCTGCTTTAGCAGAAGCTGAGATTGAATATAAAGATGTTAGTAGCTACGCCATTTATGTCGCCTTTGATGTAATTGATGGAAAAGGCGTTGTACCAAATGGATCAAAAGCTGTTATTTGGACAACCACTCCATGGACTCTTCCTGCTAACTTAGCAATTTCTGTCCATCCAAGATTTGAATACGCTTTATATCACACTAATAAAGGTGACTTAATTCTCTTAAAAGAATTCAAAGACCGCTTAATGGAAGAACTTGGCTTAAGTGAATGCAAAGAAATTAAATCATTTAAAGGACAAGATCTTGAGTTTGTTAAGACTAAACACCCATTCTATGACCGTGAAAGCGTCATCATCGTTGGCGAACACGTTACGAATGAATCTGGTACAGGTTTAGTTCATACCGCTCCTGGACACGGTGTTGATGACTTTACTGTTTGTCAAAAATATAACATTCAACCATATTGCCCTGTTGATGATAAAGGTAGAATGAGCGAAGAATGTGGTGAAAAACTCGCCGGACTCTTCTATGAAGACGCCAATAAAGTCGTCTTAGATATCATTAAAGAAAATGGTTCATTACTTAAATGTGATGAAATTTGCCATAGTTATCCTCATGACTGGAGAACTGGTAAACCTCTTATCTTTAGAGCTACACCTCAATGGTTCTGTTCAATCGGCAAGATTAAAGATGAACTTTTAAGCGAAGTCGATAAAGTTAAATGGATGCCTTCGTGGGGCAAAGATCGTATGACCAATATGATCAAAGACCGCACTGACTGGTGTATTTCTCGACAAAGAATTTGGGGTGTCCCAATCCCAATTATTTATGCGGAAGATAAGACTCCAATTATTGAAAAAGAAGTCTTTGATAATATCGTAAACATATTCAAAGAATATGGAAGTGATATTTGGTATGAAAAAGAGGCCGAATTCTTCCTTCCAAAAGGATATAAAAATGCCCATTCACCAAATGGTGTTTTCACTAAAGAAAAAGACATCATGGATGTTTGGTTTGATAGCGGCTCTTCCTTTGATGCTGTCTTATGTAAAGGCGGCCACGCTTTCCCAAGCGAACTTTATTTAGAAGGTAGCGATCAATATCGTGGTTGGTTTAACTCTTCACTTACTGTTTCAACCGCCATTTACGATAAAGCTCCTTATAAAGCAGTTGTCTCTCATGGTTGGGTTTTAGACGAGCATGGTGAACAAATGCATAAATCAAAAGGAAACGGTGTTGATCCACTTAAGATGTGTAACTTATTTGGTGCTGATATCCTTCGTCTTTGGGTTGCAACTGTTGATTATCAACAAGATGTCCGCATTAGTGAAAACCTCTTAAGACAAGTTGCAGAACAATATCGTAAGATTCGTAATACCTTCAAGTTCCTTTTAGGAAACTTATCAAATGGAGCGGATTCTAAATTTGATCCTACTAAAGATAAAGTGAATGAATTTGAAGCAGTGGATAAGTTTATTCTCGCTACACTTGAAGATGTGAAGAATGATGTGATTGCTAGATTTGATAATTTTGATTTCTCTAGTGCCATGTCTCGCATTATGACATTTATGTCCACCGACCTTTCAAGTTTCTATCTTGATATCGCTAAAGACATTCTTTACTGTAACGCTAAAGATTCATTACGTCGTAAACAAGTCCAGAATGTCATTTACAAAGTTTCAAGTGAACTTATGAGAATGTTAACTCCTGTCCTTCCATTTACAATGGAAGAAGTACACAACAATATGCCTGACTATAACGGCAAATCTGCTGCGTTACTTGATTATCCAGAAGTATCTCATGAATTTGATAAATCAGTTCTTGCTGACTATAAATCCTTCATGAATTTACGTGATGAAGTAAATAAAGCAATCGAAGAAGTCCGTGCTTCAGGTGTTATTGGTTCTTCTCAAGAAGCA
Source organism: uncultured Erysipelotrichaceae bacterium (assembly GCA_902796125.1). Classification (GTDB taxonomy): domain Bacteria; phylum Bacillota_I; class Bacilli_A; order RFN20; family CAG-826; genus Fiminaster. The sequence goes on along the minus strand of CADBNT010000029.1, from coordinate 8,404 downwards.
TTACTAGTCCTTCCAAAATCAGGTTTATTAGTGAAACTTGGTTTAGATAAAAAAGAAGATGAACTTGCTAGACTATTCATCGTTAGCAAAGCTATTATTGGTGATAAGCTAGAAGTTAAACATATTGACGCTCAGAAATGCCCACGTTGCTGGAACTATGTTGAAAAACTCTATCCAGTTGATGATGAGACCTGCGTTTGTGAAAGATGTAAAGGCGTCTTAGGTAAATAATTATGGAAAAAATAATTACATTTCTTAAGAAATGCTTTTCTAAAGAAGGAATGAAAAAATTTTATTTCTCCTTTATTTGGCTTATCGCTGTAATTTTTGCGATTGATTTAATTTCCAAATGGGCCGTTCAAAATTCACTTTCATATGGTCAAGTTGTACCTTTAATTCCTAATTTCTTAAATGTTACTTTAGTCCACAATTTAGGGGCTGCTTTTAGCCTTGGAAGTAATGGTGAATTAGGTTGGAGAATTGTCTGGATTAGTGTCTCAGTTTTAATGTCTTTTGGTTTATCTTTCTTTTATTTAAAGAAAATGAACTCATTAAGGACTTGGACTAGAGTCGCTGTAGTCATGATTATTGCCGGTGCAATTGGCAATATGATTGATCGCATATTTTATTGGAACGCGATTGTCGGTTTTGATGGCGTTATTGACTGGATTGATTTCCAATTTGGTTCATGGCACTTCGCGACTTTTAACCTCGCGGATAGTTCACTTGTTATAGGTGTAGTTATCCTCATCTTAATTGTTATTGTTGATTCAATTAAAGAAGTTAGAGAAAAAGATAAACGTGGTGAATATGACTTAAAGCCACAAGACTACAAAAAGAAACAAGAAGAAGAAAAGAATGCAAAAGATTCTAGTAACGAAGAATTACATTAATGAACGACTAGATAAACTTTTAAGCGAATTGCTAAAGGATTATTCTCGTTCGGAAATTCAAAACTATCTTAAAGATGGTTATATTTTAGTTAACAACAAAGAATCAAAAGCATCATATAAAGTTAGAGAAAATGATGAAATAACCATTAAAGATTTCCCTAAAGAAGAATATTCTCTTGAAGCAGAAGATATTCCTTTAGATATCGTCTATGAAGATGATGAATTAATGGTTATCAATAAACCTAAAGGTTTAGTTGTTCATCCAGGTGCCGGGAATAAATCTGGCACAATGGCGAATGCTCTTAAGTTTCATAGCGATGAATTAAGCGACGTAAATGGTGATTTTAGGCCTGGAATTGTGCACCGCCTTGATAAAGACACGGCTGGTTTACTTGTGACCGCTAAAAACGATAAAGCTCACTTATTTTTGCAATCTCAGTTATCTGATCATACCTTAGGAAGAAAATATTATGCCTTAGTAGTAGGGGTGATTGCTGAAAACGAAGGCAAAATCATTGCTCCAATCGGAAGAGATAAACAATATCGTCAAAAAATGGCAGTGGATCTTCGTAATGGTAAAGATGCAGAAACTGACTTTAAAGTGGTGGAGCGATTTAAAACTCACACTTTAGTGGAATGCTCACTAAAAACTGGAAGAACTCATCAAATTAGAGTTCATATGAATTATATTGGCCATCCCGTTGAAGGAGATCCAATTTACGGGAAAGGCAATAGACAGCTCTACGATGATGGGCAACTATTGTTCGCTCATTCAATAAGCTTTATACATCCAAAGAGTAAAAAGAAAATGGAATTTTCGGTTCCACTTCCTGATTACTTTATTGATCTAATCAATACTCTTAGATAACTTCGCTTAAATTGGCGAAGTTTTTCTTAACAACTTTTAATAAGTTATCTTTGCCATATGTTTTCACAAACTCTTTAGCAAAGTCAGTGACTTTTTGACTGGCGCCAAATGGAATAGTAACTCCATATTTATTTCCAATCGCATTCATCTTTTGAAGGAATGAATATCTAGCAATGATTGAACCAACAGCAACGCATGGAAAATAAGATTCACCTTTTGTTTTAAAAGTGATATCTTGAACTACTTCTTTTTCATCTTTTAGATAACTATAATAGTTATCTTTTGGTGTGAATTGGTCAATGATAATGTGTTTAACTTCTGGATGCTCTTTCTTTAAAAGTCTTAACACTTGGTTATGAAGTTTTGATTTAATCTCATTCATGTTCATCCCTTTATCGATAAGTTCGTTAAACTTAGGATTATCTAAACATACTTGTTTATAAGGAATTTTGGTGATGAGAATTTGTCCTAGTTTCATAATGTCTTCATCAGTTAAACGTTTTGAATCATCGACACCTAATTCTTTTAAAAATGGGATGTCACTTTCTTTTACAAATGCCGCAGCGACAGTGATAGGACCAAAGAAGTCTCCTGTACCTACTTCATCAGAGCCGATTTGATCTTCAAACAAAATCCAATGCTTATTAGTTCCTTCTTTTTTCTTTGGAACGTTAAGCACGGCATCTTTATCAAATTTTTTAGCGTGTTTTAAAGGATCTTCTCCTAAAAACATTACTTTGTAATCTTTGTCTTTCTTTGATGAATAGCAAGTTACTTGAATATCGTTAGCTTTAGCAAAAAAGACGATGTATTCGTTTTTGTTTTCTTTCTCAAACATATTGTATTGAGAAATGATTTCATGAAGTTTAGCTTCGTCTACCTTAATGGTTACGCTTTTTTTCATAGCATTAGTCTACCATATTTAACAAATATAAGGCGGTAAAATTTGTTTATCCTTTCTAATGACACTTACCCATTAATAGGACAAAGAAATATTTTTTGTAACACATCTATGTTTTTACACAAAGTGTAATAATTTAGTCAATAACTTTTGAGCGCTCAAAAAGAGCGCTTTTTGTTTACGTGTGTTATGATTTAAGCATGCTTGATATATATGGCACTTTAGAAATAAATAAAGTCTTAGAAGAAATTGCTAATAAGACTCATAGCGAACTTGCTAAAGAAAAAGTTCGTACTTTAAAGATGCTTCCAAATAAAAAAGATGTTGAACATTCCTTAGCGCTTTTAAATGAAATGTTATCTTTGGTGCTTCGTCATGGAGAGCTTCCAATTAAGTCATCATTAGACATTTCTAAATATGTTTCAATGGCTAAAAAAGGTGGTGTACTTACTGCCTTAGATTTAGATAATGTCGCTAATGATATTTTGACCGCACTTAAGCTTAATGAATACTTCAATAAAGTCGAAAGAAGTATCTATCCGCTTTTGCTTGTTGAAGCAGGAAAGCTATTCGATATTTCTCCTTTAGAAAAAGAGATTCATCGTATAATTGCTCCTAATCTAAATATTTACGATAATGCTTCTCCAACATTAAACAAAATTCGACACGAAATTGCTCGACTAGAAAATGAAGTGAGAAGCTCGGCAAGACCACTTATTGCTAGATATAAAGAATACCTTTCTGAAGAGACCGTTTCGATTAGAAATGATCATTTTGTTTTACCTGTTAATTCAAACTATAAATATCGCGTTCCAGGCATTGTTCATGACGTGTCCGATAGTGGCTCTACAACATTCATTGAACCTAGTGAACTTGTCGAACTCTCTAACAAGATTTGTATCTTAAAATCTGAAGAAAAAGAAGAGATTATTCGCCTACTTAAAATGCTATCGGAAAAAGTGGTGGAATCTGCTCCAGAAATCATTGCTAATAATGAGGTGATTGGAGAACTTGATTTTATCCAAGCAAAAGCTATGTATGGCAATGAAACAAATTCTCTTGTTGCGTCACTATCAGATGAGCAGATTATTGATATTAAAAAAGCACGTCATCCACTTATTAAAAAAGAGAATGTTGTTGCCAATGATTTCTACTTAGATAAGTCACAAAGAATCATCATTATTTCAGGACCTAATGCTGGTGGTAAAACCGTCGCTTTAAAGACGCTTGGACTAATGGTTATGATGAATCAAATGGGACTTGCTTTACCAACATTATCCCCAGCAAATCTTGGCTATTTCCCTAAGATTTACGCGGATATTGGCGATAATCAATCCCTTTCAGATAACCTTTCTACATTCGCTGCGCATATATCAAATCTTTCAACAATTACCCACTTTGTAACTGCTAAAGATTTGGTCCTTTTAGATGAACTTGGAACAGGTACTTCTCCAGCGGAAGGAGAAGCTATCGCATTAGCGGTCACAGATTTCCTTTTAGACCATAAAGTTTTCGCTGTTATTTCTTCCCATTTTGAGGCGATGAAAGAGTATGCTTATCGCCGTGAAAACGTGAGCAACGCGATGATGGTTTTCGATGAAGAAAAACTCCTTCCAACTTACTCATTAAAAATTGGTTATCCAGGTCGTAGTTATGGCCTTGAAATGGCAAAGCGTTATCACCTCGATGACGAGGTAATCAAAAATGCAAAAATTACGCTTTCTAAGAACAAAAAACGTGATGTAAATGATGTCATTGATAAACTCAATAAAGTCTTAAGACAAAACGAAGAATTAAATGCATCACTTAAAGAAAAAGATCGACTTCTTGAAGGCAAGAAAAAAGATCTTGCTCATAAAGAAAAAGTTCTCGAAAACAAGAAAGAAAATCTTCTTGAAATTGTTAATGAAGAAAAAGAAAAAATGTTGCAGGAGGCTAAGGATAAAATCGATGATGCTTTAAAGGTTTTAAATAATCCAAATGTTAAGCAACATGAACTAATAAAAGCCAAGACCGAACTTAATAATATCAATGTTGAAATCGACAATGATATTGCAATAGATGAAGATATAAAACTTGGTGATTATGTCACAATTTCTTCCCTTGGATTTACTGGAAAAGTAGTGAAGATTCAAGGAAGTAAGTTGGAGATTTTAACTCCTGAAGGAATGTCGGTTAAATCAAGCAAAGATAAGGTCACTAAAACAAGTGAACCTGTCGATAGAAGAATCCGTAAAAGCAATATCGATGAAATGATCAAACTCAAATCTGATGTTAAGTTAGAGCTTAATGTCATTGGTCAACACGTCGATGAAGCCTTAGTGAACGTATCCAAATATCTTGATGATGCGAGAATTAGACACTTTCATGAAGTGCGCATTATCCACGGCATGGGTACAGGCGCATTACGAGAAGCAATTCATCAATATCTAAAAACATTATCTTTTGTTAGTGATTTCCATTATGGAGGTAGCTACGATGGCGGGACAGGCGCGACCATCGTCACTTTAAAATGACAGAAAAAGTAAAACAAGCTATTCCTCTTCTTCCTAGAAAGCCTGGCTGCTATCTTATGAAGGATAAAGATGACAAAGTCATCTATATTGGCAAAGCCAAAAATCTTTATAATAGAGTTTCGCAGTATTTCTTACGTCCTCAAACTGGAAAAGTGGCTGCGATGGTGAGTCATGTTGATCATTTTGAAACAATTATCACTAAGACCGATAAAGAATCATTTATCTTGGAAATGAATTTAGTTCATACTTATTACCCAAGATACAACATCCTTCTTAAAGATGGAAAACATTACCCATATATTGCATTAAAGAAGAAAAATGATCCTTTCTTAAAAATTGCAAGAAATGATAAGGATAAAAACTATTATTACTTTGGTCCGTTTCCAACTAGTTCACATGCATATCACGTCATTAATTTATTAAATAAGATATTCCCGACTAGAAAATGTCGTAATATCCCAACTTCGCCATGTCTTTATTACCATATGGGCATGTGTTTAGGGCCATGTATCAATAAAATTGATGAAGCTACTAACGACAATCTTTTTAATGAAATCAAATCATTCCTTGAAGGACATAACGATAAAATCGCTATGAATTTAAAAGAGAAGATGGTTGAGGCAAGTGACAAGCAAGAATATGAAAAGGCTAAAGAATATAAAGATACTTTAGACGCGATTAGCCATATTCTTGATAAACAAGGTGTCGAGAATAAAGACCACGTCTCTAGAGACGTCTTTGCTTATCATTCTCGTGATGGTTATATCTCTTTAGCGGTCCTTACTTATCGTAGAGGTCTTCTATTAGGTAAAGAAGCATTTATCGCAGAAGAATTTGGTGATATCAATGAGCAAATAAGCGATCTCATCTATCAATATTATGAAACTCATTCTCTTCCAAGTGAGATTGTTATCAATATCGAAGAAGTGAAGAATGTTATCTCCGATATTTTAGACACGAATGTTATATCTATTACCAAAGGTAAACTTATCGAAGTAGTGGAGATGGCGAACGCGAACGCAAAACAATCCTTAGATTCACATTTTATGTCAGCAAGACTTGAAGATAATATGAAGGATTTACTTGATGATTTAGGTAATATTCTTTCTATTCCAACTCCATATCGCATTGAATTATTCGATAATTCGCATATTCAAGGTGATTCACCTGTAGGAGCAATGGTGGTTTTCATAAACGGTGAACCTATTAAAAAGATGTACCGTAAATTCAATATTGAAGGAAAAGAAAAACGCGATGACTATGCTTCTATGAAGGAAGTCATGACAAGAAGATATAAAAGGCTATTAGAAAATGAAGATTCCATGCCTGATTTAGTTCTCACGGATGGTGGACTAGGTCAAGTACACGCTGGTCAAGAAGTCATGGATGAACTTGGTTTATCTATTCCAGTCTTTGGTCTATTTAAAAATGATAAACATCAGACTAAAGGACTCATTGGAAAAGATGGAAAAGTATATCCTCTTGATGATAAAAAATCACTATTTTTCTTACTAGTAAGAATGCAAGATGAAGTGCATCGTTTTGCCATCAGTTTCCATCATCAGAAAAGAAGTAAATCATTCACGAAAGGAATCCTCGACGATATTCCAGGACTTGGCGCGAAACGTCAAGAGATTATCCGCGAACATTATTCAAGTATAGATGAACTTAAAAAAGCTTCTATTGAAGAATTATCGCAGCTTATTCCTAGCGATGTTGCAATAGCAGTTTTTAATAAAATTAACTCATAAACTTATTATTGAAATATAGCGCCTAAAATACTATATTATTAGTCGTTGCCCTCGTAGCTCAGGTGGATAGAGCAACTGCCTTCTAAGCAGTGGGTCGAACGTTCGAGTCGTTTCGAGGGCGCCATCATCGTATACGTACTTTGATACAAAGTGAAACATGCGAAAAACCGAAAAATGCTCAGAAATGGGCATTTTTTCATGCTTATCGATAAATATAATTTATTTATAGAGAGTTCATTCGTTGAACTACTATTTACCTATCGCACAAACATTTCACCTATAACACATATGAAATATTTATAATATGAGAACTTTTTATAATATGATGTAATCTTTTTACCGCTCGGCTGAGTAGTAGATAGCAAGAGCTGAGAAAATAGTTTCTGTTAATGACCGCTGTGAAAAGTGCGGTGGAATAAGGGAAGAAGTGCATCACATTATTGAGCTGACTTTTGAAAACATAAACAACCCAGAAATCACTCTTGGGAAAAAGCAACCTTATCTTGCTTTGCAAGAACTGCCGCAATAACGAACATGACCGATTCGAAAAAGCAAAGCAAGCATTTGATAGTGATGGAAATCTAATAGCTTTTTAGAAGATAATTGTAAAGAGGTATTCAGTATGCTTAATATAGACAAAACAAAATATAAAATCGAATTCTTTGATAAAGAGATAGATGAATTTGTTGGTGCTGTTACTAATCCAACCATGAATTTGAAAATCTATTTGAAACCATTCGATAGTAAGTTTGAGAAATATGGCATTGTTGATATGGATATTAGCTATAACAACGACAAATCTTCTTTAGCTAATTACCAAAGAATGCTAAGCGAGTGTCCTGATGAATTAAAAGACAAGTTTTTAGATGCTAAAGAGAATCTTCTTAACGTGTTCAAAAAAACTGCTTTTATATCCGTAGATCGTTCTTCGTTGAAAGAATTAAAAAAACATAACAAATATGTAACCAGTTTTGTTTATCATGAGCTCGGCCATTTCGTCAATTCCGATAAAAAATATTCGGAAACTCAAGATGATAGAGGAAAAGCAATTTCAGAAGGACGAGTTTTAGAAAGAGAACAAGATGCGGATGAATATGCGTATTCAGTTATGGGCGAGACATTCTATGACGCTCTAAGAGAACAGGAACGGAAGTTTTCAAAAGCTGCTAAAACTGAAACAGATCCAACCTTTATGATGGACCTTGTGGAAAACCATTTAAGAGCCGAGCACATCGCACAAATCATTATAAAAGAAAAATCATAACTCCCGGTCAACTTTTCTCCAGAAAAAAGCGAAGTACCGCTGGCCCCACCTCAGAAATGCGTGGCCTAAAAAATCTCAAATATCCAGGTTTCCAAAAATGGGAGCCTTTTCTTTTGGGAGGACAAGTCGTGGACACAAAAACACAAAAAGAATACGAGTGACTTGTTGCTCTATTTTAGGATGTAGATTCTAACAAAACAAAACTAGTTGA